>JAGWAH010000004.1:0-67077 GCA_021296515.1 Acidobacteriota bacterium | reverse complement strand
CGGCAGGAGCTCGAGGAGACGACGGCGGAGCTGTTCGACGTCGTCGGCAGCGGAGCCGTGCGGATCGAGGTCAACCAGACGTACGCCCTCCAGGATGCCGCGCAGGCGCATCGCGATCTGGAGGCGCGGCAGACCACCGGGTCGACGGTGCTCCTCACCGGTGCGTGATGGCCGGAGCTTGTGCCACGGCCTATCGTGGACAGGCAGGCCCGAGGATGCGTTGAACGATTCGACAAGGAGGAGAACATGAGGACGCGCAGAAACGGATTCGTCTTCGTCGCAGGCATCGTCATCGGCGTGCTCGTCTCCGGCGTGGTGGCCGGGCTGAACGCGACGCAGGATTCCTCACCCCGTGCCATCAACCTGCCCGGCCGCACCACGACCGCCCCGTTCAGCGACGCGGTGCTGGCCGGCGACACCCTCTACGTGGCGGGCCGTCTCGGTATGGACCCGGCGACCGGCCGGCCGCCGGCGACCGCCCAGCAGGAAGCCCGCAATGTCATGGACGGCATCCAGGCGGTGCTGGCCGAGGCTGACATGACCATGGACGATCTGGTCAGCGTGAAGGTCTTCTGTTCCGACGTCTCGCTCTACGGCGCCTTCAACAGCGTGTATCGGGAGTACTTCAACGAAGACCCGCCGGCGCGCGCGTTCCTCGGCTCGGGCACGCTGCTGTTCGGCGCGCGCTTCGAGGTGGCCGGCATCGCGGTCAAGGGGTGACGTCGAGAACGGTGTGTGACATAAGTCACCCGAATGTCGCCGAGAGGATCCCAGTCACCGTCCGAGGTCAGGGGAGATGCCGTGCAGGAATCGATACAGATGTCCGTCCGGTCGATGCTCGCGCAGGCGGGCATGCTCCCGTCCGGCATGCGCGCCGCGGCGCTGGTCGCGCTCGGGATCGGCATGACCGCCGTCCCCGGCGCGGCGCAGGAGGTCGAACTGCCGTGGGTGACGATTCCGGCGGGGACCTTCGGTATGGGGTGCGTTCCGGGCGACTCCGCCTGCCTCGACAGCGAGCGCCCGCGTCACGAGGTGACGCTGTCGACGTTCGACCTGATGGCGACGGAGGTGACCGTCGGCCAGTACGCGACGTTCGTGGCGGCGACCGGCTACGAGCGGCCGGCGGTCCCCGACTATCCGCAGGCGCCCGATCACCCGGCGGTCCATATGACATGGCACGGCGCCGAGGCGTTCTGCGACTGGGCCGGCGGGCGCCTGCCCACCGAGTGGGAGTGGGAATACGCGGCGCGCGCGGGGCATGACGGGCGCCTCTACTGGTGGGGCGACGAGCTGACGCGGGACTATGCCAATTTCGGTACCGTGCAGTGCTGCAGCGGCGCCACCGGCGGCGCAGACGCCTGGCTGAACACTGCGCCGGTCGGTTCCTTTCCGTCCAACGACTTCGGACTCTACGACATGATCGGCAACGTCTGGGAGTGGGTGAACGGCTGGATCACCGTCCGCTATCCGGACGGGCCGCTGAGCGATCCGCAGCCGGCCGAGACGGGCTATCTGCGCGTCATGCGGGGCGCGTCGTGGCTCAACTTCCCGAACGTGCTGCGGCTCTCGGTGCGCCTGCCCTTCTCGGCCGACGGGCACACGAGCAACGTGGGAGCCCGCTGCGCCCGGGCTGCGCGGATTCTGGTGGTCTCCGCCGAGTGACCCGTTGGCGCGACGCGACGCCAAGCCAACGCCGGATCACGGGAGCGTACCGTCGACCGCGCCGTGGTCGGTGGCCGGATGCGTCGCGGCCGGCGGAGGGGGCCCACTGCCGGTACGTGCGTTGACACGTTGCGGGTGCGCGATTAGCATGCCGTGCGCGTGGTGCACTGTTATCGCCGAAGCGCAGTGCGCCGTCGTATAGAGAATGAGGGCACGGACTCGGCGGCGGGCCGGCGTGTGGAGGATCCCATGAAGACGAAGACGCGGAACGCGAAGCGGTCCGGCGGCACGGCGGCGGAGTCACGGCGCGCGTTCATGCGCCAGGCGGTTCTGGGCGGGGCCGGGGCCACGGCGGCCGCCCTCGGCACGGGCCGTGTCGCGAGCGCCGCCGAGGAGGACGTCAAGCCGATCACCATTCCGAGCGAGTTCGAGAAGGCGAAGGCGGCCGAATTGCCGGAGATCGACTTCCCGATGACGGGCGCGCAGGTGTTCGCGCGCGCCTGCAAGGAAGAGGGCGTCAAGGCGCTGTTCTGCTGCCCCGGCAACTACGACGTGGTGCACGCCATCGGCGACATGGGCATCCCGACCTATTCGGGCCGCCACGAGGGCTCGCTGTGCCACGCGGCCGACGCCTTCTGCCGCGCCACCGGCGAGGTGGCGGCGACGTCCGGCACGGAGGGGCCCGGCTTCACCGACATGATTGGCGCCATCTCGGCCGCCAACTCGGCCCGCTCGCCGATCCTCGTTCTCGCCAGCAACAAGACGATCTTCGCCGAGGACACCGAGCAGGGCATCCAGGACCAGTACCAGCAGCCGCTGACCGAGGGCATCAAGAAGTACGGCAAGCGGCTCATCACGCCGGCGCGTACCTGGGAGTACGCCGGCTACGCGTTCCGGCAGCTTCGGAGCGGCGTGCCCAAGCCGGTGCAAGATCGCCCGCGCCCGGTTCACCGATCCGATCGACGTCGAGTACTTCTACGACAAGACCAAGTACCGCACCGACGCCAGGCCGCATCCCGACCCGCGCGCCATCGACCGGGCGGTCGAGCTGCTGCGGAACGCCGAGCGGCCGGTCATCGTGTCGAGCAACGGCGTCCTCTACAGCAAGGGGTGGGACGCGCTGCGGAAGCTGGCCGAGCACGCGCACATCCCGGTGGTCGAGTCCGGCGCGATGAAGGGGCAGTTTCCGGCCGAGCACGAGCTGTCGGCAGACGCCGCGCCGATGGCGCTGATGAGCGCGGACGTCGTCCTGCTCGTGGGCCAGTACTGCATGCCGACGCTCGGCGAGTTCGCCTTCGGGCCCGACGCGCGCTACATCCGGATCGATCCGGGCGCGGAGGACATCGGGCGCAACCTGCCCATCGACGTCGGCATCGTCAGCGACGAGCGCGCCGCCCTCGAGGCCCTGGCCGACGCGATGCCCCGCCAGCGGCGCGCAGCGTGGGTGGCCGAGGTGGCCGCGGCGCGCGAGGCGTTCGAGGCGGAGAACGAGGAGTACTACCGGACCGGGCTGGGGTACACCGACGCGGTCCATCCGGCGGTCATCGGCAAGGAGCTGGCCGACTTCCTGCATCACGGCGACCTGCCGGCGGACCGCACCACGATTCTGCAGGGCGGCTACGGCATCGCGCGCTACACGCGGCGCTACCTGCGCGCGCACCGGCCGGCGCAGATCATCAACGGCGCGTACCAGTACGGGGCGATCGGCCCGGACATCGGCTACACCGTCGGTGTCGCGGCGGCCGTCCGCCACGGCGTCGGAGCGCAGGCGGGCTTCGAGGGCCACCCGGTGATCGGTATTACTGGCGACGGCGGCTTCGGCTATACCGCGATGGAGGTCGAGACGCTGTCCAAGTACCGCTTCCCGGCCGTCATCGTCGTCTACAACAACAACGCGTGGGGCACGTGGACCGGCCAGCGCAACAACACGCTCGGGCTCCCGGTGCACCTGTTCCAGGAAAACCTGCGCTACGACAAGCTCGGCGAGGCGCTCGGGGCGCACGGCGAGTACGTCACGCGGCCCGACGAGATGCGGCCGGCCCTCGAGCGGGCCTACCAGGTGGCGCTCGACGAGAGCCGTCCCAGCGTCGTCAACGTGCAGGCCAAGAAGGAGTTCTGGCTGCGCGACCAGTATCCGCCCGGGTCCGGGCGTGATGTCCTACTACCATTAGTTGGTGGAGGAAGGCCGGGACGTTCGGACGGAGGGGCGCGGGCCGCTGCACGGCGGCCTGGCCGAGGTGCGGACTCGATTGCAGGAGTACGCCGAGCGGGGTGTCTTCCGGGGGCTGGCCGAGCGGCCGGCCCGCCGCGGGCGCTACGAGTTCACGTTCCGCTGGCTGGCGCCGTCGCCGTTCACGCTGAGCTACGATCCCGCGTCCGGTATGCTCGCGTTTCGGGATCTGCTTCCGAACGTGCCGGCGCGGTCGGCTCTCGCAAGCGCCTTGCGGAAGTTCGTCCGGGGGCGCGCCTCGGCCGAGCTGCCGGCCCACCGCCGCGTCGATCCGGAGCGGGCCGACGTGCGCTGCTTCGTCCGGCGGGCCGCCCTGTCGCTCGAGGTCGTCGCCCGCGAGGATCACCACGGCTACGGCGTGAACCGGGCCGTGAACCTGGTCCACGAGATCTTCATGCATCTGCACACCTACTTTCCCGAGTACATGTGGGAGAACTTCGATGCGCCGCAGGAATGAGCACGTGAACCCCTTGCCGCACCACCGCCGCATACCGTTCCGCTTCCTTGCCGGGCCGGCTGCCGCCGCCTTGGCGCTCGCCGGCGCGCTGCTGATCGCCGCTGTCGCGGTCGGGGCGCAGGAGCATCCCGCCGAGGCTCACCAGCACGCCGATGCGCAGGCGCTGGAGAACCCGGTCGAGCCGACCCGCGAATCGCTGGTCGCCGGCCGGCAGCGCTACGTCTTCCTCTGCCGGCAGTGTCACGGCAACCGGGGCGCGGGAGACGGCGACATGTCGCATGCGGGCGGCATCCCGTCCGACTTCACCGACGACGTCTGGACGCACGGCGGGAGCGACGGTGAGATATTCACGGTGATCAAGGAAGGCGTGACCGCCGACATGCAGGGCTACGCCAACCAGCTCCGCGACGAGGACATCTGGAACCTCGTCAACTACATCAAGAGCCTGTCCCGTGACTGACGGCGTGCGCTATCGCGCCATGCGGCCCGGCGAAGCAGCCGCCGTCTCGGCGCTCGTCCTCTCGTCGTTCGACGAGTTCATCGGTCCGGAGCTGACCGACGAAGGCAACGCGGAGTTCCGCAGGTTCGCCGCTCCCGACGCGATCGCGTCGCGCACCGCCGAGGACCACTTCGTCCGCGTCGCGACGGTCGACGGCGCCCTGGCCGGCATGATCGAGATCCGCCAGAACAACCACGTCGCACTCCTCTTCGTCGATAAGGCGCACCAGCAAAGCGGCATCGCCAAGGGCCTGCTGCACGCGGCGCTCGCGGACGCCCGCGCAGCGAACCCGGATCTCGAGCGCGTGACGGTCAACTCGTCGCGCTACGGCGTGCCGGCCTACGAGAAGCTCGGCTTTCGCCAGACCGGACCCGAGCGCGCGGTCAACGGCATCGCCTTCATCCCGATGGCGATGCGCCTCGACGCGGACCTCTGAACGTGCGCGTCCCGTTTCTCGACCTGGCCGCCCAGCTCGAGACCACGCGACCGGACATCGAGCGGGCGGTGCTCGACGTCGTCGCCTCCGGCCGCTACGTCGGCGGACCGGTGCTCGAGTCCTTCGAGCGGGCGATGGCCGACTACATCGGCGTCGACCACGCGATAGGCGTCTCCTCCGGCACGGACGCGCTGCTCGTCTCGCTCATGGCGCTGGACGTGGGCCCGGGCGACCTCGTCGTCACGACGCCGTACTCGTTCTTCGCCACCGCCGGGACGGTGGCCCGGCTCGGCGCCGCTCCGGTTTTCGTCGACATCGATCCGCGAACGTTCAACATGGACCCCGCGCGCCTGGCCGACTGGTTCGAACGCGAGGTCGAACGACGGCCGCGGGTCAAGGCGATCGTGCCCGTGCACCTGTTCGGACAGTGCGCCGACATGGCGCCGATCCTGGCAGTGGCCGCGGCATACGGGATTCCGGTCGTGGAGGACGCGGCGCAGGCGCTGGGCGCACGCTATCCCGTTGGCGGTGATGTCGGGACCAGCGGCGGTGCGGGCGGCAGCAGCATCCGTGGCGGCACCAGCGGCAGTCAAGTGAGCCGCGGGGTCAGCCATGGCGACCGGCCGGCCGGCACGATGGGAACGCTCGCCTGCTTCTCCTTCTATCCGACCAAGAACCTGGGGGCCATGGGAGATGCAGGCTTGGTGGTTACCGGAGACTCCCACTTGGCGGAACGGGTACGCAGGCTGCGCAACCACGGCGGACACGACGCCTACCAGCATCCGGAGGTGGGCGGAAACTTCCGCCTCGACACGCTGCAAGCAGCAATCATCGCTGCGAAGCTGCCGCATCTGGATGGCTGGCACGCGCGGCGCCGCAAGCGCGCAGCGTACTACGAAGAGCATCTGGCGGCTCTGGGCCTAGAGCTGCCCGCGCCCGTTTGGGGACGAGACCACCATACGTACCACCAGTACGTCATTCGTGTCGCGGACCAGCGGGACGCTCTGCGCCAACACCTTGCGGTGCGGCGCATCGATACGATGATCTACTACCCGGTACCGCTTCACCGGCAGCCGTGCTTCCACTACCTCGATCACCCGGCGGGTGCGTTTCCGAACAGTGAGGATGCCGCCTTACGGTCGCTCGCGCTACCGATCTACCCGGAGCTGACGCCCGCGATGCAGGATCGCGTCATTGAGGAAACCAACGCCTTCTTCCGAGCCTGATGAGGACATGCTCGCACCAATGCGGGCGAGCCCGGATGGGAGTATCATCATGTCAATGACATCATGTGAACTCAAGGGGCCGGAATGAGTCAGATCACGGCACGCCTGCCGGATGACGTTGTGGAGGCGCTGGACGCTGCGGCGAAGGCGTTGCACCGAAGCAGGGCAGACATCGTCCGTCAGGCGGTGGAACGCTACCTGGAGGACTTCGACGATCTCTTGCGCGATCCCGCCGACCCGGTGCTGGACTGGGACAGAGTCAGGGATGAACTACTCGGTTCGGATCAAGCGGAGCGCCGCCAGGGAACTCGCTCGCATTCCGGAGCCTGAGCGCCGGCGAATCGTCCGTGCGATCGACGACCTGCGAGAGCGTCCCCTCAGGGGAAGTGTTCTGAAGGGCGAGCTTCTCGGCCTGCGTCGGGTTCGCGTAGGTGACCACCGCATCGTCTACGAAATACTCCACGAGGTGCTCGTCGTCCTCGTCGTACGGGTCGCTCATCGCCGGGAGGTCTATCGCCGCCGGTGACTCGGACGTGCTCCGGAAGTTGAACGAGACGTTCCGCGAGAAATAAGATATCGCCAACCGCGGCTGGCTCTCGACGGTCCGCGCCCCTCGGCCTGCCGCCGTCGAAGCGTTTCGAATCCCTGCGACTGAACGACAGACGTGCCCGGCAGGCGCAAACGCGGTAATCGCAAACGGTCGGCGCCGGCGCGCGCCCCCCGTGCATCCCCCCGGGGCCTGCTGGATCAGGCGCGGGAGCTTCTCGCCGGGGGAGACGGGCGCAAGGCGCTCGATTTGATCCGCCAGGCGCGGGACCGGGACGACAGCCTGGCGGGGCTGCCGCTGCTGTCCTTCTGCGCTTCCATGCAGCGCGCCCGGCAACTCGCGGCGAAGGGCATGGACAGGGAAGCGGCCACCATGCGCGCCCGCGCCGACGGCTATCGGGCGTCCATGTCCCTGCCGGCGCTGTCGGAGGACGAGTGGGTCCAGTACGTCCGGTACCTGGACGGCGGGGACGCGCTGGCGGCCTACGCGGACCACCTGGACGGCGGTACGTCCCTGCCTCGCGTGGAGCGGGTGCTGGCGGACCGGCTGGTCGTCCAGCGGTTCTGGGTGGCTCTCGACGTGTTCGACGAGACCCACCCGCTGCGTCGGGATGCCGCGGCGGTCAGGTCAGGACTCCACGCGATGGATGCCGGCGACTGGGCGCGGGCCGAGAGCCTGTTGCAGGGGGTGCCGCGGCGCTCGCCGTTCGCGGCCTGGCGCCTGTTCTGCCGGGCCATGGTCTGTTTCGGCGCGGGCGACGACGACGGGCTGCGCCGAATCCTCGATCGCCTGCCGGACGATTTCGCGCTGGCCCGCACGGTCGCCGAGTGGCGGCGCCTCGTGGGCCGCGACGCCGCCGGCAACGGCCGCCCCGTGGCGCCGAAGGACGGGAACGGGCGCCTGGCGGCCCTCGCCGGCGAATTGAAGCGGGCGCTCCACAACGGCAACGTGCGGGCGGCGGGGACGGCAATCGAGCGTCTGGCCGACGCCCTCTACCCCGAGGACCCGGCGCGGGCCCGGATCGACCTGCTGGAGATCGCCGGACTGGCCACCCTTCGGGATCTGCTCCCCGGCGGCGCGATAGAGCGTCTGTCGCGGCGGCTGCTGCCCGCCGATCGGGTGATCGGCGTCGCGGCCCGCATTCTCCTTGCGAGGCAGCAGGTGGTGCCTGCAGCGTGGAATCCGGTGCCGGCCGTCGCTCTCTTCGACGTGCTGGCGGTGGAGTTTCCGCGGGAGCAGGATCGGGCCCTCGCACGGGCGTGCGTGCTGGAGGCGCTGGCGCGCACGGGTCGGGCGGCCATGCATCCGGACTTCCTGCCTCCCGAGATGGAGCCGGATCTGACCGCGCTGCTGGGCCGGCCCGTAGAGGACCCCGGGATGGTCTTCGTCGAGCTGATGCTGGCGAGTCTGGAGGCCGACCCAGACAATCGCGACGGGTACCTCTTTCTGCTCGATCTGCTGCGGGGACAGAGCGCCGGCAAACGGAGGGTCCAGCGTGTCCTGCAGGACATGGCGGACCGCTTTCCCGACGATTCGACCCCCTGGCTGGAGCTGGCCACCCTGCACTATGCGCGGAACGCGTACCGCCAGGCCGAGGGCGCGCTGGAGGAGGCCCGCCGGCGCGCTCCCCACGACGATCGGCTCCTGGATCTGCAGGCCGTCGGTTTCCTCAAGTCCGCCGAGCAGAGCCGTAGGAAGGGTCGGTTCGCGCTGGCGGTGCGGGACCTGGAGCGCGCCGGGAAACTCGGGCGCCGGGTGATCGAATCCGTCCTGCCGGCGAAATGGCTGCTGCTGGAGGTCGTGTCGGGCGACGCGGACACCTCCGCGACGGTCGCCCGCCATCTGGAGGGTCTGCCGCCGGGTGCGCAGCTTCGGATGCTCGCGCTGCTCCTCCGGGACCTGTACGACAACAACGACGTGAGGAACGTCAGACCGGAGATGGCCGAAGCCGTGCGGCGCCTGCTGGCCGACGGGATCTCGCTCGCCGGCGAGTGCGCGCCGGACGAGATCGTCCAGGTTCTCGAGCCGCTGCCCGCCGAGCTCGACCTCCTCTACGACGATCGGCGCGTCGCGGCGACGTTCAGGCGCTGGTGGCCCGCGCTCCTCGAACGCGTGGATGGAGAACGCCTGCCCGCCGTCCTCGACGTCCTGCTGGACTGCGACGGACAGCACGAGGTTCGCGTCGAGATCGAACGCCGGCTGCGCGGCATCAGGAAACCCCGCCGCGATCCGCTGCTGCTCTTCTATCTGGCCGTGATCCGCTACGAGGAAGGCAGCGACCACGATGCCCGGCGTTTCCGGGACGTACTGAAGAAGGTGGACCCCGCCACCCGCGATCGGCTGCGATCGGCCGCCGCGAGGCTCGCCCGGCACACGGAGGAACCGCTGCGCCACGCGCTGCAGACGTTCGATTTCGAACCCCTGGACGAGGGACCGGGGCCGCTCGGCCCGGGACCGCCGCCGGCGGCGGTGGAGGCTTTTCTGGCTGCGCTCGCGGAACAGTTCAAGGCCGCGGGTGCGCCGCGCGGACCGGCCGTGTTGCAGCCGTTCCCGCCGGACCCCGGCGATCCGGCGCTGGTCGAACGCTTCCGGCGGGCATTGACCGAGGAGGCGCCTGTTGCGCCGCCGGGCGCGGCGCAACAGGCGATGTTGTTCGATCGGGAGATATACGACGATCTGGACCGCCTCGACGAATTGATCGACGACTGCCGACTGCGCGGCGAGCCGCCGCCCCTGTTGCGGGAGCTCGCCGGCAATCTGCGGGCCGACCCGGCGGCGCGGCGAGAGCTGGACCGGCTGGCGCGCGACTGCCAGACGGCCGGGCTGCGTGACAGGTTGACGCCGGAACTGCATGCGCTGTTGTTCGCGCGCAGGGGCAAGGAAAAGAAACGGCGCCGCTGACCAGGAACAGGACCATGCTCGTCCACTATCTCGTGCTGGGGCTGTCCCCGTCGGCGACCGGGGAGGTAATCCGCCGGCGCTACCTGGAACTGGTGCGGGCGCACCGGCCGGGCGAGGATCCGGAACGCTTCCAGCAGGTCACCGCGGCGTACGAAGCCCTGAAGGACGACCGTGCGCGCGTGAAGACGGCGCTGCTGGGGATGGCCGTCTACGGCGACTTCGAGCTGGCGCTCGATGCGCTGGTGAAGGCTCGTCCGGCGCGCCGCGAGACGCCCGGCCTGCAGGCGCTCCTGGCGGCGGAAGGGAAGCTGGATGCGTGAACCGGACGGCGACTGGAAGCAGCGCGCGCTCGACGACTTCCGGCAGTGGCTCGACGCGGCAGGCGAAGAAACCGCGGACCCGGGAGAACCGGCCGCGGCCGACTGCGACCTGCGCGATCTGTTCGCCGAGTTCGCCGCGTTGCGGCAGGAGATCCGCCTGCAGAACCGGGAGCAGGCCAGGGCGGGCCGGGAGCTGGCGGCCGCGGCGGAGCGCTACGATGCCGCCGCCCGCCGCGAGGAGCGCGGCGCCGAGACGCTGGCCGCGCTGGAGCGGCGCGTGTCCCGAACCGCCGAGGACCGTTGCCTGCTGGAGACCCTGGAGGTGCGCGACGCCCTGGTCCGGGGCCGCGACGCGGCGGTCCGGCTGCGGGATCGGCCGCGTCTGTTCGGGCGCCCGCCGCGGGGCGCCGCCGGCGTCGTGGAAGGCTACGAGCTGGCGCTCGGTCGTTTCGACAGGATGCTGTCCCGGTTCGACGTGCAGCCCGTGCAGACCGTGGGACGACCCTTCGACGGCCGGGTCATGCATGCGGTGGAGGCGCGCCGCGTCGACCGGATCGGGGACGGCGTGGTGATCGAGGAGTTGCGGAGCGGATTCGTGCGGCGCGACGACGTGCTGCGTCTTGCCGACGTCGCGGTCAACCGACGTCGCGAGGAGGGCTGATGCCGGCGGAAACCAGGGCGGCGGACGACGACACCATCATCGGCATCGATCTGGGCACCACGAACTCGGAGGTGGCGATCATCGCCGGCGGGAAGCCCTCGATCGTGGAGGAGGGCGGAGAAGCCATCCTGCCGTCGTGTGTGGGCCTCGACGACCACGGCGCCGTCGTCGTCGGACGGCAGGCCCGCAACCAGGCCGCGGCCGCCCCCGAGCGGACCGTGCTCTCCATCAAGCGCCTCATGGGTTCCGGGACGCAGGTGCGGATGGGCAAGGAGGCCTACACCCCGCAGGAGATCTCGGCCTTCGTCCTCAAGGCGCTCAAGGAGCGGGCGGCCCGCGCCCTCGGCCGGGACGTGGGCAAGGCGGTCATCACCGTCCCCGCCTACTTCACCGACGCGCAGCGGCAGGCGACGCGCGAAGCCGGGGAGATCGCCGGCCTGACCGTCGTGCGGATCATCAACGAACCGACGGCCGCGGCGCTCAGCTACGAGAGCGGCGCTGCGGGGAGCCGCACCCTTCTCGTCTACGATCTGGGCGGCGGGACCTTCGACGTCTCGGTGGTGCGCATCGAACAGGGCGTGGTCGAGGTCCTGGCCACCGCCGGCGACAACCAGCTCGGCGGCGACGACTTCGACGCGCTCGTCCTCGAACGCCTGAACGCGCACGTCGAGCAGGAGCTGGGGATCGAGAACGCCCGTGACGACCGCCTGCTGCAGGCGCGGCTGCGGCGGTCCGCCGAACGGGCCAAGATCGAACTGTCGGATCAACCCTACGTGCGCGTCGAGGAGGACCACGTTGCCACGGTGGACGGCGAGGCCAGGCATCTCGCCTGCGAGCTGACCCGCGCCGACTTCGAACGCGACCTCGAGCCGTTTCTCGACCGTTCCCTCCAGGCCGTGACCACCGCGCTGCAGGACGCCGGCATGCGGCCGAGCGAGCTCGACCGCGTGCTGCTGGTGGGCGGTTCCACCCGCATTCCGCGCATTGCCGCCGTCCTCACGGAGCGGCTGGGGCAGGAGCCGCACGGCGAGGTCGACCCGGACATGTGCGTCGCGCTCGGGGCCGGCGTGCAGGCGGGGCTCGAGATGGGGCAGGACACGCAGGCCGTGCTGGTCGACATCACCCCCTACACCTTCGGCACCAGGGTGGAGGGAGAGCTCTACGGCAGGCCGTACGCCCACGAGTTCGTGCCGCTCATCCGGCGCAACAGCAAGCTGCCGGCGATCCGGACGGACGTGTTCTTCACCCTGTTCGAGGACCAGGAAGAAGCGGAGATCAAGGTCTATCAGGGGGAGGATCCGGACGCCCTGAAGAACGTGGAGATCGGCACCTTCCTGTTCGGCGGCCTGAACCAGCGCGAGGGCGCCCGCGACCGGGGCCTGCTCGTCACCTACAGCCTGGATCTCGACGGGCTGCTGCACGTCCACGCGCGGGAACGGGCGACCGGCCGGGAAATCCGCGGCGTCGTCGAGAACGCCATCGGGCGCACCGGCGCCGAGGCGCTCGGCGAGGCGCGCGAACGCGTCTCCGCGCTCTGGGGCGAGGCGGGCGATGGGGCCGAGGGGGGCGCAGAGCCCGCCGGGGAGGCCGCCGGCGGCGTGGAACCGTCCCCGGCGCCGGCCGCGGTTCCCCCGGACGTGGCCCGGGAGGCCGGGGAGACCCTGGCGCGGGCCGAGCAGGCGCTCGAGGCCGCGCCGGCCGAGGATCGGGAAGAGATGATCGACCTGATGGAGGATCTCCGGGACGCGCTCAAGGAGGGCGCGGCCGAGCGGGCGGGCGAGCTCCGGCGCGAGCTCGACGAGATCCTCTTCTACCTGGAATAGCGGACTACCTGGAGATAGCGGACGTGGAACGCTGTCCGACCTGCGGCGCCCGGCATGCCGGGGGGCCGTCCTGCCACCGCTGCCGGACCGACCTCGGCCAGGTGCTGGCGATTGAACGGGCCGCGGCCCGCCACCGGCGGCAGGCGGTCGCCGCGCTCGATCGCGGCGCCCGCGCCGCGGCGCGCGCCCACGCCGGCCGCGCCTGCGCCCTCCACCGGTCTCCCGAATCCCTGACCGCGCTCGCGCTTACCGCCCTGGCGGCCGGCGACTTCCCGGCGGCGCTGCGACTGTGGCGGGAGACTCGGGCAGGGTCCGGTCCGAGCGCGCGTCAGTAGTCGACGGGGGGCGGGGCCGGGAATCCGTTGGAGTAGATCGCCTGATAGCGAAGCCGCATGCCGTCCTCGTCGAGCCATCCCAGGGACTGCTGAAAGAGCGCCGGCTCCGGGTAGCCCGCAGGGACGTTGCCCTCCAGGACGTAGAGCTTGTTCTCGTGCATGTAGATCGACACGAACGTACGGGATCGGTCGGCGTCGTTGGTCAGATGCAACTGGTGTCCTTCGACGAGATCCGTGAAGTTGTAGCCCAGGTGCGTGACCCGGGCGTCCCGCTGCAGAAACGTCCAGGTCGCATAGATGAGGGCGCCTCGCACGTCGTGCCGCCAGTACCCCTCGCCGGTGAGCCCGCCCCCGCTGCATCTCTCCGCGCCCGGAGGGCAGTTGCCGGCCTTCTCCACGAGTATCCTCTCGGCGTGGTTGTAGTCGGCCACCGTCACCGTGTAACGGCTCGGGCCGACCTCGGCGGCATAGACGCGCGCCGGCAGCTCCGCCCCGAACTCCGACAGCCAGGTCGTCTCCGTCACGTCGGGCTGACCCGGAAAATTGCACGTGAAGCGATCTTCGAGACTCGCGAACTCGGTCCATTCCTGCGCCGCCGCGGGCACCGAAATCGACAGGATTGACGCCGCCGCCAGGACTGGAATCAGGGGCATTTTCGTCCTCCGCTCTCCCCGGTTTGCCGTCATCTCACCGGACACGTCGGGACCCAACGCGAGCAAGGCGACCGCCACACGGTCGAATCGAAGCAGGGCGACATCGAGGGCTGCCCTGACCCAAGTCTACCAACCGGAAACCTGAGCTGGCGCAGAATCGGTAGCTTGCGCCGACGCGACGCCGGTGTAGGTATAGATGCCCTCGACGTCGGCGGCTGCCTTCCGCGAGAGTCTATAGGCGCCCATCGCTGCGCAGCCGTGCCTCGACTTCTTTCATGATGGACGGCACCGTCTTGTCGCTCGGGCCGCTGTCGAGACCTTCCTGCACAGCGGCCTGGAGCGCCTCGAACGCGGTGCTCCGCTCCCGATCGCGCCGAATCAGATCCCGGGTGTACTCGCTGTCGTTGGTGAAGTGGTCCGGGTCTTTGCCCCGCGACGTGCCGACGGGAGCGCCCCGTTTCCCGCTGCTGAAATCGTATTCCTGCTTCATGCTTCCGCCTCGTACCGTCTGCGTTCCTGTGCCGCGAAGCCTTCGAAGCTGTCGCGAGCGTTCGAGAGGGTGGACGCCTCCGGTCGCGGTCAGCCGACAGGCTACGCGGCGCCGAGGACGGCGGCGATGGTGTCCCGCATCCAGGCGGTGCGGGCGAGATCGAGGCGCTGCAGGTTGAACGGTCCCAGATAGTCGCCGGGGCGCTGATTCTTCATGTCGAGGAACGGGTAGAAGGTCTCGAAATCGTCGGACGCCGTCGCCTTCGCGATCTCCTCCATCGCACGCGCCTTCGTCTCCCTGGGAAGCGTCTTGAGGACCTCGTAGCCGTTGCGGCTCCGTTCCAGGTTCATCAGCAGGCGGTCACGAACTTCCACCATGCGCGCCTGGAGCAGACCCCGATATTCCGTTTCGTCGAATCCGGGCGGCGACACCTCCGCCAGGTTCAGGGGATGGTAGGCGTAGCTCTCGAGGGAGTAGTACCCGAGCACGAAGAGGTTCGGCTGCTCGCGGCGCAGTTCCTCGATTTCGTCCGACCCGAGGAAGTCGCGATCCATCAGGCCGCGGAACTCGTCGTTCGTCCTGATCTGCAGCCCGACGGCGTTCTTGTCCCTGGCGCCGACGAACAACAGGCCGGGGAGCTGGATCGCGTTGTAGAGCAGCGCGTCCTGGTTCTCGCAGACGACCAGCGTCTGGTTGGGGAAGACCTTCAACGCGGAGTCCCTGGGCACCGCGATGTCGAAGATGGCGGGGGATTTCGGCGCCGGCGCCAGCACCTGCGGGCGGTCGAAGTCGAGGTCGTCGAAGTCGATGATGGCCGCATCCGCAGCGTCGCTGGCGTACTCGATGAAGCCGAGCGAGTGGCTGGCCGTCCAGAGCTGCGAGTAGTCCGGAATCCAGTGCTCGACCACTTCCCGGATCAGCGCGTGCTGAAGCCGCGTGCGCAGATGCACGTCGAGCTCGTCGATGAAGTAGATGGCGTTCGGGAAGTGCTCGCGGCGGGTGAACAGGTTGAGGAGGATGTTGAACACTTCCTTCTCGCCGCTGCTGAGCAGGTCGTAGTGGACCTCCGATTGCCCTTTCCGGAAGCGGATATCGGCGGGCCTCTTACCCAACGCCGGGATCATCTGCGTCAACCGCAGGGCCGTGGCGGAACCGTTGCCGAACACTCTGGCGAGGGCGTCGTTGATGGGCTCGACGAAGCGAGCCTTTATCGCGTCGGAGGCGAAGTCCTTACCCCAAAAATCACGTAGCAGGTCCTCCGTGATCCGCGCGACGTCGGCATCGAAACGCGTGTCGAACTCGATGAACCGCCGCGGGCGGTCGGGGTCGGCCCCCACGTCCACGGATTGGGGCGTGGCGCGAAGCTCGGGGACCGTTCGCAACGAGCTCCGGCCGTAGAACGCCGACTTCACGTCCCACCCGGTCGGTGACGTGGTCGGGCTCGAGCCGTTGGACCGGCGGACTTCGAAGCCTCCCCCGAACGCGCAGGCCGCCGACATCTCTGCGGCCGGGTCCTTCTTGAGGTAGCTCAAGAACTTGTCGTACGCCTCACCCTTATAGAACGCATCGGAGAAAGCCTCGGAAAAACGCGTCGAAGGTGGCGCCGCATCGCCCTTGTGCTGCGCGGACAGATACTCGAACGCGTCGAACACCGACGACTTGCCGCTGCCGTTCGCCCCGATCAGCAGCACCAGCTTCGGTGCGCCGGCGCACGACGACAGGTCGATGGTGAGGTCGGTGAAGCGCTTGAAGTTCTCGAGGCGCAGCCTGGTGACGTTCATCGAATCTCGGTCCGCCCCATCAGTCCGCCGGCAGCGCGAAGGCCACGACCCGCGGGCCGCCCCCGATGCTGACCGCGATGTACTGCCGCCCGTCGACCAGGTAGGTCATCGGCGTGCCGATGGTGCCGGCGGGCAGGTCGACCGCGCCGCGAATCTCGCCCGTCTGCTTGTCCCAGGCCACGAGACCGGGCCCGCCCTGGCTGCCGGCGGTCGGCACGGTGCTGATCAGCAGGGTCTTCGTCAGCAGCGGACCCCCGATGGTGCCGTCGCCCAGGGGCGGCAGGTTCAGGTGGCGCAGCCGCGGGTGGTTGCGGATGCGGTCCCCATTGCCGAGGGGCACCATCCAGGCGTGCTCGCCGGTGTTCATGTCGATGGCGGTAATCCGAGAGTAGGGCGGCTTGAGAAGCGGCAGTCCCTGCGGCATCCGCGCCTGGTAGGACTGGCCCTGCCGGATCTGGCGCAGCCGCCGCTCCTCGGGGGCGCCGTGCGTGTAGAGCATGGTGGCGCCGAGGTCCGGGTCGGGCGTGTAGAGCGGGATGGCGACGGCGATGTTGCGCGACGGGATGTAGAGCATCCCGGTCTCGGGGTCCACCGCGGCGCCGGCCCAGCCGGCCGCGCCGAAGTCCGGCGGGCGCATCAGCGTGCCCTGCGTGCCGCCGTTGATGGGCCGTCCGGGCGGCGTGAACAGCGGTCCGATCTGGTAGTTGCTCACGACCTCGATGGCCATCTCGCGCAGCTCGGGCGTGAAGTCGACCAGGTCGTCGATGGTGACCCCCTGGTAGTCGAACGGGGCCGGCTTCGTCGGGAACGGCTGCGTCGGCGACGGGACCTCGCCCGGCATGTTCGTCGCCTGCGGCACCGGCCGCTCCTCGATGGGCCAGATCGGCTCCCCGGTCACCCGGTCGAAGGCGTAGACGAACGCCTGCTTGCTCACCTGCACCAGCGCCTTGACGGGCCGCCCGTCGACCACCACGTCGACCAGGTTCGGGTGGGTGGGGAAGTCGTAGTCCCACAGCCCGTGGTGCACCGCCTGGAAGTGCCACATCCGCTGGCCCGTCTCCACGTCGACGGCGATGATGGTTTCCGAGAAGAGGTTGTCGCCCGGCCGGTCGGCCCCGTAGTAGTCGTTCGTGGTGGTGCCGGTCGGCAGGTAGACGTAACCCAGCTCGTTGTCGCCGGCCAGCATCGACCAGACGTTGGCGTTGCCGGAGTAGCGCCACGAATCGTTCAGCCAGGTGTCGACGCCGAACTCGTCGGCGCTGTTGGGCACGGTGTGGAAGTCCCAGGCGTGCTCGCCGGTGCGGACGTCCCAGGCACGGACCCAGCCGGGAGGCGCTTCCCGCGTGATGCGCCGGTCGGCGATCTGCGAGCCGTGGATCACCTTGTCGCGCACGACGATCGGCGGCGAGTTGATGGAGTAGAGCAGGGCGTTGAGGTAATCGCGCGCCTCGCGCTCGACGCGCGGGATGCCGACCATCGCGTCGACCATGCCGCTGCCGTCGGGGCCGAAGTCGGGGCAGGGTTGCCCGGTCTTTGCCTGCACGCAGACCACGTAGCCGTTGCCGGTGCCCCAGAAGATGCGCTCGTCCCCTGCGCCGTCCGTCCAGTAGGCGACGCCGCGCTGCGTCCAGGGGCCGCTCATCGACGGGGTCCCCTCCTCGTAGCTCTTCGGATTGAAGATCCACAGCGTCTCGCCGGTCGTCGCGTCCACCGCGACCCCCTGCGACAGCGGCGTGTTGAAGTAGAGCACGCCGTCGATCATCAGCGGCGTCACCTGCAGGCGCGACGGGTTCGGCGGCTGGCTGCTGCGGTAGAGGTTCGGAGTCTCCTCGACCAGCGAATCGACGATCACGTCGAGCGGGGCCGACCACTCGCCGCCGCCGGGTGTGCTGCGGCTGACGAAGTTGTCGATCGACGTCCACTCCCAGGCAATCTCCAGGTCGCTGAAGTTGCCGGCGTCGATCTGGTCGAGCTGTCGCCGGCGTAGCTGCGCCATTCGCCGTTCTCGGTGCCGTAGGTCTGCCACGGCCCCTCCGACGTCTGTTCCTGGGCAAAGGCGTTGCCGGCCCCGGCCGCCGTGACGAACGACGTAACCAGCACGACGAACGAAGTAGTCAGCAGCGACCTCATTCCGGATCCTCTCTTTCCGCTCTTTCCACCGGCTGCGCCGGCGTTCTTTCCATTCGTTCCGCCGATTCCGCGACGGCCACCGCCTGCACCCCGAGTCCCTGCTCGAAGACCAGCCGCGCCCCGAGCAGCGTGGTCTGCGCCAGCGCGCCGAGTCCGGCCAGCGCAATCGCGAAGGCGCCGATCTGCAGTGCCCGCCGCGGCCGGAGAATGTACGACATCGCGAGCCGCAGCGACGCGAAGAACGCGAAGAGCCACGTCGCCGTGAACGCCCAGTCGGCGTGCGCGTCCACGAGCGACCCGACCTCCGGAGAGAACGCTGCCGCCTGCGCCGCGGTGTACCCCGTGAAGTACGTGAACACGGCGGTTGCCGCGCCCCCGACGTACAGCCAAGTCGCCGTGTCCCGCAGCGGTCTCCGATCCGGCGCCAGGAGGCCCGCCAGATCGACGGCGCCTGCCGCAGACAGCAGCGCGATCGGAAAGTGCACGACCAGCGGATGCAGGTTCGGCGCCCAGGCGGGGATGAGCGACATGCGGTCCCATATTACGGCGGGAACGCCTCGAGGAAGGACGCGCTTCCACCGCTCGACGTCCTCCACCCGATTGCGAACCAGCAGCACCATCGTCCGTTTCCTCTGGCCGCGAGCGCGACCCTGGGAGTTTGCGGGCGCGACTCCTGCGGCGCAAACTCCGACCTGTTCTTATACTACGGGTCGCCCGCGATGACCTCCGACAGCGGCGCCGCCGGCTGGCAGGGCTGGGACGTCTACGCCCCGTTCTACGACTGGGAGAACCGGCGCACGATAGGCCGCCGCGACGTCCGGTTCTGGACGGACCTGGCGCGCCGGGCGGACGGCCCGGTGCTTGAGCTCGGTTGCGGGACCGGCCGCCTGTCGGTGCCGGTGGCGCGCGTGGCGCCCCGCTTCGTCGGGATCGACCGCTCCGCCCCGATGCTGCGCCGGCTGCGGTCGCGTCTCCGCCGGGCCCGCCTGACCGCGAAGTCGGCGATCGTGCGCGGCGACATTCGCGCCCTGCCGTTTCGCCGCCGCTGGCGCTGCCGGCTGGTGATGGCGCCCTACGGCATGTTGCAGTCGCTGCTGTCGGACGCGGACCTGGCCGCGACGCTCGAGGCGGTGGCCGGCGTGCTGCCGCGGGGCGGAACGCTCGGCATCGACCTCGTTCCGGAGCTGCCGCGCTGGCAGGAGTATCACCGCCGGGTGGGGCTGCGCGGGCCGGCGAGCGGCGGTCGTCGCGTCACGCTGATCGAATCGGTGCGCCAAGTGCGCGAGCACGCGCTGACCGTCTTCGACCAGGAGTTCGTGGAGTGGCACGGTAGCCGGCGCACCGTGCACCGCTTCTCGCTCGCCTTCCGCACGTTGACGGTGCCGCAGGTTGCCGAGCGGCTCGAGCAGGCGGGCTTCCGCGTCGACGCGGTCCTCGGCGACTACGCGGGCGAGGAGTGGTCGCCCGACGCCCAGGTCTGGATCATCGTCGCGCGCCGGATCTGACTCCGCCGGCCGCCCTGTTCCCGAACGGTCGAACGGACCCCGCGGGTGGTTTTCCGTGACCGGAGGTTTTGCGATAATGGGGCCATGTCCGGACATTCCAAAGAAAGGCGTGGCGGACGCGCGGCGCGGCAAGCTCTTCACCCGCATCATCAAGGAACTGACGGTGGCCGCGCGCGACGGAGGCGGCGACCCGTCGATGAACCCGCGCCTGCGCACCGTGATCGCCGACGCCAAGGCCGCCAACATGCCGGCCGACAACATCAAGCGCGCCATCCGGCGCGGGACCGGCGAGGAGCCGGGCGTCACGTACGAGGAGGTCACCTACGAGGCCTACGGGCCGGGCGGCGCGGCGCTCCTCATCCAGTGCCTGACCGACAACACCAACCGCGCCGTCGGCGAGATCCGCCACCTGCTGTCGAAGCACAACGGCAACCTCGGCACCACCAACTCGGTGGCGTGGATGTTCGAGAAGCGCGGCCACATCGTCGTGGAGCAGGGCAGCGTGGACGAGGAGACGCTGATGAGCGCGGCCATCGACGCCGGCGCCGACGACTTCCGCGAGGACGGCGACAACTGGGAGATCATCAGCAGTCCGGATGCCTTCGAGGCTGTCCGCGAGGCGGTCGTAGCGGCCGGCGCCTCGCCGATCTCGGTGCAGATCGCGATGCTGCCGCAGAATCTGGTCAAGGTCGAGGGCAAGGCCGCCCAGCAGATGATCAAGCTGATGGACGTGCTCGAGGATCAGGACGACGTCCAGCACCTCTGGTCGAACTTCGACATCGACGCCAAGGAGATCGAGGCTTCTCTCGCGTGAGAATCTTCGGGGTCGACCCCGGTTCCGCACACACGGGGTACGGTTGCATCGACACCTCGGGCGGTCGTCACCGCATCCTCGCCTGCGGAGCGTTGAGCCCGCCGGCCCAGAGCGCCTTTCCCGAGAAGCTGCGCACCATCCACGACGGTCTGGCGGCGCTGATCGCCGAGCATCGCCCCGAGACGGTCGCCATCGAGGACCTGTTCTACGCCCGGAACGCGCGCAGCGCGCTGAAGCTGGGCCATGTGCGCGGGGTCGTCATGCTGGCCGCCTCCGAGGCGGGGCTGCCCGTGGTCGAGTACGCGCCGGCCGAGGTGAAGCGGGCGGTGGTCGGCTACGGGCGGGCGGAGAAGCAGCAGGTGCAGCAGATGGTGGGCCTGCTCCTCGGGCTGGAGCCGCCGCCGTCGCGCCTCGACGTCACGGATGCGCTTGCCGTCGCGGTCTGCCATGCACACTCGATCCGGCCGGGCGCAGTGGATGGTCCACCGGCGGCACCCGGTGGGAGACCTCGTTCCTGGCGGCAGTACCGTCCACCCGGCGCAGCGCGCTGACGGTAGCGGCGACCATGATTGCCACCCTGCGAGGTGCGCTTGCGGAGAAGCGGCCGGGCCGCATCGTGGTCGATGTCGGCGGCGTCGGCTACGACGTCCAGGTCCCGCTGTCCACCTACTACGCGGTCGGGGATCGGGGGGCGGAGGTGGCGTTGCGCATCCACACGCACGTTCGCGAGGAGGCGCTCTCGCTGTTCGGATTCGCCACCCGTCTCGAGCTCGACCTGTTCGAGCGGCTGATCGGCGTCAACGGCGTCGGGCCGCGGCTTGCTCTCGCCGTGCTGTCCGGCATCGAGCCGCCGGCGCTGGTGCAGGCCGTCCGCACCGCGGATGTCGCGCGCCTGACCGGCATTCCGGGCGTCGGGCGCAAGACGGCCGAGCGGATTACGCTGGAGTTGAAGGACAAGCTGCCGGCCGGCGCCGCGGCCGGCGTGGAGGGCGCGGCGGACGGTACGGCGGAGGCTGGCGGACGCGATCTGCGGGGCGACGTGATCTCGGCGCTCCTGAACCTCGGCTATCAACGGCAGCCCGCGGAACGCGCCGTCGAAGCGGCCCTGAAGCGCAGCCCCGGGGATTTCGAGGCGGCGCTCCGGCAGGCCCTCCGGGAGCTGGCCGGATGACCCGGTCCCCGGACCGGCCGGCCGGCCGCGGCGTCCGTCCGGCGCATAGAATGGTCGGGCGGTGACTGCCGATCACGTTCTGAGCACGGTGCGGGCGGAGGAGGACGCCCAGTACGAGGCCGGTCTCCGCCCGCGTTCCCTCGACGACTACATCGGCCAGGACCGCGTGCGCGAGAACCTCACCGTCGCCGTCACCGCGACGCGCAACCGCGGCGAGGCGCTCGACCACGTGCTGCTCTACGGGCCGCCCGGACTCGGCAAGACGACGCTGGCCCACGTCATCGGCAACGAGCTGCGCGTGCCGGTGCGGGGCACGGCCGGCCCGGTGCTGGAGAAGCCGGGCGATCTCGCGGCGATCCTGACGAACCTGAAGGCGCGGGAAGTGCTGTTCATCGACGAGATCCACCGCATGAGCCCCGCCATCGAGGAGATCCTCTATCCCGCGATGGAGGACTACGAGCTCGACATCGTCATCGGGCAGGGGCCGAGCGCCCGCTCGGTGAAGGTCCCCCTCCAGCGGTTCACGCTGATAGGCGCCACGACCCGCGCGGGGCTGCTGACGTCGCCGCTGCGGGCCCGGTTCGGGATCGTGCACCGGCTCGACTTCTATGCCGAGCGCGACCTGGTGGAGATCGTGACGCGCTCGGGGCGCATTCTCGGGGTACCCATCGATGCGGCGGCGACGGCGGAGATCGCCCGCCGCTCGCGCGGGACGCCACGCGTCGCCAACCGGCTGCTGCGGCGCGTGCGCGACTACGCCGAGGTGCGCGCCGACGGCGCCATCACGCTGGAGGTCGCGCGCAACGCGCTGACCCTGCTGGAAGTCGACGAGCAGGGCTTCGACGAGGCGGACCGGCGGCTGCTGCACGCCATCATCGACAAGTTCGGGGGCGGACCGGTCGGGCTCAACAGCCTCGCCGCCGCCATCAGCGAAGAGAAGGACGCGATCGAGGACATCTACGAGCCGTACCTGATTCAGGCCGGCTTTCTCGACCGGACGCCGCGCGGGCGCATGGCGACGGCCCGCGCCTACGACTACTTCGGGTTGGCGAGCCCGGAGCGGCACCCCCGGCTGCTGTAGTGCCGCGGGCGGGCATCACCGGCAGCGGCTGCCGGAGACAAGGACGAAGCGAGTGGCGAACGGAACCGGTGGGCGATTCGACGGAGGCGGCGCGCGGCGGCGTGTCAAGGTCACGTCGCTCGGCACCTATGTGCCGCCGCGCGTGCTCACGAACGCCGACCTCGAGAGGCTGGTCGACACGACCGATGCCTGGATTCTGAAGCGCACCGGCATCCGCGAGCGGCACGTGGTCGACGAGGGCGTCGCGTCGTCGGACCTCGGCAAGGAGGCGGCGATTGCCGCGCTGGCGGAGGCGGGGGTGAGCCCCGAGCAGATCGGCTTCATCGTCGTGGCGACGACCACGCCCGACATGTTCTTTCCCAGCACGGCGTGCCTCGTGCAGCACAAGATCGGCGCCACCAACGCCTGGGGCTTCGACCTCGGGGCCGCCTGCTCCGGGTTCACCTTCGCGCTGACGACGGGCGCCCAGATGGTGGCCAGCGGCGCCCACGACCACGCGCTCGTCATCGGCGCCGACGTGATGTCGTCGATCATCGACTTCCAGGATCGCGCCACCTGCGTGCTGTTCGGCGACGGCGCCGGGGCGGTGGTCGTGTCGCCGGCCGCGGACGGCGAGCCGGGGATCATCGACTTCGCGCACGAGATCGACGGCAGCGGCGGCCCGGCGCTGTGCATGCCGGCGGGCGGCAGCCTGCGGCCGGCCACCCGCGAGACGGTCGATGCACGCCTCCACTACGTGCATCAGGACGGTCCCGCGGTGTTCAAGTTCGCGGTCCGCAAGATGTCCGAGATCTGCCGGCGGGTGCTCGAGGCGAACGGGCTCGATGCGGGCGACGTCGATCTGTTCGTCTCGCACCAGGCGAACCGGCGGATCATCATGAGCGCCGCGGAGCACCTGGGTGTCGACCGCGACAAGGTGATCGTCAACATCGAGCGGTTCGGGAACACCACCGCCGCGACGATTCCGCTCGCGCTCGCCGATGCGCGGCGGGAAGGCCGCCTGCCCAAGGGGGCGCGGGTGCTGCTGGCATCGGTCGGGGCCGGCTTCACCGTCGGCGCCGTGCTGCTGCGCTGGGCGGGCTGAGGACGCCCGGCCCTCCCATGCGCCTGTCGGACTTCGACTACGAGCTGCCCGCCGCGCTGATCGCACAGGAGGCGGCGCCGGTGCGCGACGCGGCCCGCCTGATGCGTCTCGATCGTGGGACGGGAGCGCGTTCGCACCAGCGAGTCTCCGACCTCGCGGCGCTGCTGGCGCCGGGCGACGTCCTCGTCGTCAACGACACGCGCGTGGTGCCGGCGCGGCTGCTCGGGCGCCGCGAGCCGAGCGGGGGCGCCGTCGAGTGCCTGTTGCTGGGAAGGATCGGCGGTGACCGCTGGGATGCCCTCGTCCACCCGGGACAGAAGCTGAAGGTCGGCTCCCGCGCGGTGTTCGAGGGCGGCGGACGCCGCCTGGACCTGGAGGTGCTCGACCGTCACTACCATGGGCGGCGCACGGTCCGCCTGGCTGCGGATGGCGGCGCCGTCGACGCCGCCATCGACGCTATCGGGCATGTTCCGTTGCCGCCCTACATCCGGCGGGCGGATCGGGCAATCGACGTGGAACGCTACCAGACCGTCTACGCGGCGGCGCGCGGCTCGGTGGCGGCGCCGACCGCCGGACTGCACTTCACACCGGCGCTGCTCGACCGGCTCCGTGCGCGGGGCGTCGAGCGGCATGCGATCACCCTGCACGTCGGCTACGGCACGTTCGAGCCGGTGCGGACCGAGGAGGTGGAGGCCCATCGCGTTGCGGCCGAGCGCTACACCGTACCGGCGTCGACGGCGGCGGCGGTCAATCGCGCTCTGGACGAAGGACGCCGGGTCGTCGCCGTCGGCACCACCACCACCCGTACGCTGGAGGCTGTCGCCCGCGCCCACGGCGGCCGCCTCGCACCGGAGGCCGGCGAGACCGACCTCTACATCCATGGCGATTTCGACTTCCAGGTGGTCGGCGGTCTGCTCACCAACTTCCATCTGCCCCGCTCGTCGCTCCTGCTGCTGGTCTGTGCGTTCGCCGGCCGCGAGGCGATCCTGGCCGCGTACCGCGACGCGGTGGAGCGGCGCTACCGGTTCTACAGCTACGGCGACGCGATGCTGATCCTGTAGGGTCGGCCGGGCCGACCCGCGCAGACCCGCCCGGGCGATGCCCGTGGCGCTGGCCGGTGTAGCTCAGATGGTTAGAGCAAGCGGCTCATATCCGCTAGGTCCGGGGTTCAAGTCCCTGCACCGGCACCACCTCCTTCCCTCGCCCCGGTCCGGCCCCGCGGGCGATTTCGGGCCAGGCGGGCAGCCGTTCGACGCGAGGAACCGAAGCCATGGCGAAGATCGAGGGTATCCGGATCGCGAACTACCGGGTACTGAAGAACCTGACGCTCGGCAAGCTGTGGAACACGCAGCGCGTCCAGCCCTTGACGCCGATGTCCGTCGTGATCGGGAAGAACGGGGTGGGCAAGAGCTCGTTGTTCGACGCCTTCGGTTTTCTTGCCGACTGCCTGAAGGTGGGCGTCGAGGAGGCGTGCGACACGCGGGGACGCGGCGGGTTCCAGCGGATTCGCTCCCAAGCGAGTGACGAATCGATCCGATTTGAGCTCTACTACAGACAAGAAGCGAGAGCCCGTCCCATCACGTACGAGCTGGAGATCGACCTGGATGATTCGGGACGGCCGTACGTCTCTCGTGAACGCCTTCGCCAGCGCCGCAAGGGGCAGAGCCACGGACGGCCCTTTTCGTTCCTGATGATGCACGATGGCAGAGGCTTGGCCTGGAAGGGCGAGGCCCAGGGCCGACGGTTCGACGAGACTCATGAGAGCGTTTCTGAACTCGAGTCGCTGATTGATCGGCTCGAAAGAGGAGTGCCCGGGGAAGAGAGCGCGGAGACCGAGATAGTTGAGTTGCAGGACAGGCGCAAGCTCGGCATCGCGACTCTCGGGGCGTTGAAGCAACACCCCAGAATATCGTCCTTTCGGCAGTTCGTTGAAGGGTGGTACTTGAGCTACTTCACCCCGCACGCGGCGAGGAGTTTGCCGCTCGCAGGGCCGCAGAAGCATCTGAACGTGGACGGTGACAACCTTGGCAACGTCGTGGAGTTCATGGAGCGCGAACAGCCCGACCGATTCAAAGACATCTTGACGCGTATTGCCGGCCGAATCCCAGGCATCGACCGGATCGATACCGAGCGAAGTCCGGACGGACGACTGCTGCTTCGTTTCAACGACAAGGGATTTCGAGATCCCTTCTACGCACAACAGATGTCCGACGGCACATTGAAGGTCTTTGCCTACCTGATCATGCTTGCAGATCCACAGCCCCCGCCGTTCATCTGCATCGAGGAACCCGAGAACGGACTCTATCACAAGTTGCTGGAGGTGCTGGCCGAGGAGCTTCGCGCGCACGCCACGGCTGGAAAGAACGCCCCGCAGGTCTTCGTTACGACACACCAGCCGTATTTTGTCGACGCGCTAAAGCCGGATGAAACCTGGATTCTGGAGAAACGGGCAGATGGCTTTGCAAAGGTTTCCCGAGCCAGCGACAACGACGTCGTCAGAGCCATGGTCGAGGAGGGGCTGCCACTCGGCGGTCTTTGGTACAGCGAGTATCTGGATCGGAAATAGCGGATGCACTTTGAAGTGTTGGTGGAGGACCAGTCTGGCAGCATCGCGCTGGATGTCGTGCTGGAAAAGATTCTCGGTACGAATGGCGCGGATCATTCCTGGAGAATGCACGCGTACAAGGGCATCGGCCGGATACCCAAGAATCTTCATGCGGCAACGGATCCGAGAAAACGACTCCTGCTCAAACAGTTGCCGCGACTTCTGCGTGGATACGGGCGAAGTCTTCAGCCGCGGCTCGGCTGCGTCGTTGTCGTTGTCGACTTGGACGACCGGGATTGTCGGACATTCAAGCAGGAGTTGCTCCGGGTGCTGCACGGGTGCGATCCGCGTCCGAGAACACTGTTCAGGATAGCAATCGAGGAAGGTGAGGCGTGGCTGTTGGGCGATCGTCGCGCGGTGAAGGCTGCCTATCCCAACGCGACGGACACCGTTCTCCATGGCTACAGGCAGGACAGCATCTGCGGTACATGGGAGGTCCTCGCGGATGCCGTTCATCCCGGCGGATCTGTGCATCTTCAGCGTGGCGGATACCCGACAGCGGGCAAGGCGAAGTGCGAGTGGGCCGGGCAAATCGCGCCGCACATGGACATGAACCGGAACCGGTCGCCGAGTTTCCGGGTGTTTCGGGACGGAGTAAGGGATCTCGCCGGCATCTGAGCCGGCGGCTGGAGTGAGGCCGGTGTCACCACTCGCGCACCGCGTCCGGCAGTCCCTCGAGCGCGAGGCGCTCCTTCCAACGGGCGCGCGCGTGCTGGTGGCCTGCTCCGGCGGCGGCGACTCGGTGGCGCTCGGCGCCCTCCTGTGCGAGCTGGCGCCCGTTGCGAGCTGGTCGGTTGCCGGACTGCTGCACGTCAACCACCGGTTGCGGGGGGCGGTGTCCGACGAGGACGAGGCGTTCTGCCGCGACGTCGCCGCAACGCTCGGGGTCCCCGTCACCGTCGAGCGCGTCGACGTGGCCGCACGCGCGCGTGCGGAGCGGATCTCCATCGAGGCGGCGGGACACCGGGTTCGCTACGAGTGGTTCGCGCGCGCCGTGCGGGAGGGGCGGGCCGATCTCGTGGCCACCGGACACACCCGCGACGATCAGGCCGAGACGGTGCTGTTGCGGCTGATCCGCGGCGCCGGGCCGGCCGGACTGGGCGGCATCCGACCCCGCATCGGCGGCGTCGTGCGTCCCCTGCTGGACTGCCGTCGGGAGGAGCTCCGCGACTACCTGCGCCTGCGCGGCCTGCCACATCGCGAGGATCCGAGCAACCGCGACGAGCGCATCCTGCGCAATCGCGTGCGGCGCAGGCTGATACCGTTCCTCGCCGAGCACTTCTCCGCGGCCGTCACCGATGTGCTGGCCCGCGATGCGTCGATTGCGCGCGACGACGCCGACTGGCTGGATCAGGCGGCGAACGCGGCGGCGGCCGAGATCGTCCAATACAGGGAGGGGCCCCTCGACGCGGGGGGAGAGTTCGCAGGGGGGCGCTTCGAGATCGACGCGGCGCGGCTGGCGGCGGCCCACCCGGCGCTGGCTCGGCGGGTCGCCCTGCAGGTCCTGGAGCGGGCCGGCGGCCGGCGGGTCGGCTTCGATCACGTGGAGCGCCTGCGGCGGCTGGCGGAAGCGGATGGGACGGCGCCCGTTGCGGCGGATTTCCCCGGCTGCCGGGTCGAGCGGCGAGGAACGTTGCTGGGCTTCACGCGCCGGTGGGGGCGGCCGGCGCCCGCTGCCGGCGCCGAGCGCTACGAGTACCCGCTGGCGGTGCCCGGCGAGGTGGAGATCGCCGCCGCCGGTGTGCGCATCGTGGCCGAGCGGGGCGAACGGCCCGCGCGACTCGCCGCCCGCGGTGACGTCGCAGCGCTGCCGGCGGCGCGGATCACGTCGCCGTTGATGGTGCGGAGCTGGCGTCCCGGCGACGTGTTCCGGCCGCTCGGGCTCGGCGGGCGCAGGAAGAAGCTGCAGGACTTCTTCGTGGATCGCAAGGTCCCCCGCGACCGGCGCGCAACCGTTCCACTGGTGGTGGACGACCGGCTCGGGATCGTGTGGGTCGCGGAGCACGGGTTGGGGGAGGGAGCGAGAATGATCGGCTCGGACGAAGGCGTGATAATCTTGAAGATCGTGAAGACGGGAGGTTCCGTTTGAGTCCGTCTGTCAGAAGCTTCGCTTTCTGGATGGTGCTCGTCGTCGTCGTGGTGCTGATCTGGAATTTCTCCACGGACTTCCAGTCCCGCGACGAGTCCGTCTCGTTCAGTGAGTTCATTCGGATGGTCGACAGCGGCCAGGTGGAGAGCGTCACGCTCAGCGGCAACGAGGTCACCGGGTCGACGACCTCCGGCGAGTCGTTCCGCTCGTTCGCGCCGCCGCAGTACGAGGGGCTGGTCAACCGGCTCGTCGAGCGCGACGTGGCGGTGAGCGCGCGCGAGGCGGCGGGCAGTCCGTGGACGACGCTGCTCTACAGTTGGGCTCCGCTCCTCCTCATCCTGGGCTTCTGGATCTTCTTCATGCGGCAGATGCAGACCGGGGGCAACAAGGCGCTCTCGTTCGGCAAGAGCCGCGCCAAGCTCTCGTCGAGCTCGCAGAAGAAGGTCACGTTCAAGGACGTGGCCGGCGTCGAGGAGCCGAAAGAGGAGCTGCAGGAGATCATCGAGTTCCTCAAGGAGCCGCAGAAGTTCCAGAAGCTGGGCGGCCGGATCCCGAAGGGCGTGCTGCTGATGGGCCCGCCCGGAACCGGCAAGACGCTGCTGGCCCGGGCCGTGGCCGGTGAGGCCAACGTGCCGTTCTTCTCGATCAGCGGCTCCGATTTCGTGGAGATGTTCGTGGGCGTGGGCGCCTCCCGCGTTCGCGATCTGTTCGAGCAGGGCAAGAAGAACGCGCCGTGCATCGTGTTCATCGACGAGATCGACGCGGTTGGCCGGCACCGGGGCGCCGGGCTCGGCGGAGGCCATGACGAGCGCGAGCAGACCCTGAACCAGTTGCTCGTCGAAATGGACGGGTTCGAGTCGAACGAGGGCGTCATCCTGGTGGCCGCCACCAACCGCCCGGACGTTCTCGATCCCGCGTTGCTGCGGCCCGGCCGCTTCGATCGCCGCATCGTCGTCAACCGTCCCGACGTCAAGGGCCGAGAGGGCATCCTCGGTGTCCACACTCGCAAGATCCCGCTCTCCGACAACGTCGATGTTCACATTCTCGCCCGCGGCACGTCCGGGTTCTCCGGCGCCGATCTGGCCAACCTGGTGAACGAGGCCGCGTTGAACGCGGCACGCTACAACCAGAAGGTCGTCCAGATGCAGGACTTCGAGTTCGCCAAGGACAAGGTCCTGATGGGCTCGGAGCGCCGCTCGATGATCATCAGCGACGAAGAGAAGCAGGTGACGGCGGTGCACGAGGGTGGGCACGCGTTGTTGGCGGTGCTGCTGCCGCACGCGGATCCGATCCACAAGGTGACCATCATTCCGCGCGGCATGGCGCTTGGCGTCACCCAGCAGCTTCCGGTGGACGACAAGCACAACTATTCCCGCGACTACCTCAACGATCAGATCGCGATCCTGCTCGGCGGGCGTCTGGCCGAGGAGTTGACGAACGGCAACATCACCACCGGCGCCGGCAACGACCTCGACCGCGCCACCGAGATGGCGCGGCGGATGGTGTGCGAGTGGGGCATGAGCGAGTCGATCGGCCCGTTGACCTACGGCAAGAAGGAAGAGCAGGTATTCCTGGGGCGGGATTTCGCGCAGTCGCAGGACTACAGCGAAGGCACCGCGATTCGCATCGACCAGGAGATCAAGCGGATCGTGACGGAGAACTACGATCGCGCGCGCAACCTGCTCAGCACGCACAAGGAAGAGCTGATTAGCATCGCCGAGGAGCTGCTCATCCGCGAGGTGCTCGACGCCGAACAGGTCAAGCGGCTCGCCAAAGGGCTGTCCATCGAAGACCCGATACCCGATCCGGCGCCTGGTTCGGCGCCTCCCGCCGGCACCGTGTCGACTTCCCCCGACGAGTCGGAACCCGCTTCGATCGTGCCGCCGGTGCCTTCGTTCGACAAGGCCGTCCCGCAGGAATAGGGGTTCGAATCCCGTCCGGCCGTCACGCCCGGCGCCGTTGGCGGCCGGAGCTGTCGGTTGCTTCGGAACGAGCATGACCCCACGGACGCCGCACACGCTCTCGCTGCCGGGGGGCCGCACTCTGGTGATGGGGGCGCGCACGCTGGTGATGGGCATCGTCAACGTCACGCCGGACTCGTTCGCGGACGGCGGGGAGTTTCTGGACCCCGCGCATGCGGCGGAGCGGGCCATGGCGCTCGACGATGCCGGGGCGGACCTGCTCGACATCGGCGGTGAATCGACCCGGCCGGGCGCGGAGCCCGTGCCCGTCCAGGAAGAGATGCGGCGGGTCCTGCCGGTGCTGGATCGGCTCGCCGGGCGGGTGCGCGCGCCGATTTCCGTCGACACGTACAAGGTCGAGGTTGCCGAAGCCGCGCTGGATCATGGCGCGGCGATGATCAACGATGTCTCCGGACTCGCTTCGGGGACGGTGCTGGCGAGCGTGGCGGCCGCCGCCGGCGCACCGCTGGTGCTCATGCACAATCGCGGCGGCTCACGTGAGATGTACCGGCACGCCCGTTATCGCGACGTCGGCCGCGAGGTCGCCGCCGAGCTGGGGGCGCTCGTCGACCGGGCGGTCTCGGCCGGGTTGCCGCGCGAGCAGATCGTGGTCGACCCGGGCCTCGGATTCGCGAAGAGGGCGGACGCGACGTGGGCCGCGCTCGCGGCGTTGCCATCGCTGCGGTGCCTGGACCGCCCGATCCTCGTCGGGCCGTCCCGCAAGTCGTTCCTGACTGCGGCACTCGGGAAACGCCCGCCGGGGGATCGGGAATGGGGGACCGCGGCCGCCGTTGCCGCCGCGGTGTGGCTCGGCGCGCACATCGTCCGCGCGCACCGCGTGGACGCGCACGGCGACGTGATCCGGGTGGCGGACGCGATACGCATGGCCGCCCTCACCGCGGCGGGCGACCATTCGGAGCGAGCCGCGCCGCATGCGCCGAGGCAGGAAAACTGAAGGATGGTGTTCGATGCCATCGGCGGCGTGCTGGGCATTCGCGTCGGTTGGCGCGACGTGCTGGACATCGCCGTGGTCACGTTCCTCTTCTATGAGCTCCTCACGCTGATCCGGCACACTCGCGCGGCGCAGGTGGTCTTCGGCGGCGTCCTTCTCGTCGGGCTCTACTACGCGTCCGAGCTCGCCATGCTCCGGACGGTGCACTGGATCATCGGGGACATGTTCGGGTACATCGTGTTCGCGGCCATCGTGCTGTTTCAAGCCGATATACGCCGGGGGTTGTCGAGGCTCGGCCGCGCTCCCGCGTTTCGCTACCTGACGCGTCGCGCGACCACGGACGAAGCCGTCGAGGAGGTCGTCACCGCGGCAGGACTGCTGGCCAGCCGCAAGGTCGGGGCGCTCATCGCCATCGAACGGGCGATCGGCCTTCGGAACTACGTCGACAGCGGCATTCCGCTGGACTCGCGGGTGACCTACGATCTGCTGGTCAGCATTTTCCAGACGGAATCACCGCTGCACGACGGTGCCGTCGTCATTCAGGACGAGCGAATCGCGGCCGCCGCCTGCTTTCTGCCCCTGACCGTCAGCCCCCAGAGCACGGAGCTCGGAACGCGCCACCGCGCCGCGATCGGGTTGACGGAGGAATCGGACGCCGTCGCGCTCGTGGTGTCCGAGGAGACCGGCGCGGTGTCTCTGGCGGTCGATGGCCAGATCGAGCGCGACCTCGACGCCGGCCGCCTGACGGCCAGACTCGAGGCGCTCGTGCGGCCGGCTCGCCGGGGCCGTCCGGCGGCGGGCGAATTCTGATGCTGCGGCAGGCAAGCGTGCGAGATCTCGGTCTCAAGCTGCTGGCGTTCGCTCTTGCCGTTGCGTTCTGGCTCCAGGTGGCGGGACAGCCGGTCGTCGAGCGCGGCATCGACGTGCCGCTCGGTTTCGAGAACGTGCCTCCGCTCCTGCATGTGGGAGGCGATCCGCCGGATACGGTCAGTGTGCGTGTGCGTGGCGCGTCCAGAATCGTGAGCGGTTTGCAGCGCGGCGACGTCGTCGCCGCGATCGACCTGGCCGGGGAGCGTTCCGGTCGGCGCCTGTTCGACATGTTCGCGGGTCGTGTCCGCGTTCCGTTCGGTGTCGAGGTCGTGCAGGTCGTGCCGGCCACGATCGCGGTGTCGCTCGAGCCTGCCGGCGCACCGCGAGTGGTCAGGGTGGTGCCGGATATCGAGGGCCGCCCGGCCGAAGGATTCGCCATCGGAGGCCTCAACGCGTTGCCGGCCACCTTCGAGGTGGTGGGGCCGGCGGGCCGGCTGGCCGGTGTGACCGAGGCGCTGACCGAGCCCGTTTCGATCGAAGGGGCCTCCGGCCGGGTACAGGCGACGGTCACCGTTGGCGTAGCGGATCCCGTGGTCAGGCTCCGGACGCCGGGGACGGCCGTGGTGACGGTGGAGATCGTGCCCGCGCCGCTCGAGCGGACGCTGCCCGCGGTGCAGGTGCGCGAGGGAGAGAGCCGTCGGACGGTCTCGATCGAGCCCGCGGTGGTGCGGGTCGACGTGCTGGGTCCGCGAGACCGGGTGCAGGCCCTCGACGACGCGGCGGTCGAGGCGTTCGTCGACGTTGCGGGGCTCCAGCCCGGCCGCTACAATCTCCCCGTCACCGTGGAGTCGAGCCCCGCTGTCGGCGTGACGCGTATCGACCCGTCGCGGGTGACCGTCAGCGTGCGCTGACTGCCCGTGGCCGGGCCGCGGGTGACCTTCCCGAACGTTGCGGATCTCATGTCGAGCGTCCTCTTCGGCACCGATGGCGTGCGCGGCGTACCGGGTACGCCTCCACTCGACGGAGTCACTATCGCCTGTCTCGGCGCGGCTCTGGCGGAGGAGCTGGGCGGTGCGCCCCGCATCGCCTGCGGGCGCGACACCAGGGACTCGGGTACCTGGGTCGAGCGATGGTTCGCTTCCGGGGTGCGGGCGCGCGGCGGGCTGCCGGTAGGCATCGGGGTCGTGCCCACGCCGGGGGTCGCGGTCATCACGGCGCGTCACGGGTTCGATGCCGGCGTCGCCGTCTCCGCATCCCACAATCGGCATCCGGACAACGGGATCAAGATCCTGCTGGCCAGCGGCGCGAAGGCCTCGGTCGAGCTGGAGGGCCGCATCGAGGCACGAGTCGCAAGCGCCCGGGCGGCGGGCACGGCGCCGGCCGATCCCGGGCCCCCTCTCGACACGGCGAATCTGCTGCAAGCCTACGTCGATCACCTGCTCGGCATCGTGGAGGGTGCGGACGTCGCGGGCCTGCCGATCGCCATCGACTGCGCCCACGGCGCGACCAGCGGCGTCGCGTCCCGGGTGCTGGAACGGCTGGGTGTTCCCGTCGTCGAGTTGCACGCGTCGCCGGATGGCCGGAACATCAACGAGAACAGCGGTTCGACGCATCCGGAGAGGCTGCGTGCGGCCGTGCTCGAGCACCGGTGCCGGCTCGGCTTTGCGTTCGATGGCGACGGCGATCGGGTCATCCTGGTGGACGGCCGCGGCCGTATCGTGGACGGCGACGGCGTGCTCTTCGTGGCGGCCCGGCATCTGCATCGCGCGGGGCGCCTGGCGGCCGGCGGCGTCGTGGCGACGGTCATGAGCAACTTCGGGCTGGAGGCGGCGCTGGGCGAGTACGGGATCGCGCTCCACCGGTGCCCGGTAGGCGATGCCCACGTACGCGCGGAAATGGAGCGGCGCGGCGTCTGTCTCGGAGGCGAGCAGTCGGGGCATGTCATCTTCTCGGATCTGCTGCCGACCGGAGACGGGCTCGGCACGGCGCTGTCCGTGCTGCGGATCGTTGCCGAGACCGGGTGCGACCTCGCGGATCTGATGAGCGACCTGTGCATCCTGCCCCAGGCGCTGCTGAGCGTACCCGTGGCGCGCAAGCCGAATCTCGGGGAGGTGCCTGCGATCGGGAAGGCCATCCGATCCGCAGAGGCGCGACTCGCCGGCGCCGGTCGCGTGCTGGTACGCTATTCGGGAACCGAGCCCGTGCTGCGTGTGATGATCGAGGGCCGGGAGCGGGGTGTCGTGCAGAGGCTGGCGGAGGGCGTCGCCGCCTGCGCGCGGCGGGAGCTCGCGTGAGCCGGCCCGGGGGTATCATCGCCGGGATTCGGGTCGAGTCATGGGGTGGATCCTGCTCCGTCTGCTGTTCGCGGCGCTGATCATCCGCCTGATCTGGAAGTTCGTCGCGGGTGCGGTCTCCGGGGCAACTGCTCCACCGCCGCGCGGCGCGAAGCGCGGAGTGGCCCTCGTGCGGGATCCGGTGTGCGGCACCTACGTCGAGCCGTCGCGCGCCATCAGGACTCGTGCGGGCGGGATGACGCACTATTTCTGTTCGAAGGAATGTCAGCGGTCGTTCGTGAAGACGGCTTGACGCGAGACGACGCTGAACGGATTCCATGACCGCGGAAGAAACCAGGCGCGCCGACATCGTCGAGATCGGCCGCCGCCTGCACCAGCGTGCCTACGTCGCCTCGAACGACGGCAATATCAGCGTACGCCTCGACGCCGAGCGCCTGCTGACCACCCCGAAGAGCGTGTCGAAGGGCTTCATGACCCCCGACATGCTGGTGATCACGGACTACGCAGGGCGCAAGCTGGCCGGCGAGCGGGACCCGTCTTCGGAACTGCCGATGCACCTCGCCGTGTACCGCCGCCGGGCCGACGTCACGGCCGTCGTTCACGCCCACCCTCCCGTCGCCACGGGCTTCGCGGTGGCCGGCATCCCGCTCGATCGCGCCGTGCTGGCCGAGGTCGTGACCACGCTGGGCAGCATCCCCATCGCCGAGTACGGGACCCCGTCGACGCAGGAGCTGGCCGACGCGGTGGACAGGCACATCGCGGCTCACGACGGTCTCCTGCTGGCCAACCACGGCGCCATCACGGTGGCCGACGGGTTGCTGCCCGCCTATTACAAGATGGAGACCATCGAGCACTTCGCGCGCATCAGCGTGGTGGCCCGCATCCTGGGCCGCGAGCGTCTGCTGTCGCGCGAGGAGGTCAACCGTCTGCAGGAGTTGCGGGGCACGTACGGTATCGCCGCCCCCGCCCCGATCTGCCCCGAAGGGAGCGACGGCATCGTCGCCGGCGGCGACGCCGCGTGCCAGACGCTCGAGGCGCCGTCCGCACCGGGCGCCCGGCTCGTGGACGATGTGCCGGCCGTTCCCGGAGCCGCGGCGCCGCCGGCGCACGGGGAAACGGAGATTCGTTTAACATACCGCGAACTGACGGCCATCGTCGAAGACGCCGTCAACCGTCTGCGCGACCGGGAGCCTGCGCCGTAGAACGGCGGCAGACTCCCGGGCAGGCGCGGAGGACAACATGGGTGAAGCGTTGGGGCTGGTCGAGACCAAGGGTCTCGTGGCGATGATCGAGGCGGCCGATGCGATGGTCAAGGCCGCCAAGGTCACGCTGGTAGGCTGGGAGAAGATCGGCGCCGGCTACGTGACGGCGATCGTTCGCGGCGACGTGGCGGCGGTCAAGGCCGCGACGGACGCCGGCGCCGCAGCCGCGCGCCGGGTCGGCGAGCTCGTGTCCGTGCACGTGATACCGAGACCGCATGCCAATCTGGAGGACGCCCTCCCGATCGGCAAGGCAGGCGTGTAAGTCTTGATCCTGGCCAAGGTCGTCGGGACGGTGGTGGCGACGCGCAAGGACGAGCGTCTCGTCAGCAACAAGCTGCTGCTGGTGCAGCCGATGGAGCCCGACGGCGCCCCGCGCGGCAACCATATCGTGGCGGTGGACACGGTCGATTCGGGCGCGGGTGAGACCGTGCTCGTCGTCAGCGGCAGCTCCGCCAGGATGGCCGGGGACCTGAAGGACACGCCGGTCGACGCAGCCATCGTCGGTATAGTCGACTCCGTCGAGGTGAGCGCGGGCGGGAGCTGAGTCCGTCGACGCCACCGGCGGCGGGGAATCTGTCGACCATGCAACTGGCCCGTGTCATCGGAGACGTCGTCTCGACGATGAAGGACCGCAGCCTGCAGGGCCAGAAGCTACTCGTCCTGCAGCCGATGACGCCGGCGGGTGCTGCGTCCGGCCGGCCGCTCGTGGCGGTCGACTCGGCGGGCGCCGGCACCGGGGAGACGGTGTTCTTCGTACGCGGACGCGAGGCGTCGTTTCCGTTCCTGCCGGATCTGGTGGCGACCGACGCCAACGTGGTCGGCATCGTCGATCACTGGACGGTGGAGCCCGAGACGTCACCCTGACCGCAGCCGTATTCATGCAGTTGGCGCGCGTGACCGGGACCGTCGTGGCGACCCAGAAGCACGAGAAGCTGCTCGGGGCGAAGCTGTTGCTCGTCCAGCCGGTCGATGCTGAGGGTAGAGCGAGCGGGGCGCCGCTGCTGGCAGTGGACGCGGCGCAGGCCGGCGTCGGCGATCGCGTGCTGGTGGTTCAGGAGGGGCGCGCCGCCGTGGCCGCCATTCGCCGGCCCGCCGCGCCCGCCGATATGGCGATAGTAGGGATCGTCGACCGGGTGGACTGCTTCGACGACGAGCCGTTGGCCGCGCGGGTGGATGCCGCGCCATCCGGGGGGACGCCATGACGCGGCCGGACGTGCGTGGCGCGGTCGAGGCCGCCATCCGCCGGCATCTGGACGAGCGCCGTTCCCCGCCTCGGGCGGCCGAACCGCGGCCGGACTCGGCGGTCCTGGCGGATGATCCCGCTCATGGTCGTTTCGTTCGTGCGGCGCTGCCGGACGATCCTCCGGATGGCCGTTGCGTGATCGAGCCGTCCGTCGAATGCACCGGCTGTGGCTACTGCCAGTCGCACGGTCACTAGACACCATGGCTGGGCGCGGCACACCTCCCGGGCACCGGTACTTCGCGTTCGTCGGCTCGGCGTTCGTGGCGACGCTGCTGATCTCGAACATCGCCGCGCAGAAGCTGATCCTGCTGGGCCCGTTCGTCTTCGCCGGGGGCATTCTGCTGTTCCCGGTCACCTACGTCTTCGGCGACGTGCTGACCGAGGTCTACGGCTACGCGCGGACGCGGCAAATCATCTGGGTGGGGTTCGGCGCCAACGCGCTGATGGCGGCGTTCCTCGGCCTCGTGGTCGCCCTGCCGCCGGCTCCTGGGTGGGAGCTGCAGGAGGCCTTCGCATCCGCGCTCGGCCTCGTGCCCCGCGTGGTCGTGGCCTCCATCCTCGGCTACTGGGCCGGCGAGTTCGCCAACTCCTTCGTCTTGGCCAAGCTCAAGGTCGCCACCGACGGGAAGCGTCTGTGGATGCGCACCATCGGCTCGACGGTGGTGGGCCAGGGTGTGGACACCGTGCTCTTCACCGTCACCGCCTTCGGCGGCCTCCTGCCCGCCTCCGTGCTCTTCACCGCGATCTGGTCCGGCTACCTGTTCAAGGTCTTCTACGAAGTGGCCGCCACGCCGCTGACCTATCTGCTGGTGAACCGGCTGAAGGCGGCCGAGGAGGTCGACGTGTACGACCGCGAGACCTCCTTCACGCCGTTCTCCCTCGCGCCGACCGATGGCTGACGCATCGCACCCGGCCGAGCGCGCCGTCGTCCTGCTGAGCGGCGGGCTCGACTCCTACACGGCCGCTGCCCTCGTCCGGGCGGAGGGGCATGCCCTCTTCGCGCTCACCGTGCGCTACGGGCAGGTCCACGCGCAGGAGATGGCCGCTGCGCGGCGGGTCGCCGCCGCCCTCGGAGTCGAGCGCCATCAGGAGTTGTCGGTCGACCTCGCCGCGCTGGGCGGGTCGGCGCTGACCGGGGACGGCGCCGTACCCAAGGACCGGGAACTGGACGGGGACGGGATTCCGCCGACCTACGTGCCGGCCCGCAACACCGTCCTGCTGTCGCTCGCGCTCGCATGGGCCGAGGTGCTGGGTGCGGGCGCCCTCGTCATCGGCGTCAACGCCGTGGACTACTCGGGCTACCCCGACTGCCGGCCGGAGTACATCGCCGCCTTCGAGCGGCTCGCGGCGTTGGCCACGAAGGCCGGGGTCGAAGGCGGCCGGTTCCGAATCCACGCCCCGCTTCTCGCCATGACGAAGGCCGATATCATCCGCCGGGGGCAGGCTGTGGGTCTCGACTACGGCATCACCCTCAGTTGCTACGACCCGGCGCCGGCCGGCGCCCCGTGCCGCCGTTGCGACAGTTGCCGGCTGCGTGCCCGCGGCTTTGCCGATGCGGGTCTCGTCGACCCGCTGGACCTCCGCTGATCGGCGACCATGTGGGCCGGGTCGCCGGGATGATTACCGGCGTGAGAACGACGCGAGCACGGCCACCGCCTGGTCGATGACGCGGGTCACCTCGGCGGCCGGTGCGCTGAAGTTGTTGGCCAGGATCGCGAAGGCCAGCGGCTCGCCGCCGGCGCTCTCGACGTATCCCGCCAACGCGCGCACGCGGCTCATCGAGCCGGTCTTGGCGCGGGCGATCCCCTCGGCCGCGGTTCCGACCAGCCGCCCTCGCAGCGTCCCGTCCCGTCCGGCGACGGGCAGCGCCGCCATGACCCGCGCGCGGTGATCCGGATTCTCGTAGAGCCTGGCCAAGACCTCCACCAGCGTGCCCGCCGTCAGGTAGGTGTAGCGCGACAGCCCCGACCCGTCCGCGACCACCGCGCCTCGCCCGTCGATGCCCCAGTCGTTCAGTACCGCGCTCACCACCGAGCGTCCCGCCCGGGCGGTCGAGCCCGAGGCGACACCGAGGTGGCGCACCAGCGACTCGGCGTAGAGGTTCCTGCTCTGCTTCAGCATGTCGGCGCCGATCGTGGAGAGCGGTTCCGACCGGTGGCGGAGGAGCGGGCGCAGGCCCAGCAGGGCGGGCGCCCTGTCCCCGGCCGCCAGCGAGTCGATGTCGACCGCCGCGCCGTCCACTGCGATGCCACTCCGCTCCAGGGTGTTCTTGAACGCCTGCACGAAGAAGAGGGTCGGGTTGCCGACCGCGGCGGTCTGCACGATCGGGGAGGCACCCTCCGGGATCCGGCCGGCTACGACCAGCGAGGGTCGCCCGGGCAACCGCCGCAGCCGGATGTCCGCCGTCTGATCGGCGCGCACGGTGATGACGTCGTTGCGCAGGATCAGGTCGGATCCAGGGTGCCGGAAACGTGCGCGCGCGGGTCGGCCGGCGGCGCTGCCCGGCTCGACGACCACCTCGACCACGTTCCCGCGGTGCTGCAGCGCTCCCGCCGGGGCCGCGAATCCGCGTGCAAAGTCGTCCCAGGCCCACCCGCTCCCGAAGCCGGGGGTCTCGAGGGCGCCGTCGTCGAGGACGTCGTCGTCGCCGATGATGCGCCCGGCGATGCGGCGCACGCCGAGGCTCCCCAACTCGTCGGCCCAGCCGGCGAAGACGTTCCGTGTGCCAGAGGCGTTGATCGTCGGATCGCCGGCGCCGCGCACCACGAGATCGCCCTGCAGCGTCCCATTGCGGATCGGGGCGGCGGTGAGCAGCGCGGTCTCGAAGCGGTCGTCCCAGCCGAGCCGCTCCGCGGTGGCCGCGAGGGTGACGAGCTTCATCGTCGAGGCGGGCGTCAGCAGCACGTCGGGATTGCGGGCATAGAGGCGCTCGTTCCTGTTGAGCGCCCGGACCTCCACACCCCAGACCGCGGGCCCGACCCCGCTCGCGTCGAGTAGCCGATCGAGATGTCGGGTCAGGCGGGGATCACCCCGACGATGCACGCCGCGGGCCGGAGCCGGCTCCTCGGGTGCGCGCAAGCGATTCGCGGCCGAGGGGGGAGGCGGTACTCGCCGGTCGGCGTCCCCCGCGGTGGTGGACTCGACCACGGGTGCCGCTGCGGTGACTGCCGGCGCAGTCTCCGCGGGGCGGTCCTCGGTCTCGACCGGAGCGGTGGCGCCCGGAAAGGAAACCGGCGCGCCGGCGCGCGCCACGCAGCCGGACACCACGACGGCGAGCAGAATCGGTGCGCTACGGAATGTCCTCATGGCGAGGGAAGCCTCGCACCATCTATCGGCTGGAAGATGCGGAGTCACCGGGGGGCCGCGGATCTTTTCTTGGCGGGACACCGGCCCGACAATCGCGAAGGGCGGTCAGTCCGTCGAGGCGCCGGGGTCGAGCGCGTCCAGCGCTTCGAGGGCGTCGTCGACGGCTGCGGTGTCGACCACGGCGGCGCCGGGTTCGTCGCCGTGCAGGCCGTAGGTCGCGTCCCCGGACCGGCCGATGAGCACGCGTTCTTCCTCACCGTCGTCGCCGAACGTCGCGGTGATCGTGGCCAGCGGCGCGTCGAGCCCGGTTCCGCCGCGGCTCTCGACGAAGGAATCCGCGCGCAGATCCGACAGCGCCCGCAGCAGGGCGTCCATCTCCGGGCGCTCGACATCCGCCGGCTCCGGCTCGATCCGGCGCCATACCTCCTCGGCGGCGCCCGCCTCGCCCTCCGCGGCCTCGTCCTCGGCGGCCTCGCCCTTCTCGAAGCGGATCGTCCGCCCGCCGCGCACCACGGTCAGCGTGTTCGCGTTGAACGGGCGGAAGTCGAACAGGTCCTTCTGGCGATAGGCGTCCGCGCCGCGCGCCAGGTCGTCGACCAGCGCGGCGTCTATGGTGAAGATCAGCTCGCGCGCCGCGTCGCGGGCGTAGACAGTCGTTTCCGGGTTCTCGTCGCCGACCAGCAGGGTGTGGCTCTCGCCGCCCACCTCGACCGTCGCGCTGAGTCGGGGTTCGGTGAGCCCGAAGGGCTCCAGCGCGCCATCGGCCGCCGACTCCGACTCGATGGCGACCATCTCGCCGGAGCCGAGCCGGCCGACCATCGCTTCGACCAGCCCGAAGTCCGCCCGCGCGTCGAGGGGTTCGACGACGCGCCAGTCGCCGTCCGCCTTCGCGAAGCGCAGCGTCTCGTCGCCCTGCTCGACGGCGAGACTCGTCACGTCGGGACCGGTGAACTCCAGGATGGACCGGTCGCGCAACTCGAACGTGGTCCGGTTGAGCGTCGACTCGACGAAGCCGGCGACGAGGATCACCCGGCTGCCGACGGCCGCGTAGTGCTCTCCGCCGGTCGGCGACTCGTCTCCGACGGACAGGGTGGTCGGGTCGCCGTCGGGGGTCGCGAACGTGACGCTCACGGGCGGCTCGGCCAGTCCGAACGGCGCCAGGTCCGCGGCCTCGTCCTCGACCACCCGCCGGATCTCGAGCGCGGCCAGGGTGGTGGCGATGGCGGTCGCCGCGTTGTCGTCCGCCTCCGTCTCGACGGGTGCAGTGACCTCCCAGTCGATTTCGTTCTCCGTGCGGCTCAGCACCGTGACGTCGCCGTTCGCCGCGCTCACCGTGAGGTCGGTGATCCGGCCGGCCGCCACGTCGAACGCCCGTTCGTTGGCGTCCGCCTCCGACGCCGGCGGCCGTTCGCGTTCGACGAACCAGGCGTAGCCGCCGATCGCGAGGAAGAGCGCCAGCAGGACGAGCGTCGAGCGCAAGCGTCTCATGGCCGCTACCCCCGCCGGCCCCACCAGGTGTAGATCCCGGCGCCGGCGATGAACCCCGGCAGGAGCAGCAGAGAGAGCCAGTAGACGCGCGCTTGCTGGTCGGCCGTCAGCGTGATCCGGCGATCCTCGGGCTCGCGCGGCCGGATGGCGATGAGGTTCTCCTGCTGGGCCAGCCAGTTGATGGTATTGAGGGCCAGATCGCGGTTGCCCTGAATCCCTACCGCGCTGTTCGAGGCGAAGTCCGAGTCGCCGAAGACGGCGAGGCGCGCCTCCAGCGGGGGCTCGTCGTCGTCCGCGTCCATATCGCCGGCGCTGCTGTCGGCCGTTCCGTCTGCGTCCTCTTCGCCGTCCTCGTCGTCTGGCGCGGCTTCCGGTTCGTCGATGGTCTGCGACACGACCGTCGCGATGGGCACCGGTCCGGGCACGTCGCCCGCGTCCTCGTCCAGGGTGACCTCGCCGGTCGCGAGCTGGCTCAGGTCGGCCTCCGCCCAGCTCCGGGCGCCGGTCTCGACGACGACCACGCCGGTCCGGCCCGACACGCCGCCGGTCGCCGGCCGGACGGAGCGGGCGAGCGGAAAGGCGGTCAACAGGTTGAAGTCGTCGGTGATGGCGTGCGGGGGGTAGGTGGCCGCGACCGGCACCGAGGCGTCCGTCCCGAGCAACTGCCCGACGCCGCTGGCGTCGACCACGACGTCCGTACCGAGCTCGATGCCCCACTCGCCGGCCAGCGCGATCAGGTTGACCTGCGGCGGGTCGTCTTCCGTGTCGGGGGGGTCCAGCATGAGCAGCAGCTTGCCGCCGCCCTCCAGGTAGTCGCGCAGCAGATCGGCCTCGGCCGGCAGCAGGTCCGTCGACGGGCCCGCGACGACCATCACCGTGGCGTCGGCCGGCACCTCGCCGGTCTGCGCCAGGACCACGGTCTCGACCCGGAAGTTGTCGCGTCCGAGCGCGTCGCGCACCGCGCGGTAGCCGTCGCGATCGTCGCCCTCGGGATCGCGCTCGCCGTGGCCCTGCACGAAGTAGACGGTGCGCTCCTCGCCCTCCACCGCCTTGATCAGCGCGTTGGTCAGCTCCTGCTCGCTGTTGGACGTCGTGCGCTCGACGCGGCCCTCGTACTCGAAGACGATGGTTCCGTAGGCCTGCACCTCGTACTGGCGTGCGCGGACCGGGCTCCGGTCGACGTCGATGTACTCCACGTTCACCTGCGAGGAGACGTAGGCGTACTCGTCGAGCCGGTCGCGGAACCCCGGGAACTCCGCCTCCCGCGCGAAGACGAGCACGGAGATCGGCGCGTCGAGCTCCTCGAGCACTCGCCGCGTCTGATCGGACAGCGAGTACTGCTGCGCGGCGGTCAGATCCCAGCGGACGTTCTGCCGCGAGAGGATGTAGTTGGCGGCGACGAGGATACCGAGGGCCAGCGCCACCCCGGACATCGCCATCACCCCCTCGCGCGCCTGCCGCCGGCTGAAGAAGGCGAGGATGTCGCGCCACTGGCTGAGCGTATGCACCGCGACCATCGCCAGACCCGTCACGGCGAGCCACCACCAGAGCTCCTGTCGATCCGGGAGCGTGAAGCGGACCACCAGCGCCGCGAACACGACCGCGACGCCGGTCCATCCCAGTCCCTGCAAGATCCTGTTCGCCATCGCTCTTACCCTCGCCACCTTTCGCTGTCGACCGACTTCGCCGTCAGGAACAGGCCGAAGGCGATGAAGCTGAGGTAATAGGTCACGTGCGCGGTGTCGATGACCCCCTTCGAGAAGTCGTCGAAGTGCTCCAGGATGGACAGATACGACAGAATGGCCCCCGCCGTCGGCCCCGCGGAGTCGGACATCCAGCTCAGGACCCAGAAAAGCAGCAGCAGCGAGAACGTGCCGACGCCCGCCACCACCTGGTTGCGCGTCGCGCTCGACACCAGCAGTCCGAGGGCGATGAACGAGCCGCCCATCAGCGCCAGCCCGAGGTAGCCGGTCAGGATCGAGCCGAGCTCCGGCTCGCCGTACCAGAACAGGATGCCCATGTGCACCGCGGTGACCGCCAGCATCAGGAGGAAGAGGGCGAACGCCCCGAAGAACTTGCCGAGGATGATCTCCATGTCGCTCAGCGGCGACGTCAGCAGCAGCTCGATGGTGCCGGAGCGCTTCTCCTCGGCATAGGCGCGAGCGGTCAGGAACGGCAGGATGAACAGCAGGATGATCGCGGTGTTCGAGAGGAGCGGCCGGATCATGAACTCGTTGACGTTGACGGTCTGCGGCCCGCCGCCGAACATCCCGGCCTGCGAGCTGAACTGCACCATGAAGGCGAGGCTGGCGACGTAGAAGTAGCCGTAGAGCAGGGCGAACAGGCCGACCACGACATAGGCGATCGGCGAGACGAAGTAGGAGCGCAGCTCCCGGTGGGCGATGGCGAGGATGTTACTCATCGGCGCTCTCCGTGGCCGGGGCCGGCTCTTCGGTCTCTTCGTCCGGCGCGCTTGTCTCTTCCCCGGCTTCGTCTTCGGCGGTCGTCAACTGCAGGAATATCTCTTCGAGACTCAGCCGCGCCCGGCGCATCTCCAGCAGGCCCCATCCGTTCGAGACGACCGCGTTGGCGATGTCCCGGCGAACGTCCACGTCCTGGGCGCTCTGCACCTCGACGGTCCGGCCGTCGCTTCCGGGTTCGCCCACGTTCACGGACGCAACCCCCGGCACGGCCTGCAGCGTGCCGGTCGGATCCGCGCCGAGGGTGTCGACCTGAAGCTGGATGGTGACCGCCCCGTGCAGCCTCCCGGTGAGGTTGTCCGGCGAGTCCTCGGCGACCACGCGGCCCTTGTTGATGATCACCACCCGCTCGCAGGTCTGCGCCACCTCGGGCAGGATGTGCGTGCTCAGAATGATCGTGTGGTCGCCGGCGAGCTCCTTGATCAGCTCGCGGGTCTCGATGATCTGCTTCGGGTCCAGACCCGCTGTCGGCTCGTCCAGGATCAACACGTCCGGGTTGTGCAGGATGGCCTGGGCCAGGCCCACGCGCTGCCGGTAGCCCTTCGACAGCTTGCTGCAGTGGCGGTCGGCCACGTCGCCCACGCTCGTGCGCTCCATCACCCGGTCGATGCGCGAGGGGCGTTCGGCTGCGGGCAGACGGTTGATCCGGGCGATGAAGGTCAGGTACTCCCGCACCGTCATATCGGGGTACAGCGGCGGCGACTCGGGCAGATAGCCGGTACGCCGCTTGACCTCGATCGGCTCCTCGAGCACGTCGAACCCGGCGATCGTCGCGGTGCCCTCGGTCGGCGGCAGATAGCCGGTGAGCACGCGCATCGTCGTGGTCTTCCCCGCGCCGTTGGGGCCGAGGAAGCCGAGGATCTGCCCCGCTTCGACCCGGAAGCTCACGTCGTCGACAGCAGCCACCGGACCGTAGCGCTTCGTGACATGCTGCACTTCAATCACTGCGCAACTCCTGAATCGGACTCGCCGGGAGGAGCTCCCGGCGCTTCTGGTGGCCGGAACGCGGCCGGACGGATCTCAACCAGTCTCCAGATGAAGATGGTAATCAGCAGGGGGAAAGGGTGTCAACCGCCTGCCGTACCCGGCGCGGTCACGGCTCGGCTCCCACGGCGTGCCGGTCCACGAACTCGTCGATCGCCGCCTGATCCGCGGAACGGACCTGCTCGAAGCGGAGCCCCATTCCGCGGCGCCGGTCGCTCCAGACCACGCGCGAGTGTGCTTCGACTGCGCGTTTCGTGGCCGGCAGTCGGAACCGCACGTGGACCGGCGCGCCGGAGGGAAGCGGATTCGTGGTCCACACGCCGAGCCCCCCCTTGCCGAGGTCCACGGTGTGGGCCGCGGTGACGGTGCCGTCGAACCGGCAGGCGACCGGAATGCCGAGCGCGACACGGGGGCCGAGCCGGCGGTTGAAGCTGTCCGGGAACAGGTGGGGAGCCAGAGACGGCACGATGTGGCCGGGGCCGCTGTGCTCGTTGACGTAGCCGGCCACGCCCAGTCCCGCGAGCTGCCGGATTTCCTGCGCGTTCGTGATGGAGCCGCTGAAGATCAGGATGGGAAACCGGCAGGCGCCGCACTTGCGGACAGCGCGAATCAGGTCCACCGGCGGGGTCGGCACGAGCCGCAGGTTCAGCACCACCAGATCGACGGCATCGGACCGGGCCTGCAGGCACGCGAGCAGCTCCGGCGCGGTTCCGACCCCGATCGCCGTATGTCCCGCGTCCGCGAGCGCCGCCGCGAAACGATTCCGGACGTCGGGCGTCTCATCGGCGACCACTACGGTCTTGGACGCCGTGGCGGATGCGGCCATCGGAGGATCTATCGGTCGCTGCCGGCCCGCGGACAGTGTGTGCGCCGGCATCGCCGCGTTTGCGGCGCTCAACCGCTCCTCGCTATAATGCGGCCCCGATACCGTTCATGTCCTGCTGCCCCGCGTGCGATGCGGATATCGACGTCGACGAGTTCGACGTCGATCGCGACGACGAGATCAGTTGCCCGGAATGCGGGTCCAATCTCGTGGTCACGGCGGTCGCGCCGGTCCAGATCGGGCGTGCGAGCGGGGCCGCCGCGGCCGGTGAACAGCCGCAGGACGATGATGAGCAGGCTAAACCTTTCCATTGACACGGTTTGGCCGGATATGTAAGCTCGGCCACTAGCAATGCGTGGGTTCGAGGAGGTTGTCCTGACGATCCGCCCGGGCTGAGAACCGGCAGAATGTGGAGATCCGCATTATGAGATCAGCGTGGCGATATCTTCTGGCTGTTGTCGTGACTGCGGTCATGGTGTTCGGGGTTGCGGCCTGCGGCGGAAATCCGCCGCCGGAGCCGCCGCCGCCTCCTCCGCCGGCTCCGGAGCCTCCTCCGCCGCCACCGCCCCCTCCGCCGCCACCGCCTCCTCCGCCGCCACCGCCGCCTACGGAGGAGGAGCTCTTCATGCGGATGACGCTGGACGAGTTGAACGCCACGGCGCCTTTGCTGCCCGTGTTCTTCAACTACGACGAGTCGGAGATTCTGCCCGCCGGGCAGACCACTCTGCAGCAGAACGCCGAGTGGATGCGGCGCTGGCCTTCGACCCGCGTGCGCGTCGAGGGGCACTGCGACGAGCGGGGCACCAACGAGTACAACCTCGCGCTCGGTGATTCGCGGGCGGCCGCGGTCCGTGACTACCTGGTTTCGCTGGGAATCGACGCGAGTCGGATTACGGCGGTGAGCCGCGGCGAGGAGTCGCCCTTCTGCATGGAGGAACACGAGGGTTGCTGGTCGCGCAACCGGCGTGGGCACTTCGTCGTCATCGTCAAGTAGCTCGCCGGCGGTCGGTTTTCCGTAGCGACTTGAGGAGTGCCGCGCGCGTCGTCCTGACGCGCGCGATCACTTCCCCGTCGTGCACCAGCACCGGGATCTCGACCCCGAAGCGGCGCTCGAGGTCGCCGTTCCCGGTGATGTCGACCTGACGCAGCGTGACCGGCTCGTTCCGTGCGATTGCGTCGACCACGCTCTTCATGGCGTCGCACAGGTGGCAGCCCGGCCGTGTGTAGAGCGTGAGTCGCAGCATGGCGCCTTCTCTTACGAGCTGATCCACGCGGTTTCCCGCGCGGAGAGGTCGACCGTGCCGACGACCTCGCCGACCGCGGCGTGGCCGTGGCGCTCCAGATAGTCGGTCACGCCTGCGAGGAGCTTCGGCCAGATGCCCGGATCCTCGAAGTTCGCAGTGCCCACCTGCACGGCGTCGGCTCCGGCAATCAGGAACTCGAGCACGTCGCGCGCGGAGGCGATGCCCCCCATACCGATGATCGGGATGCGCACGGCGGCGCGGCACTCGTACACCATGCGCACGGCGATGGGGCGGATGGCCGGACCGCTCAGGCCGCCGACGACGTTGGACAGCCGCGGGCGCCGCGTCTCCACGTCGATCGCCATCGCGAGAAAGGTGTTGACGAGCGAGACGGCATCGGCGCCGGCTTCCTCGGCGGCGACCGCGATCGCGGCGACGTCGGTCACGTTCGGCGTCAGCTTGGGAAAGATCGGCAGCGTCGTCGCCGCGCGCACCGCGCGCACCACGTCGTGCACGCCGGTCAGGCTGCAGCCGAAGGTATGGCCCCCCTCGTCGATGTTGGGGCAGGAGATGTTGATTTCGATGGCCGCAACGCCGTCCGCGTCGGACAGAATCCGGGCGACCTCGGCGTACTCCTCGACCGTCGAGCCGCAGATGTTGACGATGACGACGGCGCGCCGCGCCTTCAGCTCGGGCAGCTTCTCCGCCACGAAGGTCCGCACGCCGATGCCTTGCAGCCCGATCGCGTTGAGCATGCCGCTCGGTGTCTCGACGATGCGGGGTGGAGCGTGCCCCTCGCGCGCCTCGAGGAACAGTCCCTTGACCGCGACGGCCCCGAGCGCCGCCAGATCCACGAGATCGGCGTACTCGACGCCGTAGCCGAAGCAGCCGCTCGCGGCGATGAGTGGGTTCGCCAGTCGCAGGCCGGCGATGTCGACGCTCAGGTCAGGTCGGCCCACGAGACCCGGTTTCCCTCGAAGACCGGTCCTTCCAGGCAGGCCCGGACGAAACGCGCGCCGCCGTCGAGGATCCGCACCACGCAACTGTAGCAGCCGCCGAGTCCGCATCCCATGACCGGCTCCAGCGAGACTTGCACCGGGCGGTCCGCGCCCGCCGCCAGCCCTGCTACCGCGCGCATCATCGGGGTCGGCCCGCAGGCGTACACCATCACCGGGCGGTCCCCGGCCGTGGCCAGCTCACGCTGCAGAGGAGCCGTCACCCGGCCTGCCTCGCCGCGGGTGCCATCCTCGGTCGTCAGGACGACCCGTACGCCGAGGCGCTCGAAGAGCGGGACGCGGTACAGGTCCTCGCTCGACCGTCCGCCGTAGAACAGCGTCGTGTCGACGCCGCTCGCATGCAGCGCCTCGGCCAGCGTCGCGAACGGCGCGAGTCCGACACCGCCGGCCACCATCCAGGCGTGCGCCGGCGGACCGACGACCGAGAACGGGGTGCCGAGCGGTCCGAGGCAGCGGATCCGTTCGCCCGGCTCGGCCAGAAAGATATCGCGCGTGACGGCGCCCACCTGCTTGCTGAGCAGCGAGAGGCCGGTCACGGCGCCCCGCGCGTTGCGCAGGATTTCGAAGACCGAGAACGGCCGGCGGAGCAGAGGCTCGCGTCCGAGCGCCCGCTTGACCATCACGAACTGGCCCGGCCGGGTCTGCCGCGCGATGGCCGGCGCTTCGATCTCCAGGATGTTGTACGCGTCGGAGAGGCGGTGGTTGGCCGCTATGCGCGCATCGACATCGACCGGTGAGGCCACCGGCCGAGTATACCCGAGCGTGCCGGAACCCCGAGCCGGACGTGCCGCGCCCACGGGGCCCGATCTTGCGTGAGCGGCACGACCGGGCTACGATCCTGCCGACTCTTTAAGCGCGTCCCGGTGAGGTCGCAAAGAGGTGTCAATCGCAGATCCCACGCGCCGGTCCTTCCTTGTTTCCTGCTGCTCGTCCGGCGTCCGGAGGTCGATCCCATGCCGCTGGTGATGGACGAAGGCGGGATTCGCCGCGCTCTGCTGCGCATCGCGCACGAGATCGTCGAGCGCAACCGCCGCGTCGGTGACATCGCTCTCGTCGGTATCCGACGCCGCGGAGTCCCCATCGCACAGCGGCTGGCGCGCAGCCTGCTGGAGATATCCGGCCGCGAGGTGCCGACCGGCGCGCTCGACATCACGCTGTACCGCGACGATCTGATGTGGCACGCGGTAGGGCCGCAGCCCGTGCTGCGCAGCACCGAGATTCCCTTCTCCATCGACGACCGGCGCATCCTGCTCGTCGACGACGTGCTGTATACGGGCCGCACGACGCGCGCGGCCCTCGACGCGCTCATCGACTTCGGGCGCCCGCGGAGCATACAGCTCGTGGTGGTGGTCGATCGGGGGCACCGGGAGTTGCCGATCAAGGCCGACTACGTGGGAAAGAACGTCCCGACCTCCGCCCGGCAGAGCGTGCAGGTGAAGGTGAGCGAACTGGACGGTGTCGACGAGGTGGTGATTGGCGAGATCGGCGAGCACGGGGGACACGCGCCGGCGGCCGGGGAAGCCGCGCCATGAACGTTGCTCGAGACGCGCGTCAGCCCGCGGCGGGCGGGCAGGTGCAGCCGGCGGCTAGACTGCGGTCGAAGCATCTGCTGAGCGCCGGCGACCTGAGCCGGGAGGAGATCCTGCTCATCCTCGACTCGGCCGAAGCGATGAAGGAGGTCGGCGCCCGCCGCATCAAGAAGGTGCCGACGTTGCGGGGCGCCACCGTCGTGAACCTGTTCCTGGAGCCGAGCACGCGGACACGCACCTCCTTCGAGATCGCCGAGAAGCGGCTGAGTGCCGACACCCTCAACATCGCGGGCGGTACGTCCAGCCTGCTGAAAGGGGAGACACTGGTCGATACGGCACGGACGCTCGAGGCGATGGCACCGGACATGGTCGTCCTGCGGCATGCCGCGTCCGGCGCATGCCACCTGCTGGCCGGCGCGTGCGACGCGCGGGTCATCAACGCGGGCGACGGCATGCACGAGCATCCCACCCAGGCGCTGCTCGACGCGTTCACGATCCGCGAGCACAAGACCCGCTTCGAGGGACTCAAGGTCGCCATCGTCGGCGACCTCCTGCACAGCCGGGTGCTGCGGTCGAACATGCTGCTGCTGTCCGCTCTCGGAGCCGACGTCTGGATCTGCGGCCCGCGGACGCTGATGCTGCCCGGCGTCGAGCGCTTCGGCGTGCGGGCGACCACGTCGCTCGACCGGGCGCTGGAGGACGCGGACGTGGTGATGTTGCTGCGCGTGCAGGCGGAACGGATGCAGGGCCACTTCTTCCCTTCGCGCCGCGAGTACTTCGCCACCTTCGGGCTGACCGCGGAACGGCTCCGGCGCGCCAGGCCCGACGTCATCGTGATGCATCCGGGGCCCATGAACCGCGGCGTCGAGATCGCCTCCGACGTGGCGGACGGTCCGGTGTCGGTCATTCTCGAGCAGGTGGCGAACGGCGTCGCGGTGCGGATGGCGGTGCTCTATCTGCTGGCCGGATTCGATGCGAACGAGGGAGCGGAATGACGATGCAGGCGGTCGTTCTCAAGGGCGGGCAGGTCGTCGACCCGGCGCAGGGAATCAACGGTGTGGTGGACGTGCGCATAGACGAGCGGGGACGGGTGGCGGCGGTCGGCGCCGATCTCCCGCTCGACGGCGCCGCGCCGGTGGAGGTGCCGCCCGGATTCGTCGTCTGTCCCGGCTTCATCGACATGCACGTCCATTTCCGGGAGCCGGGGCAGGAGCACAAGGAGACGATCGCGAGCGGCGTGGCCTCCGCGGTGGCGGGGGGGTTCACGGCGGCCGCCTGCATGCCGAACACCGATCCGGTCAACGACCATGTCGGCGTCACCGAGGAGATCGTCCGCAAGGCGGCCGACGCCGAGCTCGCCAGGGTCTATCCGATCGGCGCGGTGTCGGTGGGCTCGCAGGGGGAGCGGATGACCGAGATCCGGGCTCTCCGCGAGGCCGGCTGCGTCGGGATCTCCGACGATGGTCATCCGGTTGCCGACGCGCTCCTCATGCGGCGGGCTCTCGAGTACGTGTCGATGTTCGGGATGCCGGTCATCAACCACTGCGAGGAGCCTTCGCTGGCGGCCGGCTGCGTCGTGCACGAGGGTTATCGCGCGACCGCCCTCGGTCTGCGCGGCCAGCCCGGAGAGACCGAATCGATCATGGTCGAGCGGGACGTCAGCCTGAGCGGGCTGACCGGCGGGGCCGTCCACGTGGCGCACATGAGCGCGGGGGAGTCGCTGCGCGCCGTGCGCTCCGGCAAGGAGCGCGGCATAGCGGTGACGTGCGAGGTGACCCCGCACCATTTCATCCTGACCGACGAGGACCTGCGCTACGACACCAACTTCAAGATGAACCCGCCCTTGCGCGCCGCTGCGGACCGCGACGCGATGCTGGAAGGGCTCGCGGACGGCAGCATCGACGCCATCGCCACCGACCACGCGCCCCATCACGCCGACGAGAAGGCGGTGGAGTTCGACCGGGCGCCGTTCGGCATCATCGGCCTGGAGACGGCGGTGTCGCTTTCGCTGGATCGACTCGTCCATCGCGACGTGCTCTCCATGCGCCGGCTCGTCGAGCTCTACGCCCCGAACCCGGCGCGGATCCTGGGAGTCGAGGGCGGGACGCTGAAGCCTGGAGCAGCCGCCGACATCACGATCCTCGCGCCGGACACCGAGGTGGAGGTGGCCGCCGACCGGTTCCGTTCGAGGGCGCGCAACACGCCCTTCGACGGCTGGCGGCTGCGTGGCGCGGTGGCCGCCACCGTCGTCGGGGGGCGCGTCGTCTACATCAACGAGACGGTGCCCGGCGCGGCGGCGCTGGCGTGGCCGGCGCGCTGACCTCCGCCACCGCGGCGTAGACCGCCGCGGTCTCGCCGACCATCCGCTCCGCGCTGAACGCGGCACGGGCGCGCCGGTGCCCGGCTGCACCGAATGCCCGCCGCTCGACGGTGTTGCGCAGCAGGCAGGCCATGGCCCGCGCCATCGCCGGGGCGTCGCCCGGCGGCGCGAGCAGTCCCGTTTCGCCCTCCACGACACTCTCGGGGATGCCTCCGGCGCGGGTGCCGACCACGGCCAGGCCGGCCGCCATCGCGTCCAGGACGGAAGTGCCGAGTCCCTCGGTGACCGAGCTCATGACGAAGAGATCGAGTCCCTTCAGCACGGACGGCACGTCGGACCGGAACCCGGTGAGAATCACGCGGCCTTCCAGGCGCAGGCGCCGGATCTGACGCGCCAGCGCGCCCGCGAGCTCCCCGGCGCCGACGATCAGGACCCGCGCGTCGGGGATCTCGCGAACGAGCTGCGCCGCGGCGTCGACCAGATGGCGCTGGCCCTTGTGCGGCACGAGGGCGGCGACGTTGCCCGCGACCGGACAGCCCGGAGGCAGATCGAACTCGCGGTGAAGATCGAGGCGGGGCGCCCGTTCGATCCGATCGATGTCGATCCCCTCGTGGACCAGGGTGGTCCGCGTTGCCGGCACGCCGTCGGCGGCCAGCATGTCCCGGATGGCGGAGGACGCACAGATGAAGCGGTCCACCTGGCGGTACTTCCAGCGGGAGAAGGCGTTGCCGCGGACGTGGAAGTCGACGCGCCGGGAGGCGATCAGGGGCGGCACCGCGCGCCGCCCCGCCAGCGTCCGGGCGAGTGCCGCGACGGCGATCGCGTGGGCGTCGTGGGCATGGATCACGTCCGGCGCGAGGTCGCGGACCAGTCGTGAGAGTCTCCAGGCGGCGTGGAGGTCCAGATCCCCGCGCGGCGCGAGTGCGTGCAGATCGCCGCCCTCCGCCGCGCGCCGGAACAGCTCGCCCCGCGGCTGGGCGGCCAGAGCGGCGCGCTCGCCTCGCCGGCGCAGGCCGCGCACCGTCAGCAGCGCCTGGTGCTGTCCGCCGCGCCACGTGCGGGCCGTGTCGACGTGCAGGGAGAACATCGCTGGTCGCGTTTCCGGTTCGCCGGCGGTCAGTCGCGATCGCTCCCGCCGCCGCGCTGACGCTCCCACAGCTTCACGAACTTGAGGAACACGTAGCCGGCGTTCAGGATCGAGATGATCAATCCGTGCATGCCGTCGCGCACGCCGCGCCGGACGACGTAGTTGCGCACGAATGCGGCGAGGGGGCGGGCGGCCAGATCCACCCATCCGGCGCGGCGCCCGTCGCGGTGCATCTGGCGGGCCGCTAGCGTGGTGTAGTGGTCGATGGTCTGCAGGTGGTGGGAGACGTCGCGGTACGCGTGGTGCTCCAGCTCTCCCTGCAACCGGTCCACGAGACCGTCGACGGCGACCGACTCGTGCACCAGCCGATCGTTCCAGCGGGCGGTGCGGCGGTCGTAGAGGCGCAACTGGAGGTCGGGATGCCAGTCGGTGGAACGGATCCACCGGCCGAGATAGCGCGTCACGCGCGGAATGCGGTACCCGCGCGCAGCCGGCTCGTGGCGCAGCAGCGCCTGAATCTCGCGCGCGAGAGACGGCGAGACGCGTTCGTCGGCGTCGAGCGACAGAACCCAGTCGTGCGCTGCAAGCCCGGTCGCATGGTTCTTCTGCGCACCGTAGCCGGCCCACTCGTGCGCGGTGACGCGGTCGGCGATCTCGCGCGCGATGCGCATGGTGTCGTCGGTGCTCCCGGAATCGACCACCACCAGCTCGTCGGCCCAGCGGACCGATCGGAGCGCGGCACGAATGTTGCCGGCTTCGTTTCTCGTAATCACGACCACCGAGAGGCGGGGCATCGGAACAGGCCCGAGTGTAGGAGTCTGCGCCGCAGAACGCAACGCTGTGACACAGAGCTTCGCGACGGGTCTGGCGCCGCCATCGAAGCGCCTCTGTATACTCTGCTCGCGCGCCAGCGATGCGCACCATCAAGCTCACTCTCGCCTACGACGGGACCGACTACGTAGGCTGGCAGCGCCAGGCGCGGGGACGATCCATCCAGGGGGAGGTGGAACGGGCGCTCGCGGAGATCGAGGGGCGGGTCGTGATCGCCGTCGGTGCGGGACGTACCGACGCCGGCGTGCACGCTCTCGGGCAGGTGGCCGGCGTGCAGCTTGCGCACGGGATCGAAACGTGCGCCCTCGTCCGCGCGGTCAACGCGAAGCTCCCCCCCGACATTCGCGTGCTCGGGGCCGAGGTGGCGGCCGCCGACTTCCACGCGCGCTACGCGGCGCGCCGCAAGACCTACCGGTACAATCTGGCCTCCGGGGCCGTCGCGAGCCCGTTCGGCCGGCGCTACGCTTGGCACTTCAGGCACGCGCTCGACGTCGACGCCATGCGTGCCGCCGCGGCGGCGTTCGGAGGGCGTCACGACTTCGCGGCGTTCCAGGCCGCGGGGACGGAGGTGGCATCGTCGGTACGGACCGTACGGTCGGTGTCCGTCGAGCCCGCAGACGTCGTCTTCGGTGTGCCGCCGCCGGCTGCGGCGCCGGGATTGACGATAGAGGTCGTCGGAGACGGATTCCTCAGGCACATGGTACGGATCATGGTCGGCACGCTCGTTGCTGTCGGATCCGGCCGCGTCCCGGCGACACAGGTCCAAGCGATCCTGGCGTCGCGGGCGCGGGAGCGCGCCGGGCCGACGGCGCCGCCGCACGGACTGTTCCTGGTCGCCGTCGACTACTGATTTATCATAGGGAGAGAATGGGCCTGCACGACGTACTGGCGTGGGCGCCGGCCGGATCCGTCGAGGCCCGTCTTGCGCGACAGGTGGATTTCGAGCGCCTGCCGGCGCACATTGCGGTCATCATGGACGGGAACGGCCGCTGGGCCGCCCGCCGGCGCCTCCCGCGCGTCGAAGGGCATCGCGCCGGTATCGATTCGGTGCGCGAAACGGTGGAGCTGTCCGCGCGGCTCGGCATCGAGGTCCTCACTCTGTACGCCTTCTCGGTGGACAACTGGAAGCGTCCGCCCGCGGAGGTGCGGGGCCTGATGGGGCTCCTCAAGCGGTATCTGCGGCTGGAGATCGCCACCCTGATGGCCAACGACATCCGGCTCAAGGTCATCGGCAGCGAAGCGGAGCTCGCGCCGGACGTGCGGGTGGAGCTCGAGGCCGCGCAGGAGCGGACCGGCGGCAACGCCGGCATGGTCTTCAACATCGCGCTCAACTACGGCGGCCGGGCCGAGATCGTCGCGGCGGTCCGTCGCGCTCTGCGGGCCGGCGTCGAGCCGCACGACCTGGACGAAGCACGGTTCGCGGGACTGCTGTACACGGCGGGCCAGCCGGACCCCGACCTGCTGATCCGGACCAGCGGAGAGATGCGCATCAGCAACTTCCTGCTCTGGCAGATTGCCTACGCGGAGATCTGGGTGACCGACACCTACTGGCCCGACTTCCGCGCCCGGCACCTCCTGGAGGCGGTGGTCGCCTACCAGAAGCGCGAGCGCCGCTACGGCGGCATCGAGCGGGAGCCGGCGGTCGTCGGCCGCCAGGCGTGACCAGAGTTCTCAGCGGCGTCGCGCTGGGCGCCCTCGTCGTGGGCGGCATCTGGTTCCTTCCGCCGGCCGCCGCGGTCGTGCTGGCCGGCTGCGTGCTGCTGCTCGCGTTCGTGGAGTACGTCGGCCTGGCGCGGTCCGCGGGGACGCCGTTTCCCACGGTCCCCAGCGGCGTGGCGACGCTCGCGACTGCGGGGGCGGTCGTCCTGGCTCCCGGCGCGCTCGTGATCGTCGCAATGGCCGGCGGGCTGCTGATCGCGGTGGCGGCGCTCGCCGAGACCCGCCGCGAGGGAGCGCTGGCCGCCGCCGGGGCCGCGGCATTCCCCCTGCTCTATCTGGGGCTGCCCATCGGCGCGATCGCGGCGCTGTTGGTGGAAGCGGGCCGCGAAGTCGTGCTGTTGCTGATTGCGACGATCGTCGCGAGCGACACGTTGCAGTACTATGGCGGGCGCCGGTTCGGAAGCAGACGGCTCGCGCCCGCGGTGAGCCCCGGCAAGACGGTCGAGGGGGCTGTATGCGGCTTCGTCGCCGCCGCGCTGACGCTGGCCTGCGCCGGGGCGTGGTGGTTGCCCGGCCTGGATGCTCCCGCCCGCGTCGTCCTCGGCATGACCCTCGGGGCGGCGGGCATGGCCGGCGATCTGTTCGAGTCGCACCTGAAGCGGTCGTCCGGGGTCAAGGACTCCTCGGCCCTCATTCCGGGGCACGGCGGCGTGCTCGACCGCATAGATGCGCTGCTGTTCGCCGCGCCGGTTTACTACACCGTGGTGAACTTCGCGGAGGGGCGCCTGCCGTGAAGCGGATCGCGATCCTCGGCTCGACCGGCTCCATCGGCCGCAGTGCGCTCTCGGTCGTCGCGGCGCATCCCGCGCGTCTCGAGGTCGTCGGCCTGGCTGCCGGGCGGAACGTGGAGCGGTTCGCCGAGCAGGTCGCCGGCCTGCGGCCCGCTGTGGTGGCCCTGGCCGACGGCGAGGCGCTGGAACGGCTGCGGGCGTCCGGAGCGCTGTCCGACGCCGCCGCCGCCGGGAGCGGCGAGGACGGGCTCGTGCGGGTCGCCACGCATCCGCGTGCGGATCTCGTGCTCTGTGCTTCGTCCGGGACCGCGGCGCTCGGCGCCACGCTGGCCGCCATCGAGGCGGGCAAGACGGTGGCCCTGGCCAACAAGGAAGTGCTGGTGATGGCTGGCCGGCTCATGGTCGAGGCGGCCCGGCGCCGGGGCGTGGCGATTCTCCCGGTCGACAGCGAGCACAACGCGATTCACCAGTGCGTCGACGGGCGCGCGCCGGACGACGTGGTCCGCTACATCCTGACCGCGTCGGGCGGCCCGTTCCGGGACCGATCCGCCGCGGATCTGGCGGCGGTGACGCCCGAGGACGCCCTGCGCCATCCGACGTGGTCGATGGGACCGAAGATCACGATCGACTCCGCGACGCTGATGAACAAGGGGCTCGAGGTGATCGAGGCCCGCTGGCTCTTCGACGCGCCGCCCGATCGCATCGACGTCGTGGTCCATCCGCAATCGGTCGTGCATTCGCTGGTGGAGCTCCGCGACGGATCGGTGATCGCGCAGCTCGGCGTCACCGACATGCGTCTGCCCATCCAGTACGCTTTTTCGCACCCGGAGCGCTGGCCTGCGCCGCTGCCCGCGCTCGATCTGGCCGCTTGCGGACCTCTCGACTTCCAGCCTCCCGACACCGACCGCTTTCCGTGTCTCGGGCTGGCCTACCACGCGCTGCGTGCCGGGACGTCGCTTCCGGCCGTTCTCAACGCGGCGAACGAGGTGGCGGTGGCGGCGTTCCTCGAGCGCCGGCTCCCGTTCACCGCCATTCCGCACGTGATCGAGACCACTCTCGACGCCGCGGCGGGGCGCGCGCCGACCGAGCCGTCGGCGTTGGCCGAGGTTCGCGAGCTGGACGCCTGGGCGCGGCGCTTTTCGTCGTCGGTCGCTGGCGGGTAGAATCGTAGAAACGCGTACAGATCGGGTGACCGAACCTTGACCACCCTGCTTGCCTTCCTTTTCGTTCTCGGCGTGCTCGTCTTCGTGCACGAGCTGGGGCACTTTCTGATGGCCCGCCGGCTCGGCGTCCGGGTCCTGACGTTCTCGCTCGGGTTCGGGCCGAAGATCCTCAAGGCCACGCGCGGAGACACCGAGTACTGCGTCAGCGCGATACCCCTCGGCGGCTACGTGAAGATGGCCGGCGAGCACGGGGAGGAGAACCGCAGCGGCGCCCCCGACGAGTTCATGTCGAAGACCAAGTGGGAGCGCTTCCTGGTGCTCATCATGGGGCCGGCGATGAATCTCGTCCTCGCCGTGCTCGTCATGTGGCTCGTGCTCTATCAGGGGGCCGAGGAGCCCGCGTACGAAGTGGAGCCGCCCGTTGTCGGACGCGTGGTGGAGGATTCTCCCGCCGCGCGCGCCGGTATCGCCTCCGGCGAGCGGATCGTGAGCGTCGCGGGCCGCGCGGTCGACACCTGGAACGCCCTGTTCATGGAGGTTCTGCCCCGCGCGGAGCGGGAGATCCCCATCGTGGTGCGGGGTGTGGAGGGGCGGGAGCGGACCCTGCAGGTGACCCCGGACGCCCAGACCAGCTTCGAGATGGGCGATCTCGGCATCGGGCCGGCGGTGCACCCGCAGGTCGTGCAGGTCATGCCGAACGAGCCGGCGGACCGGGCCGGGCTCCGGGCGCGCGACGTCATCGAAGCGGTGGACGGCGAGAGCGTCGACCATGCCGAGCTGATCGCGCGCATCAACGCCAGTCCCGACGTTCCATTGACCCTCACCGTTCGTCGTGCCGGCGAGCCTCTCGAAGTTCGCGTCACGCCGGCGTTGCGCGGCGACATCGGACTGACCGGCATGACGGTCGCGCCGTTCGAAACGCGGATCGTCGAGCCGGGCTTCATCGAGGCGTTCGGAATGAGTCTGGAGCGGAACTACGAGTGGTCCGGATTGATCTTCCAGACTCTCTGGGGGCTGCTGACCGCGGAGACCTCGCCGCGGCAGCTCGTCGGTCCGGTCGGCATCGCCCAACTGTCCGGCAGCGCCGCCCAGGTGGGTTGGGTGCAGCTCTTCAGTCTGATGGCCATGATCTCGCTCAACCTCGGCATCCTGAACCTGCTGCCGATCCCGGTCCTCGACGGGGGCCACATCTTCATCATGGGCATGGAGGGCGTGGCGCGGCGCGACTTCAGCATGCGTGTCAAGGAGCGCATGCTGCTCGCCGGCTTCGTCGTCCTGATGATGTTGATGGTCACGGTGATCTACAACGACTTGACGCGCATCCAGTGGATCGAAGGGCTGATGCCCTGGCGCTGACCGCCGGCGTGAGCCGCCCGCCAGCCGGTCCGTGATCCCGCCCGTCTCCGGTTTTCGCCAGCAACCTTCGTCGACAGCATCTCTTGCGTCCGTCTCCGCCGAGGATGCCGGCCGTTTCCGCGCTGCTCCAGGTCATGCCGAGGTCCCTGTTCTCGAAGCTCCGGCGGGAGATGCGTCCGACCGTGTCGCTCGCGGCCCCGGTCGTGATTGCCGAGGTCGGCTGGGTGGCGATGCAGATCGTCGACATCGCCATGGTCGGCCGGCTCGGACCCGAGGCGATCGGCGCGGTCGGCGTCGGCAGCGCACTGTTCCTGGCCCTCAGCGTCTTCGGCATGGGACTGCTGCTCGGCCTCGACACGCTGGTGTCGCAGGCGTTCGGCGCCGGCAACCGGGCGGCCTGTGACGCCTGGCTGCGGCACGGGGTCTTCCTGGCGCTGTTCCTGACCGCGCCGCTCGGCCTGCTCGCCCTGATCGCCGGGAGCCGCCTCGATGTCTGGGGTTTCGATCCGGGCGTTCTGTCGCTGGTGCGTCCCTATTTCTCCATCGTCGCCTGGAGCCTGCCGCTGCTGCTGCTGTACGCGGCGTTTCGGCGCTACCTGCAGGCGGTGTCGGTGGTCCGGCCGATCATGGTTGCCTTGGTCACCGCCAATGTCGTCAACGCCGCCGCCAACTGGATCCTGATCTTCGGCAACCTGGGCGCACCGGCCCTGGGCGTGGACGGCGCGGGCTGGGCCACGTGCATCTCCCGCGCCTACATGGTGGTCGTTCTGGCCGTTGCCGTCTCCCGCCGGGACGTGCGGCTCTGGACGCTGGTTGCCGGGGTGCGCATCGCCGGGCTGCGGCGGATTCTGGGGCTCGGGTGGCCCGCGGCGACCCAGGCGATGCTCGAGTACGGCGCGTTTGCGGCGGTGACGATGCTTGCGGCGCGGCTCGAACCGTCGACGCTCGCTGCGCACCAGATCGTCATCAATCTCGCCGGTCTGAGCTACATGGTGCCGCTCGGCATCGCGTCGGCCGGCGCCGTTCGCGTCGGGCACGCGGTCGGCCGGCGCGACGCGGCGGGCGCATCGGCGGCGGGCTGGACCGCCATCGCGCTCGGCGCCGGCTTCATGGCGTCCGCGGCGGCGGCGTTCCTGATCGCGCCGCGCGCGATCCTCGGGATCTTCACCACCGACGGGCAGGTGGTCGGGGTGGGCCTCACGCTGATCGTGGTGGTCGCGCTGTTCCAGATCTTCGACGGTCTGCAGGGCGTGGCCACCGGCACGTTGCGCGGCCTGGGGGACACGCGGACCCCCATGTTCCTGAACCTGGCCGGTTACTGGATGCTCGGGTTGCCGGTCGGCTACTTGCTCTGCTTCGTGGTCGGCTGGGGCGTCATCGGGCTCTGGGTCGGGGTTTCGGCCGGCGTCGTGGTGGTCGGCAGCCTCCTGCTTGCGATCTGGTGGGTTCGGGAGCGGGCATTGCCTGCGGCGCTCGCGGGCGACCCTGCTTCACCCCGCCTGTACGACCTGCGGGGCCGTGGTACCATGATCTCGACGCATGATCGCAGCTAAACGAGGAACACGTGAGCCAGATCGTCACCGAGGTCTATGACGCGTTCCGCGCGGCCAACGTCCAGGAAGACCTCGCCAAGGCCGCCGCGGGTGCCATAGCCGGGCGTGAAGACTTGGTGACCAAGCTCGACCTCGAACGTGACGTCAACCGCATGCAGACTGAGATCGGTCGGGTCGATAATGACCTGAAGGCCCTGAAGGTGGCAATCGCCGACCTGAAGGCCGATATGAAGTTGCTGAAGTTCGGGTACGGGCCGGCCATCCTCGGCTTGCTGATCAAGCTCGTGTTCTTCCCATGACGGAACCAAGTCCGCAGGCTGCCGGCGAGATCACGATGACACCGTGGATCACACCGGTGGAGTTCGACCGCGGGCGCCCGATCCACCGTCGACGATAGCTTCTATCGCATCCGCGAGGCCGCATTCGTCATGCGTTGCGGTGATGGGCCAACCGAGACGCTTGAGCGGTTCCACCGCGTTGCCCATCACCACGGGCCGGCCGGCGAACTCGAGCATCTCGCGGTCGTTCAGATTGTCGCCGACCGCCATGACCCCGGAGCTCTCGAGCTCGAGGCGGTGTGCATGTTCCCGCAGAGCCGCGCCCTTGGACCAGCCTCCGGCGATCAGGTCGAGCAGGGAGAAGTCGCGCTCCGCGTACTCCGTCAGGGTGATGGTGACCTCCGCCGCCTGCCGCAGGGCACGCACCTCGGCGGCCAGCGCCCGCATCTGCTCCACGCCGCCGGTGAACGCCACCTGGACCGGATCTTCCGTGAGCGCCGCCTCTATCGGCTCGACGCGGGTCATGAACGCGCGGTTCCGTTCGTAGTACCAGCCCCGCTGGGGATGGCTCCAGTCGATGCGCTCGTAGACGTACTGCCGCGCGTCGGGCCGGTCGAAGAGGATCGCGACCCCCTGATGGCGCGGGCGCATCGCCTCCACGATGGCGCGCGCCGTGTCGCGCGGCACGAGGCGCCGGTCCACGGTGGTTCCGTCCGCCCGCTTGGTCAACGCGCCGTTGCTGACGATGAGGGCAAGCGCGTCCGGCGCATGCTCCGGTGCGAGCTCCTCGGCGATCGGCCGGGCGTGATGGAAGGCGCGGCCGGTCACCAGCACGACCCGGATCCCCTGTTCGATGGCCCGGTGGACGGCCCGGCGGTTGCGCGGCGGCAACGCGCCGCGGCCGTCGAGCAGCGTGCCGTCGATGTCGATGGCGATGAGGCGGATGGGGCTCGCGGGCGGCATGGGGGTGCGCTGGTCGGATTGCGGTCGCAGTCGGAGGGTGGCGACGAGCTGCATCGCCCCGGGGCCGTGGAGCGAGGCCCGGCGGCCGATGCGCCTACGGTGACGCCACCGGCCTGCGGGCGTACTTCTCCTCGACGTAGTCGTCTATCAGGCGGCGGAACGCCTCGGAGAGCTCGTCGTACGAGCCGCGCAGCGTCGTCGCGTGGCGGCCGTCCACGTAGACCGGGCAGGTCGGCTCCTCGCCCGTCCCCGGCAGGCTGATCCCGATATTGGCCGCCTTCGATTCGCCCGGGCCGTTGACGACGCAGCCCATGACCGCCACGGTCATCTCCTCGACGCCTTCGTAGTCCGTCTTCCAGGCCGGCATCATCCCGCGCACGTATCCCTGGATGCGCTCCGCCAGCTCCTGGAACGTCGTGCTGGTGGTCCGACCGCAGCCGGGGCAGGCGGTGATGCTCGGGGCGAACGACCGCAGTCCGAGCGCCTGCAGCAGCTCGCACGCGGCGTAGACCTCCTCGCGCCGGTCGCCGTTCGGGCGCGGCGTCAGCGAGACCCGGATCGTGTCGCCGATCCCCTGGTTCAGCAGGATGCCCATCGCCGACGCCGACCACACGAGTCCTTTCACGCCCATCCCCGCCTCGGTCAGTCCGAGGTGCAGTGGCTGCGACGTCTGCGCGGCCAGCGCGCGGTAGACAGCGACGAGATCGCGGGGCCGGGACACCTTGGCCGAGATGATGATCTGGCTTTCGCGCAAGCCGCTGTCGAGGGCCAGCGCGGTCGATTCGAGGGCGGAGAGCACCATGCACTCGTTGATGATCTCCTCCGACGTCCTGCCCAGCTCGCGTTCGGTGTTGTCCTGCATCTTCGCCATGACGAGCTCCTGGTTCAGGGAGCCGCCGTTGACGCCGATGCGGACGGGCTTGCCGTGGTCGCGGGCCACCGCGCAGATGGTGGAGAACTGCTCGTCGCGGCGCCGGCCCGTCCCGACGTTGCCCGGATTGATGCGGTACTTGTCGAGCGCCGCCGCGCACGCCGGGTGGCGGGTCAGCAGCAGATGGCCGTTGTAGTGGAAGTCGCCGATGAGCGGCGCCGTGCAGCCGGCGTCCACCATGCGCTTCTTGATCTCGGGCACGGCGCGCGCCGCGTGCTCCTGGTTGACGGTGACGCGCACCAGCTCCGACCCCGCGCCGGCCAGCTCGATGCACTGCGCCGCGGTCGCCGCGGCGTCGGCGGTATCGGTCAGGGTCATCGACTGCACCGCCACCGGCGCGCCGCCGCCGATCTGCACGCCGCCGACCGGCACCGCCGTCGTGCGATGCAGGCGAATCTCGGTCGTCACTGCGCGCATGATACCAAGCCGGCAGTGCCGGCTACGCGGCCGGCCGGACGTCGGCGAGCGCCTGGCGGGCCGCCCGCACCGTGCGATCGACGTCGCGCTCGGTGTGGGCGTCCGAGAGGAACCAGCCCTCGAACTGCGAGGGCGGCGGGTAGACGCCCCGCTCGAGCATGGCGCGGAAGAACGCGGCGTACGCGTCGGTGTCGGCCGCGGTCGCCGAGGCGTAGTCCGTAACCGGTCCGGCGCTGAAGAAAGGGGTGAGCACCGAGCCGGCGGCGTTGACGGTGAGGGGCACCCCGGCCTCGCGGGCGGCGTCCCGCAGCCCGTTCGCCAGACGGCCCCCAAGCTTGTCCAGCCTGCGGTACAGCAGCGCCGACAGCTTCGACAGCGCCCAGATGCCGGCCGTCATCGCCAGCGGATTCCCCGACAGGGTCCCGGCCTGATAGACGGGCCCGGCGGGGGAGACGCGCTCCATCAGGTCGGCCCGGCCGCCGTAGGCGCCCACCGGCAGGCCGCCTCCGATGATCTTGCCGAGGCAGGTCAGGTCCGGCGTCACCCCGTAGACCGCCTGCGCGCCACCCTTCGAGGCGCGAAAGCCCGAGATGACCTCGTCGAAGATCAACACGCTGCCGTTCCGATCGCACAGGCCGCGCAGCCCGTCGAGGAAGCCGGGAGCCGGCGGCACCACCCCCATGTTGCCGGCAATCGGCTCGACGATGACGGCGGCGATGGCGTCGCGGTGGGCGGAGCAGAGGCGGTCGACGGATTCGATGTCGTTGTAGGTCGCGATCAGCGTGTCGGCGGCCGTGGCGCGGGCGACGCCGGGGCTGGTCGGGACACCGAGCGTGGTCGCCCCGGAACCCGCCTGCACCAGGAAGGCGTCCCCGTGGCCGTGGTAGCAGCCGGCGAACTTCACGATGCGGTCGCGGCCGGTGGCAGCGCGGGCGACGCGGACGGCGCTCATCGTCGCCTCGGTGCCCGAGTTGACGAAGCGCACCCGCTCGATGGAGGGCACGAGCCGGCACACGAGCCGGGCCAGCTCGACCTCCCTTGCGGTCGGCGCACCGAAGCTGGTTCCGCGGCCCGCCGCGGCCCGCAACGCGCGCGTCAAATCGGGCGGGGCGTGCCCGTGGATGAGCGGACCCCAGGACATCACGTAGTCGACGTAGCTGCGCCCGTCGACGTCGTGCAGGCGTGCGCCCCGCGCCCGCTCGATGAAAGGGGGCCGGCCGCCGACCGCGCCGAAGGCGCGCACGGGGCTGTTGACGCCGCCGGGCAGGACCCGGCGCGCGCGGTTGAACAAGCGGGAAGATTCGGACTGCGGCATCGGCGAAGCGAAAGATATCATGCCCCCGGCATGGTGGATCCTTGCGATATCTGCGGCGCGGCCGGCCGCATGAGTCCGCTCGTGGAGGCCGGCCTGCCCGGCGTCGGTCCGGTCTGGCTGCATCGGTGCGGCGGCTGCGGGGTGCGGCAGATACGCCCGCGGCTCTCGCCGGCCGCGCTCGACGTCCTGTACGGCGCCGACTACTTCGATTCGACCGCGACGCACGGCTTCGCGGGGTACGCCCGCCAGCGGCAACGGTACGATCGCGACGCGTTCTTTCTCGCCCGCGAACTGCGGCGGCTCCGCCCGGCGGGTCGCTTCCTCGAGGTCGGCAGCGCCCTCGGTTTCCTGCTCGCAGCGCTGATGCCCATCACCCGTTGGGAGGTGGAAGGCGTCGAGATCTCGAAGTTCGGCGCCTGGTACGCCCGCGACCGGTTCGACGCCAGGGTGCACCGGGGCACGCTGGAGGAGGCCGGCCTGCCGGCGGCGGCTTTCGACTACGTGCTGCAGAAGGACCTGCTGGAGCACGTGACGCACCCGCGCCGGCACCTGGAGGAGACCCGGCGGATCATGCGGCCGGGCGCCCGGCTGCGCGTCGTCACCCCGAACGGAGAGGCCGACGTGCGCCCGCTGCAACGCGCCGCGGCGCGGCTGGCGCCCGGCGACGTGCCGGTTCTCGATCAGGGGCATCTGTCGTTCTTCTCGCGGGCGCAGCTCCTGCGGCTGTTCGAGGACGTCGGGTTCCGCGTGCTGAGCGTCCGCTCCATCGGCATACGCCGGGGTCTGCGCGCGCTCGGCGCGGTTCCCGGCTGGAGGGATGGAACACGCGCGATGCGGCGCACGGATCCGACGGCCGGCGCGGGAACCGCAAAGACCGGCGGCGCAGGGCTCGCGCCGGAGCGGCGTGAAGAGCAGGCGGCCCGGATCGACGCGGAGATCGCCGCGTGCCGGCGGCGCATCCGCGCCTGGCGTCCCTACTACTATTACCGCCATCTCGTGAAGCGGCTCGACGCCCCTCGGCCGGGATTTCGACGTGCTCGCCGAAAAGCGCTAGGAGTCTGCGCCGTAGAAACGGCGTAGACTGCTAGTCAGGCTCGGTTGGGCAGCAATCGGAGCCGGCGGCGACGATTGTCGGGCTAGGTCGGCCCGGCGCGACCTCCGGGTCACGGCGAATATGAGAGAATGGGCGCCGGGAGTTGAGGACATGATCACACGTCGGTTTGCTTTCGTCCTTTGTGCGGCGGCGGTCGTCGTTGCGGGGCTGTCGGTTCCGGCGGCGGCGCAGGACCGCACCGTCAACGACGGCGTCTACACGGACCAGCAGGCGACCCGCGGCCGCACGGCGTACCGCGAGCAGTGCGCCGCCTGCCACGCTGCCGACCTGTTCGGCGGAGAAATGGCGCCCGGCCTGAAGGGCTCCGGCTTCATCGGCGGGTGGAGCGGCGCGACGCTGTGGGAGTTCGCCGACTTCACGAACGCGACGATGCCGCAGGACGCGCCGGGCCGCCTGACGGCGCGGCAGTTGAACGACGTCATCGCGTTCATCCTCCAGTCCAACGACTATCCGGCCGGGGAGGACGAGCTCGCGATCGAGCTCGCGAGCCCGGGCGATCCCATCCGCATCGAGTAGGAGTCCGCGCCGTGGAACGGTGCAGACTCCCGGCGAGGCCCGGCTGTGCGGCAAGGCGGATCCGCAAGGCGACCGGTTCCGGGCTGGGCGGGGGAAGCCTGCTCGCTCAGCGCAGTCCGGCCCGCTCCAGCTCGGCCGCAATCTCGCGGGCCAGCTCCAGGTTCTGGCGAGCCGGGACGTGGTCGGGCTGCACGCGCAGCGCGCGCTGGAACTGGTCGATCGCCTCGTCCAGAAAGCCGCCCATCGCCAGGGCGCTGCCCAGGTTGTTGTGGGCCTCGGCCGATCCGGGCCGCAGCCGCAGGGCCTCGCGGTGGTGGGTCACCGCCTCGTCGAGACGGCCGAGCTCGCGCAGCGCGTACCCCAGGTTCGTGTGCGCCGCCGCGTGGCCGGGCTCCAGCGCGAGCGCCTCGCGGAGATGGCCGGCGGCGTCCTCCAGCCGGCCCTGGGCGAGCCGCACGCTGCCCAGGTTGAAGTGTCCGTCGGCGTAGCCGGGATCCAGCTCCACCACGATCCGGAATTCCGCCGCCGCCTCGTCCAGCCGCCCCTGCCGCTCACGGACCGCGCCGAGGCTGGTGCGCGACGGCACGTGCGTCGGATCGGCCGCGAGCCCCGCCAGGTACTGCCGTGCCGCCTCGTCCAGGCGATCCTGCTCCAGCAACGCGTTTCCGAGCTCGTAGTACGACCACGGGTTCGCCGGGTTGCGGCGGATCGCATGCCGGTAGAGCGACTCGCGCAGCAGCACCAGATCGGCGGCGCGCCGGGGGCGGACCTGGAGCTGCAGGTGCGCCATCTCGTCCGACGATCGATTGCCGGCTCGCACGCGCAGGGGCGGATCGTTGGGATTGCGCGGATTGTCGGCCGAGTTGTCGTAGGTGAACCGCATCGACAGGG
>JAGWAH010000042.1:26862-36421 GCA_021296515.1 Acidobacteriota bacterium | reverse complement strand
AGCGGCCGCCGACCGGCCACCAGCCGCCGGACCGGCCCTTCCGTCAGCCGCCCTGCTCCATGTGCCGAGCCCCGCACGGAACACTTTGCGCATCACGAGTGATCGTGTCGGCCGCACAGCGCCGAACCTTGAATGGCCGACCACGTTCGCTCGACCGCCGCCGCTTGATCCCGCCGCTTGACACCCGGCCCAGCGCGGCCATAATCGCCGCAATGCACAGCGCGACTCGAACAGCGACACGAATCGGCGCCCTGCTTCTGGCGACGGCCCTGACGGCGGCGTGGGGTGCCCAGCTCGCGGCGGCGGGACGCCGTGCCGGAGAAGAGGCCGGCGAGCAGGCGGCCGGGCAACCCCGGCGCCCGGGACTCTACCCGGCCCTGCAGCGCCCGCCGGGGGATCCCGAGCTGATCGCCCGCGGCCGGGGAATATACGGCATCAACTGCCGCGCCTGCCACGGCGTCGACCTGCGGGGCGGCGACCTCGGCGGGCCCAACCTGCTGCGGTCGCAACTCGTGCTGCGCGACCTGCAGGGCGAGCTGATGGGGCCGGTGATCCGGAACGGCAGCACGTCGCCGGACGGCTCCGGCATGCCGGCGCAACCGCTCTCCGACGAGGACGTGCGGGCCGTCGCCGAGTACATCCACGATGTGCTCTCCACCGCGACCCGTCAGGGCGGGCCGCCGGAGGGCGAGGCGGTGGAGCTGGACATCCTGGTCGGCGACGCGGCGGCCGGGGAGGCCTACTTCGCCGCGCAGTGCGCCGCGTGCCATTCGGCGTCCGGCGACCTGCAGGGCATCGCCTCGCGGATTCCGGAGCCGAAGGAGCTCCAGAACACCTGGGTGCGCGGCGGCTCCCGAACAGGACCGCGGCCCCCGGTGGACGTGACCGTCGCCACCTCCGCGGGCGAGCGGGTGGAAGGGCGCCTCGAGCGGCTCGACGACTTCGTGGTCGTGCTGACGACGACCGACGGGCGGCACCGCTCGTTCAGCCGTCGCGGCGGCGGCGTGCGAATCGAGCTCGCCGACCCGCTGGCCCGCCACCGCGAGCTGCTTTCCGTGTACAGCGACGCCGACATCCACAACGTGACGGCCTATCTGGTGACCCTGCAATGAGACGTGACCCTGCAATGAGACGGAGACTGCTTCCGGCGCTCGCCGCCGCGTTGCTGACAACCGCTCCCGCCGCCGCCGGCGCGCAGGAAGGCGGGCTCGACCCCGCGTCGCTCACCGCGCCGCTCGAAGAGTCGTGGCCGACCTACTCCGGCGACTACACGGGCCGGCGCTACAGCAAGCTGACGCAGGTGAACACCGAAACGGTGCTGCACCTGACGCTGGCGTGGACGGTGGAGCTGAACACCGGCATGCCGCCGCTCACCGGCCCCGGCGCGCCCGACTTCATCGGCGGCGCGAGCAGCGGCGAGTTCACCATCGGCAGCCAGCGCATCAAGGGCGCCATCCTGCAGGTGGGCGACCTGCTGTACGTGACCGCCCCGGACCATGTCTGGGCGCTCGACGCGCGCGACGGCACCGAGCGCTGGCACTACTTCTGGAAGACCCGCGGCGGCCCCCACATCGGCAACCGCGGGGCGGCGATCTGGCGCGACTCGCTCTTCTTCGAAACGGTCGACAACTACCTGGTGTCGCTCGATCTGCGGACCGGCGAGGAGCGCTGGCACACCGAGATCGCGAGCTTCGAGGAGCAGTACTTCTCCACCATGGCGCCGATCGTCGTGGGCGACCACCTGCTGGTCGGCACCGGCAACGACCTCGACGCCCCCGGCTTCCTGCAGTCGTTCGACCCGGCAACGGGCGAGCGCCAGTGGATCATGAAGCCGGGAGATCCGGGGCTGGAGACGTGGCCGAGCCTGGACGCGGCCTCGCACGGCGGCGGACAGGTCTGGGTGCCCGGCGTCTACGACCCCGAGACGAATTACTACATCTTCGGCACGGGGAATCCGACGCCGGGCTACACCGGGGTGGCGCGGCGCGGCGACAATCTGTTCACCTGCACGCTGATCGCGGTCGACGTGGCGACCGGCGAGATGGCCTGGTACTTCCAGACCTCGCCGCACGACACCCACGACTGGGACTCGGCCCAGACCCCGATCCTCATCGACGGCGTCATCGACGGCGAGCCGCGCAAGCTGGTCTCGACGGCGGCGCGCAACGGCTACTTCTTCACCGTCGACCGCGTGACCGGCGAGCACATCGCCACCAGCCGCTACGGCGCCACCGCCAACTGGGCCAGCCACGTCCGCGAGAGCGGCTCGCCCAATCCGGACCCGCGCAAGGAGGCCATCATCCCCGGCGCACTCGTGTCGCCGGTCGAAGGGGGCGTCACCAACTGGCAGCCGCCGGCGTTCAACCCCGACACCGGCCTCTTCTACACGCAGGAGAACAACGGCTTCAACCTGCTCTACCTGACCGACCCGGACCCGCGCGGGTCGATGGGGCTCGGCGGGAAGGACCGCGTGGTGGTCGGATCGGGCGGCAACGCCTTCTCGGCCATCGATTACCGCACCGGCGACATCGTCTGGCGCCACGCCTGGCCGCCGGGCGGCGGGGGCGGCGCGGGGGTGCTGACCACCGCGGGGGGCGTCGTCTTCACCGGGGACGGCAGCGGCAACTTCGTGGCGTTCGACGCGGCCGACGGCGACCTGCTGTGGCACACGCGCATCGGCAACATCTCCAACGCCCCGCAGACGCACCTGCTCGACGGCCGCCAGTACGTGCTGGTCGCCGTCGGACAGCGGCTGTTCGCCTTCGTGATGTACTGAGTTGGAACACACCTTGAACGACACGGACGCGGGCGCCGGCAGCTACGAGATTCCCCCCGAGCTGAACATCGCCTCGTCGAGCGGCCTCGACACGGTGATCGAACTCGAGGGCGGCCTCGACGTGGGCGTCCCCACCGTGCCCAACCAGGTCCTCTACATCTACTTCCCGATCCTGGACGAGGACCTGCCGGACTTGGAGAAGCTCGACGCGCTCGCAGTCTGGGGTAGGGATCTGCAGCGCGTCCCGGGCGGCCGTGCAGACCACGGACCACCCTGGGACGCGATGCGAACGCTTGCGCCTCAGAACTCCCGCATCGCTGGGTTCTGCGGCGCAAGCTCCTAGAAGTCGATCTGGCCCCCGATCTGCATCAGCCGCGGATCCATGATCGTCGCGGGCTGCTGCCAGCGCGAGCCGAACGTGCTGTTCACCCCCAGCACCGAGCTGGTGTTGAGCGCGTTGTAGGCGTCGAAGTTGATCTGGAAGCGGAAGCGGCCGGCGTAGAGGATCTTGCTGACCCTCAGATCCAGCCGCCGAATCCGCCCTTCGAACAACGTCTGCGGCGCGACCAGCGGCACCGTCGCCGCCCGCCGGCCGCCCGCCAGCGGCCGCCCGAGCGATGCCATGATCTCGTCGTTCGTCGCCGCGTAGTTGGCGTCAATCGGCGGTCCCGACAGATCCTGGTAGGTCGCGCTGAACATCGTGTCTCCCGGCAGCGGCACCGACCCGTAGACCTTGACCTGCGTCTGGGCCTCCCAGGGCCTGACCTCGCGGCAGTGCAACATCTGCTGCGGCGTATCGACCACGAAGCACTGATCCTGGACCGAGCGCCCCGTATCCACGCCGCCGCCGATCTGGATGCCGTTGGCGAACCGCCCGTCGAAGCTCACCTGCACGAAGTGGTGCGACAACCCGAACTGGCCGAAGCGGTCTACGGCCGTGATCAGGTTCTCGACCTGTCCGAACTTCTCCGGCTTGATGTCGTAGAGGCCGCAGACCTCGTGCCCGCCGCCGCCGGGCAGCCGCGGATCCAGCGGCGCCGTGATGCAGTAGTGGTCGTAGTCGTCGGGCGTCACCAGGACGTTGTCCGTCAGCCGCACCTTGCTCGCTCCGAGGGTGCCGTAGCCCGACCCGCTCGAAAAATACCCGCCGGTGTTGTAGTAGTACCCGACGCTCATCGACAGCCCTTCGCGGAGCTCCTGCTGCACTTCCGCCGACATGTCCCAGTTGTAGTCCCGCCGGCCCCAGCCGCTCAGGACGTCGGGATCCCACCGCACAGCGTTCGGGTTCTGTTGGCCGAAGTTCGAGTTGTCAATCGGGCCGCACTCCCCGTTGGCGCCGAAGTTCCCCAGGTTGCAGTCCGGCACGTAGTCGCCGTTGGCGTCGTTCCAGGACCGGTTCGCAAAGAGAATCGACGTATTGATCGGGTTGTTCGCCGCCGTCATGTTCGTGCTCGACTTCCCGACGTAGCGGCCCATCGAGAACTTCAGCGCCGTCCGCCCGTCCCCGAACAGGTCGTAGGCGGCCCCCAGGCGCGGGCTGAAGTCCCGCCACACCGGCACGTTGCTGCGGGGCGCAAAGTCCACCGGCGGGAGCCAGTCGTTGCCGAACGTCACGCCCGGCCACGTCCCCGGATTGGGTCCCCCCGGGAACGACTGCGCCGGCACGTAGCCGTTCATGGAGTCGAAGCGCGCGCCGAGGTTCAGCGTCAGCCGGTCGATCGTCCACTGGTCCTGCGCGTAGATCCCGACCTCGTTGACGCGGTTCTTTTCGAGCGCCGGCGTCGCATGCTGTCTGATCCGGAGCGGCACGCCGTTGCGGAACCAGTACTCGGCGTTCGTGGGCCGGAAGAAGAAGTTGTCCCGCGTCAGGTGCTCGTAGAGGAACCCGGCCTTGAAGTTGTGCGACCCGGTGACGTACGAGACCGACCCGCGGGCCGAGTAGCGGTCCGTGTTGTTCGGGTCGCCGCGATACACCGAACCCGAGCCGTAGCTGATGCCCGTCCCCAGATCCGTGATCCGCACCATGTCCGGCGTGACACCCGGCATGAAGAACTGATTCCACTGCGAGATGGCTACCGTCGCGCCGGCCTCCAGCAGCAGCCGGCTCGTCTGCGTCGATGTCCACGTGCCCTGCAGTAGACGGTTCGGGTCGAACCGGTACCCGGGGCTGAACTCCTGCATGCGGGTCGAGTTGGTCGAGCCGCAGTTGCACGCCCGCTGCTCGTCGTAGGTGAAGTTCACCTTCTGGTTCTCCGTCGCCTGCCAGGTGATCCGGCTCAGGTACGAGTCGTACCACTCGAGCCGGCCGCTGTAGCGGTCGTCCGGCCGGTCCGTCCACGGGGTGAACCGCACGACCTTGCGCTCGGCTCCCGGCGGCGTGAGGAACGGGCTCACGCGGCGGTGTTCTGGTTCCAGAAGACGCCGTCGTGCCGCCGCGAGAAGCCCCAGCTCCGCCCGGCGATGAAGAACCACACCCGGTCCCGCATGATGGGGCCGCCGAGGCTGAGCGACTGGTCCCACATCTTCAGGGTCTTGTTCGACCGATTCAGGCCGCGTGACCGGAGGTCGGCGGTCAGGTTCTCGCTCTCCATGCGGTCGTTGGAAAAGAAGCCCGCGGCAACCCCGCTGAACTGGTTGCCCCCCTCCTTGGGAATGATGTTGACGACCGGCCCGTCGCGATGCCGCTCGTCTGGAGCACCATCTCCTCGATCGCCGCCGCGTTGATCTGGTAGCTGCTGTTCCCCGAGGTGTTCTCCACGCCCATGCCGTCGAACGCCACCTTGGTGCCTCGCTTACCGTGGAACGAGCCGCCCACCTGCGAGCTGTAGCGGCCGCCCACGTCGGCCAGGCCCGTGAACCCCGGCGTCAGGGTGACGAGGTTGTTGACGTGCTTCGTGCTCATCGGCAGCGTGGAGAGCGTTTCGTCGGTGACCGCCGTCTGCCGCCGGACGTTCTGCACGTCGACCACCGGCGTGGCGCCGGTGACGGTGATGGTCTCCTCGATGCCGCCGACGGCCATCGCCGAGTCGATGTTCGCCGTAACCCCCGTCGAAAGCTCGATTCCCTCCCGGACGAGCGTGGTGAAGCCCGGAAGAGTGAAGGTGACCGTGTAGACGCCGGGCCGCAGGTCGATGATCGAGTAGAGGCCCTGGCTGTCGCTGACGGCGATCCGCTGGCCCTCGATGAGCGCGGGGCTGGCGGCGGTGACGGTCACACCCGGCAGCACGCCGCCGGTATCGTCCGTGACCTCACCGGAGATGCCTTGCGCCGACGCTGCGGTCGGCACGAGCAGGAAGGAGCCGACGACGACGAATGTCCAAGGGGAGCGGGAGAGTCTGCACATGAGATGACCTCCTCTCTCCCATCGGCCGCCACGCCACCCGGCGGTGCGGCCGGAGTCGCGCCGTGAGCCCCGGGACTTGCCCGAGCGCTGCCGGCGTGACCGGTTGCCTGATCGATTGGAGCACTTCACCGCGAGCCTGTCAACGCGGGCGGGACCGCGGTCGCAAGAATGTTGGTAACATCCATCGTCCACTCTGAGACAGTGGGCGCAGGACGCGAGGAGGTCGTCCCGGGCAGCCATACGGGTGTTGACGTACGAGTTGAACAGCAGAAGCAGACGAACGTGAGGACCGAGAGCATGTCGAAGCGCATCTACCGTTCGCGTCGCACTTGCATCGTCGCCGGCGTCCTCCTGCTTGCACCAGCGGCAGCCCTGGCGCAAGGCATCTCCGGAACCGTGTCGGACAACACGGGCGGCGTCCTGCCCGGCGTGACCGTCACGGCGGCAAGCCCGGCCCTGATCGAAGGTCAGCGGGTGGCCATCACGGACAGCCAGGGCCTGTACTCCATCGTCGACCTGCGCCCGGGCGTCTACACGGTCACTTTCGGTCTGCCCGGCTTCAGCACGATCATCCGTGAGGGGATCGAGCTGACCACCGGATTCACGGCCAACGTCGACTCGGCCATGGCGGTCGGCGGCATCGAGGAGACGATTACGGTGACCGGGGCCGCCCCGGTGGTCGACGTGCAGAACGTGCGCCGGCAGACGCTGGTGACCGATGAAGTGCTCTCGACGTTGCCGATGAGCACCAAGCACGTCAACAACCTCGTCACCCTCACGCCCGGATTCACCGGCCTGGCGGACGTCGGCGGCCGCTACACGTCGCAGGTCGGCGGCGAGTACCACGGCAAGGCCGGGACCAAGGTGGCGATGGACGGCATGGGCGTCGAGAACAGCTTCGGGAACAGCAGCTACCAGATCAACGCGGCGGCGGTCCAGGAGATGGTGCTGCAGACGACCGGCATCTCGGCCGACACCAACGCCGACGGCGCCGTCGTCAACGTCATTCCGAAGGAGGGCGGCAACACCTTCAGCGGGATCCTGGCCGGGTTCTTCGCCAACGACAGCATGGAGGGCCAGAACCTGACGCCCGAGCTGCAGGAAAAGGGCCTCGATACGGCGAACGAGACGCTGAAGATGTGGGATCAGTCGATCAGCCTGGGCGGGCCGATCAAGCGCGACAAGCTGTGGTTCTTCTTCGCCGGGCGGAGCTGGGGCTTCTCGCGCAAGCACGCGGGCGTCTACTGGAACCAGAGCACCTTCCCGGGCGCGCCGGACACCGGCCAGCCGCGTTACCTCACGCCTCCGGGAGCGGAACGCCAGGTCGTGAACTTCATCCCGTACGTCGATCAACCGGACAACCGCTTCAGCGGGCGGCTGGAATGGTACGACTCGTACCTGAGCCGGGTCACTTGGCAGGCGGCCGAGAACCACAAGTTCAACATGACCTACGACGAGCAGCGGGCCTGCAACTGCGGCTCGACGAACGCCTCGTCGATGCAGGAATCGTCGAGCGGCTACCGTTTCGACCCGAACCGGCTGATCCAGTTCTCGTGGACCTCGACCCAGACGAGCCGGTTGCTGCTGGAGGCGGGCGGGGCGATGGCGATCTCGCAGTGGAACAGCTTCCTGATGCCCGGCGTCGAAGCGGATCACGTCCAGGTGACCGACACCGGGCTGGGGATCAACTACGGCAACTACGCCTGGTTGCGGGGCGACCCCAACAACACCGACCGCTACAGCCAGCGCTTCTCGGTGTCGTACGTCACCGGGTCGCACAACTTCAAGGCCGGGATCCAGGCCGAGCAGCTCGTGGACAACGTCTACCTGGTCCGCGGCGGCGGCAACGTGCAGTACCGGTTCAACAACGGCGTGCCGAACCGGATCACGCAGTGGTCGACACCCTACCTGCAGCGGGACCGGGCCCGGGATCTGGGGATCTACGCGCAGGATCAATGGACGATAGACCGCCTGTCGCTCAACCTGGGGGTGCGGTTCGACTCCCTCTACGGGTACAGCCCGCAACAGGATCTGCCCGGGGAACCGCACGCCACGAATCCCTGGGGAGACTTTGCGAGACTCAACCCCTGGCTGGGCCGGCGGTCCTACGACGCGCGGATGGGAACGCCGAGCTGGAAGGACATCAATCCGCGCCTGGGGGTCGCGTACGACCTGTTCGGCAACGGCCGGACCGCTCTGAAGGGATCGCTGGGCCGCTACGTGGCCAAGATCGGCACCGAGATCACCAACGCCAACAACCCGATCGTGCGTTCGGTGAACAACACCAACCGTTCGTGGAACGACGCCAACCTCAACTATGTCCCCGACTGCGACCTGGGCAACTTCGCCGCGAACGGGGAATGCGGCGCGATCGACAACAACAACTTCGGCCAGTTGAACCCCAACGCCGTCCAGTGGGACCCGGACGTGCTGAACGGCCTGCGCGACAGCAACTGGGACATGTCGGCCGAGATCCAGCAGGAGCTGGTGCAGGGGCTGTCGATGACCGTCGGCTACTACTTCAACAACGCCGGCTACTCACAGGAGACCAACAGCAAGAACCGGCGGACCGACAACCAGGCCGTGACCCCCGACGACTACAGCCCGTACTGCGTCACCGCGCCCCGCAACCCGGGACTGCCGGGCGGCGGCGGCAACGAGATCTGCGGTCTGTACGACCTCAATCCGGACAAGTTCGGCCAGGTCGACAACATCATCACGCGGACCACCTACTTCGGGAGCGACAGCCGGCAGAACCACTTCTTCAACGTCACGTTCGACGGCCGAATCGGGAACGGCATCCAGTTCGGCGGCGGGATCGACACCGGCAAGTCGATCGAAGACCAGTGCTTCACCATCGACTCGCCGCAGGACATGCTGCACTGCCGGGTGGTGACGCCGTTCAAGGCGCAGACGCAGTACAAGGCGTTCGGGTCGATCCCGTTGCCGGGCGACCTCTTCATCAGCGCGGCCTACCAGAACCTGTCGGGGCCGGCGTACGATGCAAACCTCTTCATCGGCAACGATGCGGTCATGGGCCTCGGCCGGCCGTTGTCGGCCGGCTTCGCGGTGGTGCCGCTCGTGGCGCCGCAGACGCTGTTCGAGGAGCGGATCTCGCGGCTGGATTTCCGGTTGAGCAAGATCATCAACTACAGGCGGTTGCGCTTCCAGATCAATCTCGACGCGTACAACCTGATGAACACCAGCGACGTCCGTACGGTCAACAGCTCGTACGGCTCGCGGTGGGGGTACCCGAACTCGATCATCGATCCGCGGCTCGTCCAGATCGGCGGCCAGATCGACTTCTAGGAGCTTGCGCCGCAGCGCGCAGCGAAGCGGAGTTCCGAGACGCAAGGTCCATGGTGCGGACAGGATGGGCCGAGACTCCGAGCTTGCGAGGCGTTTCGGGGCGCTAAGGGCATGCACATCCCGGCCTGGGC
>JAGWAH010000042.1:20211-26776 GCA_021296515.1 Acidobacteriota bacterium | reverse complement strand
CCGGCAGCGCGACACCGTACGGCTCCGCTGCCCGATCTCCGGGAGGCCGGCGACCTCTTCGAGGCCGGGGCCGGCGACTGGTTCTCGGAGGCCGCCGCAAGAACCGGCCTCGACTTCACCCACTTCAACGGCATGTCGGGCCGGTACTATTTTCCGGAGATGATTCCGGCCGGCGCCGGCCTGCTCGACTACGACAACGACGGCGACCTCGATGTGTACCTGGTGCAGGGCCGCCTGCTCGGCGACGGTCCGAATCGGAACGACGGATCGCCGCCCCCCGTCGCCCCGCGCCCGGGGGGGCGGCTCTTTCGGAGCGATCTGCGGGTGGAGCCCGACGGGACGCGCTCGGTGCGGTTCACCGACGTCACCGAACGAAGCGGGATCGAGGCGCGCGGCTACGGCATGGGCGTCGCGGCCGGCGACGTCACCAACGACGGCTGCACGGACCTCTACCTCACCAACCTCGGCCCCAATCAGCTCTTCCGCAACAATTGCGACGGCACGTTCACGGACGTGTCCGAAGCGGGCGGCGCCGAGGGCGGCGGGTGGAGCGTGTCGGCTGCGTTCGTCGACTACGACCGCGACGGCTGGCTGGATCTCTACGTCGGCAACTACGTGCAGTACAGCATCGAGACGGACCGTCCGTGCACCGGCCTGGCGGGCCGGCGGGACTACTGCACCCCGGAGGTCTACGCGCCGCAGGCCGACCGGCTCTACCGGAACCGCGGCGACGGCCGGTTCACGGACGAGACCGTCACAGGGCTCCCCGGGGCCGCGTTCGGTCCTGCGCTCGGCGTGTCGACCGCCGACTTCGACGGCGACGGGTGGAGCGACGTCTACGTCGCCAACGACGTGCACCAGAACCTGCTGTGGATCAACCAGGGTGACGGAACGTTCCGGGATCGCGGCCTGGTGTCGGGAGCGGCGTTGAGCGGCGACGGCGCGGCGGAGGCGAGCATGGGCGTCGACGCCGGCGACTTCGACAACGACGGCGACTTCGATCTCTTCATGACTCACCTGCCGACCGAAGGGAACAACCTGTACGAGAACGTCGGGAACGGACTGTTCGAGGACGCCAGCATCCGGACCGGACTCGGTCCCGCGAGCCACGGGCACACCGGCTTCGGCGCCGGGTGGCTCGACGTCGACAACGACGGCTGGCTCGACCTGCTGGCCGTCAACGGCGCGATCGAGGCGATCGACGGGCGCGGCGACCATCCGTTTCCCTACGACGAGACCAACCTGCTGTTCCGCAATCTGCGCAACGGGCGGTTCGAGGAGGTCAGCGCCGGGGCCGGCGCTGCCTTCCGCCGCTCGGAGATCAGCCGCGGCGCGGCGTTCGGAGACGTCGACAACGACGGCGACACCGACGTCGTCGTCTCCAACAACAGCGGCCCGGCGCGGCTCCTGCTCAACGAGGTGGGCAACCGCAGCCACTGGCTGGGCCTGAGACTGCTGGGAAGCGGTGCGCAGCGCGACATGCTCGGCGCCCGCGTCGCCGTGACCTCCGCCGGCGAAACGCGGTGGCGGCACGCGCGCACCGACGGGAGCTACGCGTCCGCGCACGATCCCCGCGTGCTGGTGGGGCTGGGCGCCTCCGCGGAGCCTCCGCGCGTGCGCGTCGTCTGGCCGAGCGGGCGGGTCGAGGAATGGCGCGACCTTCCCGTCGACGCCTACACGACGCTGACCGAAGGGCAGGGGGCGGCGCCATGAGCCTGCATCGCCTGCGCGGTTGGACGGGTTCCGCGAACGGCGCCACCCGGACGATCGGCGCCACCCTGATCGCTTCGTTCGCGATCTGGGTAGCCGGTTGCGCGGGCGGAGGCGATCCCGAGGCGGGAAGCGGGACCGCTCTGCCAGCCACATTGCCGGACCTGTCCACGGCCGACCTCTTCGTGCGCGAACAGGTGCGCTCGCAGCACGCCGCGTTGATGCGCACCGTCGCGGCGCCGGCCGCGGACGCCGCCGCCCGCGCCGCCGCCTACGGCGACATGGGGAAGCTGCTGATGGCCGCGGGGCTGGCCGACGTGGCCGAGCCGTACCTGCGGCAGGCGCAGACGCTGGCGCCCGACGACGCTCGCTGGCCGTACTACCTGGGGCACCTCTACAGGACGACCGGCGCGCTCGACGATTCCGCCGCCGCCTTCGATGCGGTGCTGCGCATCCGGCCCGACGACCCGCTGGCCCTGCTGTCGCTGGGCGACGTGCACCTCCTGCAGGGACGCCCGGAGGCTGCCGAACCCCTGTTCAGGGCGCAGCTCGCCATGCAGCCCGACTCGGTCGTCGCCCACGTCGGGATCGGCCGCGCCGCGCTCGCGCGCAACGACTACGCCCGCGCCGTCGAGTTCCTGGAGGAGGGGCTGCGGCTGAGCGGGCAGACCGCGGTGGGCGTCCACTATCCGCTGGCGCTCGCCTACCGCGGACTCGGCCGGCTCGACAGGGCCGAAGAGCACATGCGGCAGCGGGCCGACGTCGCGATCCTGGCGGAGGATCCCCTGATGGAGGCGCTCGACACGTTGATCGAGAGCCCGCGGGCGTACGAGCGACGCGGGAACCGGGCCCTCACCCGGCGCGACTGGGTCTCGGCCGCCGGGTACTTCCGGCGCGGGCTCGTCCTCGAACCGGGCGACCCGACACTGAGGCATCGGCTCGGCACCGTGCTGTTTCAGATGGGAGACCCGGGCGGGGCCTTCGCGGAGTTCGAGCGCATCCTGCAGACGGCGCCCGATTTCGCGCTGGCGCACTTCAGCCTGGGAGTGCTGCTGGAGGGAGCGGGCCGCAGGCCGGAGGCGATAGAGCGATTCGAGTCGGCCGTGCGCCACGAGCCGGGCCATGTCGAGGCGCGACTGGCACTGGCCGGTCTCCTGCGCCGGCAGGGGCGCTTCGAGGAAGCGCTGGAGCAGTACGAGAGGGTCATCGAGCAGGGCCCGGCGGGCGACCCGCGGATCGAGGAAGCTCCGTTCGGCCATGCGATCACGCTCGTCCGCCTCGGCCGCTACGCGAGCGCGCGGGACCGGTTGACGGATGCGCTGGCCATGTACGTGGACCAGCCCTTCTTCGCCCACGCGCTCGCCCGCCTGTTGAGCGGCGCGCCGGACGCCGGCGTCAGGAACGGCGCCCGTGCGCTGGCACTGCTGCAGGGGCTTCCGGAGACCACGCAGCGTCTCGATCTGGGCGAGTCCATGGCGATGGCCCTCGCCGAGACGGGACGCTACGAGACCGCGGCCCGGTGGCAGCGCGACGCCATCGACCGGGCTGCCGGCGGCGGGCGGCCGGACCTCGTGCCCCGGATGCGGGAGAAGCTGGCGCGCTACGCGAGCGGGCGGCCGTGGCGCAGCGACGATCCGGTCGAGTTCGATCCCTTCCTGGAGCGATCCGCGGGCGCCGTGCGCTGATCGCGTGCGGGGTGCGCGGTGCGGCAATATCATGTGTCGCATGGCAGGCGCGCTGATCGTACTGACGGCGGCCATTCTCGCGGGGTGCGCCCCGAGCGGCTCTTCCCTCGGTGATCGCGCCGCTGCCGGGCGCCCTGGAGCCCCCGGCAGCGGATCCGGGGATTCCGGCGACGCGGCGTGGTTCGTCGACCGGGCGGCGGCCGTGGGCCTCGACTTCGTGCACTTCAACGGCGCCTCCGGACGCTTCTATTACCCCGAGATCCTGCCTCCGGGCGTCGGTCTGCTCGACTACGACAACGACGGCGACCTCGACGTGTTCCTCGTCCAGGGCCGCATGCTCGACCCGGAAGCGAATCTCTCGGACGCCCTCGTACCGCCCGCCTCGCCGCGCCCGCTCTCGGCCCGCCTCTACCGCAACGACCTCGAAGCCGGCGACGACGGAGTCCCGTCGCCGCGCTTCGTCGACGTCACCGCCGCGAGCGGGCTGGCGGCCGAGGGCTACGGTCTGGGCGTCGCGACCGGCGACGTCCACAACGACGGGTGGGTCGATCTGTTCGTGACCAACTTCGGGTCGGACCGCCTCTTCGGCAACAACGGCGACGGGACGTTCACCGACGTGTCGGACGGCGCCGGCCTGGAGGAGCGGGGCACGTTCGGCGTCTCGGCGGCGTTCGTCGACTACGACCGCGACGGCTGGCTCGACCTGTACATCGGCAACAACGTCGACTACGACCTCGACGACGACACCGTCTGCCCGAACGCGGCGGGCGCGCGCGACTATTGCCCCCCGGAGACCTACGGCGGGCTGCCGGACCGCCTGTACCGAAACCGCGGCGACGGCACGTTCGACGACGTCACGGGAACGGCGCTCCGGCACGGCCGCACGGGAGGCGTCACGCGGGCCGCGGCGGGACGCTACGGACCGGCGCTGGGCGTCGCCACCGCGGACTACGACGGCGACGGCTGGCCCGACATCTACGTGGCCAACGACGGCACCGAGAACCTGCTCTGGATCAACCAGCGCGACGGCACCCTGACGGACGCGGCGGTGCTCTCGGGCGCGGCCCTGAGCGAGCTCGGAACGCCCGAGGCCGGCATGGGCGTGGACGCCGGCGACTTCGACGACGACGGCGACGAAGACCTGTTCCTGACGCACTTGACGACCGAGGGCAACAACCTCTATGTCAACGACGGGTCCGCGCTGTTCCGGGACGAGAGCGCGCAGTCCGGACTCGGGTCGGGGAGCCTGCCCTACACCGGCTGGGGCTCGGCGTGGTTCGATTTCGACAACGACGGCCGGCTCGACGTCATGGCGGTCAACGGCACGGTGGTGGCGGTGGACGGACGCGCCGGCGACGCGTTTCCCTACGACCAGCGCAACACGCTGTTCCGCAACCTGGGGAACCGGCGCTTCGCGGACGTCACGGACCGGGCAGGTCCCGTGTTCGATCTCTCCGAGGTGAGCCGCGGCGCCGCGTTCGGCGACATCGACAACGACGGGGACGTGGACGTGCTGGTGGGCAACAACGCCGGTCCGGTCCGACTGCTCGTCAACGCCGTCGGCAACCGGCGGCACTGGGTGGGCCTGCGGCTCGTCGCGTCCGCGAACGGTCCCGACCCCGCCCCTGGACGCGACATGCTGGGCGCCCGCGTGGCCGTGATCCGGGACGGCGAGCCGACGCGCTGGCGGCGCGCCCGCACCGACGGCAGCTACGCGTCGGCCAGCGATCCACGCGTGCTCGTCGGCCTCGGCGACTCGCCGGCGGCGCCGGCGGTGCGCGTGCTCTGGCCCAGCGGGCGCGCCGAGGTCTGGAGCAGCGTGGCCATCGACCGCTACACGACCCTGACCGAGGGACGGGGACAACCGCCACCGGAGGAGACGCGATGAACGGCCACCGGCACGCCGTTGTCGGCGGGGCGCGCGCGATCTGCTGTCTGGTCGCCGCGCTGAGCATCGGCTGCGGCGCTCAGGACGGCGGTACGAACGACGCATCGGGAGAGGCCCCCGGCGCGGCGGAATCGGTGCTGCTGCCGCCGGACGGCCGGGACCTGCTGCCCGTCACCATGCCCGACTACGCGGCCATGACGGAACCGGTCGCGCAGCAGATGCGCACGTACCGTACCGCGGTCCGCGTGCGCATCGACGAGCCGTCGACCGCGCCCGCGGCGCTCGGCGATGCGTACGGCCGCCTGGGCATGCTGCTGCTGGCCGCGACCTACGTCGACGCCGCCGAAGCCAGCCTGCGCAACGCACGGACGCTGATGCCGGACGACGTGCGGTGGCCGTACTATCTCGGCCGAATCCACGAAGCGAACGGCGACCTCGCGGAATCGGCCCGTGCCTACGAACGGGCCGTCGAGCTTCAGCCGAACGGGCTGGCCGCGCAGGTATTGCTCGCGGACGTGCTGCTCGCGCAGGGGGAGATCGACGCAGCCGAGAGGACGTACAGCGAAACGCTGGAGCAACACCCCGACTCGGCGGCGGCGCAGGTCGGACTCGGACGCGTCGCCTTGAACCGCCGGCAGTACTCGGACGCGGTCGCGCGATTCGAACGGGCGCTGGCGCTGGCGCCGTGGGCCACCGGCGTGCACTATCCGCTCGCGCTCGCCTACCGGGGCCTCGGTGATACCGGGAAGGCCGAGGCGCACCTGCAGCAGCGGGGAGACGTCGAGGCGCTCCCGCCGGATCCGCTGAGACAGCAGCTCGACGAGCTGCTCGAGAGCGCGAACGCGTACAACATCAGGGGCGGGCGGGCGCTCGACGCCGGCAACTACCGCGCGGCGGCCGACCTGTTCCGCCGCGGGCTCGAGCTGGACCCGAGCGACCCCTCGCTACGGCAGCGGCTCGGCGTCGCGCTGTTCCAGTTGGGCGACGCCTCCGGCGCCATGGCGGAGTTCGAGCGCGTCGTCCGGACCGCGCCCGAGCACACCCAGGCCCGGTTCAGCCTCGGCGTGCTGCTCGCCGACCAGGGACGGGATCGAGACGCCATCGACCATCTGTCGGCGGCACTGGAGCGCGACCCGGCGTACATCCAGGCGCGGGTGCAGCTCGCCGACGTCCTCGCGCGCAGCGGACGTCCGGACGAAGCGTTGTCCCATTACGACGAGGCGCTGGCGCTGGACCCGACCCGCCCCGAGCCCGGCTTCGGGGCCGCGATGGCGCTGGTCCG
>JAGWAH010000042.1:19804-20196 GCA_021296515.1 Acidobacteriota bacterium | reverse complement strand
TGACGCAAGGCCTCGACTCGAGTCCCGAGAACGCGATGTTCAAGCACGCGCTCGCACGCCTGCTGGCCAGCGCGCCGGACGATCGGGTCCGCGACGGTCGCCGGGCGATGTCGCTCGTCGAAGAGCTGCTGGCGCAGCAGCAGAGCCTCGCACTGGGCGAGACGGCTGCCATGGCACTCGCCGAGATGGGGCTCTACGATCAGGCCGCCGCCGTGCAGCGCGACGTCATGACGGCGGCCCGCGATGCAGGGCTCACCGACGCCGTGGGGCGCATGGCGGGCAACTTGGCGCTGTACGAGGCGGGCCGGCCCTGCCGGACGCCGTTCACGGAAGCGGAGCTTCGCTGATCGGACGGTCGCCGCGTTTCCCGACGGACTCCGCGCTACCTGCCT
>JAGWAH010000042.1:0-19635 GCA_021296515.1 Acidobacteriota bacterium | reverse complement strand
AACTCGTGCTCGGCGTCCGCGAAACGCGCCGCGCCCAGCAGTATGTTGCCGAGATTGAAGTGCGCGTTCGCGTGTGCGGGATCCAGGGCCAACGTCCGGCGGTAATGCCGGGCGGCGCCCTCGAGGTCGCCGGAAAGGTGCAGGAGTCCGCCCAGGTTGTTGTGCGCCTCGGCGAAGTCGGGCCGCAGGTCGAGCGCACGCCGGTAGCTGTCCATCGCGTCGGCGGTTCTCCCGATCGTCGCCAGCGCGGTCCCGAGCCGGTAATGCGCGGACGCGCGGTCCGGAGCGATGCGCACTGCGGCCGCGAGGTGCCGGATCGCCTCGCCCACCTGTCCGACCGCGAACAGATCGTTGCCGACGCGCTCCTGGATCGCGGCGCTGCCGGGCGCGGCGGCCAGCGCATGCCGGGATCCGGCGAGCACGATCTGCGCGACATGCCGGGACACGTCCCGGACGAGGGCCGGACGATCGCCCGGATCGACGGGCAGGACCTGCAGCATCAGCTCGGCCATCTCGTCGGTCGATCGCGGACCGAAACGCACATGGCGCGGCGGACGGCTCGGGTTTCTCGGATTGCCCGCGGAGTTGTCGAAGACGAAACGCATCACCACTTCGGTTCCCGCCGGCAGGCGCGGCGGCTCGGTGTAGCGATACTCGTCCTGCCACGCGAAGTCCCAGTCGTCGATGCGGATCAGTGGTCGCCGGGCGCCCGTCGGGAGGACCGCCCAGGCCTCCACCTGCCGGGCCAGAGAGTGCGCGTGCGGATAGACCGCGAGCAGCTCGACGGAGGCCGGCAGGCGATACCGATCCTCAACGACATGGGCGGATGCCCCCGCGGGAATGTCTATGGTCTGGGATCCGAGCTGCACCACGGCCGGCGCCGCGGTCGGCGTCGTGTCCGTGAAGAAGAAACCGACCGCGACCCGGATCGGCGTCGGCTCGCCCCGCGGTACGAGATGGGTCTTGAGCACGAGGTCGGAACGCGGCTCGAGACGCCACGCGAGATGATCGGGGACCGGACTCGGGAGCGTGCCCGGCGCCCAGCCGAGGAAGTGGCCATCGGGAGACCGGGCCTGGTCGACGCGGCGATCGTCGTAGCCGGGAACGGGGTCGGCGGCGTCGAGTCGACGGGCCGAGCCGGAACGGTCGACGAGGATACGAGCGTGGTGGATGCCGCGCGTGGTGGCGGGCTTGAGCTCGATCGCCTCGACGAAGCGCGCCTGCGTGGTCGGAACCGGTACGACGAAGTTGCGGTAGACGTCCTCGCCCTCCGCCGGCAGCAGGTAGGGCGTGTCCATGGTGACCACGAGATCGGGGATTCCGCGCGTCCATTCAGCGGGCCACGATGGCGGAGCGGGCAGCCCATCCGGATCGCCCTCGGGAGCGCCCGCCCCGACCCACTGCTGGATGAGTTCTATTTCCTCCTCGCCGAGGCGCCGCTCGCCCAGGAAGCTCGCAACGTCGGGCGCCGGCTTCCACGGCGGCATGTCCCGGCGCCGCGTAACGTTCGCGACCGTCCGGGCGCGGGCGCGGACATCGGCGTAGGTCGACAGGCTGAACGGGGCGACCGCGTCCGGGCGGTGGCACGACACGCAGTGCCTGTTCAGAATCGGCACGATCTGCCCGTTGTAGGTGACGACGCGCGCCGCCTGTTCCTGCGCGGCCGCGACCTGGGCCGACGCGGGCAGACTCAGGGCGAGTGCAACGACTGGACCGCACGCCGCCAGCGCCGCTCGCACGGACTTCATGGTGCAGGTTCGGCTCGCCCTGCCCTCATTCTGCCACGATGAACGGCCGGCGAAGTACAGTCGCGTCTCTGGCGCGGCGCATGGAGGGCCGCCATGTACCAGGTTGACGCCGCGGCGGCGTTGCGACAGACGGTCCGGACCCTGCGGGGTCGGCGGTTCCGGCCGCAAGTAAGCCGCAACGTCGTGGCGCTCGGGTTCACGAGCCTGCTGACGGACGTCTCGTCCGAGATGGTGGCTACCGTGCTGCCGATCTACCTGGTGCTGTACCTGGGCCTGACGCCGCTACAGTACGGACTCGTCGACGGCCTGTACCATGGCATGACTGCACTGCTGCGGCTGGCCGGCGGCTTCGCGTCGGATCGCACGCGGCGCGACAAGGAAGTGGCGGCGGTCGGCTACGGCACCTCGGCATTGTGCCGGATCGGGCTGCTGGGAGCGGGCGGCGCCTGGCCGGTCATCGCGGCCATCGTCGCGGTGGACCGCGCCGCGAAGGGGCTGCGGGCCGCGCCGCGCGATGCGCTGATCTCGCTGAGCAGCGGGCGCGCCGGCCTGGCCACCAGCTTCGGCGTCCACCGTGCGCTCGACAGCACGGGCGCGATGCTGGGACCGCTCGTCGCGCTCGCCATCCTGTCCGCCGCACCGGATGCCTTCGACCTGGTCTTCGTCGCCAGCTTTGCGGTCGCCGTGGTCGGCGTCGGCGTCCTCTGGCTGTTCGTCCGGCGCGCGCGCGGTCTGGCGCTGGACCCCGGAACGCCGCTGCGCCCCGCCCGGGCGATTCGCGCCCTGTTCGCCACGCGCGGGTTCGCGGCACTGACCTGCGCCGGGACGCTGCTGGGTCTGGCCACCGTCAGCGACGGCTTCCTCTATCTGGTTCTGCAGCAGCGCACCGGGCTGAATCCGGGCCTGTTCCCGCTCCTCTACGTCGGGACCGCGGGCAGCTTCCTGCTGCTGGCCCTGCCGGCGGGGATGCTGGCGGACCGCTTCGGCCGCCGGACCACGTTTCTCGCCGGGCACGGGGTCCTGCTGCTGGCCTATCTGATCGCCCTTCCCGAGGAAGCGTCTGTCGGTGATCTCGTGGTGTGCATCGTCCTGTTGGGCGGCTACTATGCGTTGACGGAGGGCGTGCTGATGGCGCTGGCCAGCGCCATCCTGCCCGCGGAGGTCCGGGGTACGGGCCTCGCCCTGCTGACCACGATGACCAGTCTCGGGCGGCTGGCCGCGTCCGTCGCCTTCGGCGCAGTGTGGGCCGGGTACGGTCCCACGCAGGCGCTGACGTGGTTCCTGATCGCGCTCGGCGGCGCCACCGTCCTGGCCACGGCGGCGCTCAGGGGGAGCCGCGGCCAGGGCGCACGAGACGTGACCACGTGAGCGGCGGCCATCGGAAGCCGTCACCCGTGATGCTGTCCGCAGGAGTCCGGATTTCAGCCTCCCCGACGGGCTTCGTCGTCGTACTGCCAGCGGACAAGGAAGTCCCATGCGTCCCGCGGCGACCGGACCGTTACCGGGCCGCGGCAGCCCGGTGGGAAATGCCTGAGGTTTCCCGTCACGACGGTGAGGGCAGCGGTCTGAAACGGGAGGCAACGTGAGGAACGCGCGCGGCGACCGGCCGCCGCGTAGGCTGGTGCAGGTCGGCAGGATGCTCGATTGCTTGTACAATTCGGCCCTGGAATGAAGCGGCTTTGTCTGGCCGAGGCGGGATGGATCACAGACGCTCGCGTTCCGGCGGGAGCTCGCGAGGCGCCGCAACCGACACGGCGTCCCGGTCTTCGAACGCCGCGCGATTCCTGCTGCTGTGCGCGCTCTGCGCCCTGCTGACCGGCGCGTACGCCTGGTTCACGCTCGCGCCGTCAGCCGACAGGACCGGCGGGAGTGGCCTGCCCCCGGTCACCGGATCCCTCGACGCGGCCCCCGTCCCACCTGACCCGGTCTCGCCCGCGACGCTCGCGCCCGGTTCGACCGCAGAGCTCGCGCCTGCGCCGGTCCCTTCGGGGCAGGCGACCGCGGGTGCGGGTCGCCTTGTCGCGGGGGCGGGAGCGACCCCGGCGACCCCGGCCGCATCGGCGCGCACCGCCGGCGCGGCGGATGCGGACACCTCGCGCGAGGATGCAACGGCGGCCGAGAGGCTCCCGGATGCGGGTGAGCCCGCTCCGACGGAGCGATTGCCGCGCTTCGCCAGACCCGAATCGGAGGAGCACGCTGCGCCGGCTCTCCGGCGACGGTTTCTCGTCCGCCACACCGGGCTCGATCGGAGCCACGGCTTCCTGGCCGTGGAGACCGAACTCCCCGGGCAGCGCACGCGCGAGGCCACGCCGCTCATGTGCCACCGTCTCCACTTCGCCGCCGGCCGCGGGTCGTGCCTGGTCGTGGAGCGCGACTTCTTCACGACCTACACGGCGGTGCTCTTCGACCCGGACTTCCGCCCGCGGCATCGCGTTCCGCTCAACGGCATCCCGAGCCGCACGCGCGTCTCTCCGGACGGCCGGCACGCCGCGATCACCGTCTTCGTGTCCGGTCACTCGTACGCGGACAGCCTCTTCTCCACCGAGAGCAGCATCGTCGACACCGACACGGGCGCGCTGGTCGTGGCGAACATGGAAGAGCTGCCGGTCACACGCGACGGCGAGCCGTTCCATTCGCTCGACTTCAACTTCTGGGGCGTGACGTTCTCGGTGGACGGCGACCGCTTCTTCGCCACCCTCGGCACGGGGGGCGTGATGTACCTGGTCGAGGGCAGCCTCGCGGACCGCGCCATGCGCGTGGTCACCGACGGGATCGAATGCCCGGCCCTGTCGCCCGACGAGACGCGCGTCGCCTTCAAGAAGCGGATGCCGGGCAGCGCACGGGCGCACTGGCGCCCGCATGTGCTCGACCTGGAGACGCTGGAGGAAACCGCGCTGGCCGAGGATCGCAGCGTGGACGATCAGGTCGAGTGGCTCGACGACGACAGCATTCTGTACGCCCTGCCGAAAGAGACCGGATCGCCGATCGCGGACGTGTGGGTGCTCCCCGCAGACGGGAGCGGCCGGCCGGAGATCTTCCTCGAGCAGGCGTCCTCGCCGACGGTTCTGCGCAGCGGCGCGTCGGTCGCTACGATCACCACGGAAGGATGAGAGGAGGCACCCGATGGCCGCCACCCGGATGCGTGCGTGCGTTGTCATTCCAGTCACGGCGCTGGTCCTTGCAGCCCTGACCGCCGCGAGCGCGACGGCCCAGGTCGCCCAGCAGCGCTCCACCGAGGTGCCGGAGATGCTGCGGGAACGGGGCATCGTCGGCTACGCGGACCGGCTGAGCGTCCAGCCGGGCGAGACCATCCGGTTCATGGTCAGCAGCGAGGCACCGGAGTATCGGGCCGACATCGTGCGGCTGATTCACGGCGACGCCAACCCGAACGGGCCGGGGTTCAAGGAGACGCTGATCGAGACCCCGGTGAGCGGCGACTATGCGGGCCGGCGGCAGGAGCTGCCGTTCGGCTCCTATGTGGTGGTGCCGGACAGTCCCGCCCTCCGTTTGGGCGGCAGCTTCACCATCACCGCGTGGATCGCGCCGACGACGCCCGGCATCTCGTTCGGCGAGCGCTCGGCGCAGGGCATCGTCACCAAGTGGTCCGCCGACGCCGCGGGCGGTTACGGCGTGTTCGTCGACGAGGAGGGCCGGCTCTCGCTCCGCCTCGGCGGCGATGGCGGCGGCGCGGAGACGCTGAGCGCAGAGACGCCGTTGCGCGCGTGGCGCTCGGCGATTCCCGGGGCGGCCCGGCCACGACCGCACGGCGTACCCACCGTCTGGTACTTCGTGGCGGTCAGCTACGACGCCGACACGGGCCGGGTGGTCTTCGTGCAGCGCCCGCAGACCGGGTTTCCCGGCGACCCGACGCGGGCGACGGTGGGACGGACTGCCGCCGTGAGGGCGGTCGCGCCGAACGAGCTGCCGCTGCTGATGGCGGCGCACTGGAGCGGAAGCGGCGAGGCGCGCCGGGCCGCGGGACACTACAACGGCAAGATCGACAACCCCCGCATCTACGATCGCGCACTCGACGCGGACGAGATCGACGCCATCGAACGGGGCGAGGGACCGGACGACGCGCTGGCCGACTGGGACTTCTCCGCCGACATCGAGTCGGAGGCGGTCAGCGACCGCTCGTCGCGCGGACTGCACGGCCGAACGGTGAACGCCCCCACCCGCGCCGTCACGGGACACACCTGGAACGCCACGGTGATGGATTTCAAGCGGGCCCGTGACCAGTACGGCGCCATCTATTTCCACGACGACGACCTCGCCGACGCGGCCTGGGACGTCGGCTTCGAGCTGCAAGTCCCGGACAATCTGGCGAGCGGCATCTACGCGGCCCGCCTGCGGACCGCCGCGAACGAGGACCACGTGCCGTTCTTCGTCCGGCCGCCGCGGGGCGCCACCACGGCCCGCATCGCGTTCCTCGTGCCGACGTTCAGCTACCTCGCCTACGCCCGCACCGGCCGGGAGGGCGAGGGCCAGCTCAGCCTCTACTCCACCCACGCCGACGGCAGCGGCATCACCTACTCGTCGGCGCTACGGCCGATCACCAACATGCGGCCGAAGATCACCACCCGCAACCCCTGGCAGTTCATGGCGGACACGCACCTGATCGACTGGTTCGACGCCAAGGGCTTCGCGGTCGACATCATCACCGACCACGACCTCCACCTCGAGGGTCTGTCCCTCGTCGAGCCGTACAACGTGATCCTCACCGGGACGCATCCGGAGTACACGTCGACCGAGATGCTCGATGCGCTGGAGGCGTACCTGTCCGGGGGCGGACGCCTGATGTACATGGGCGGCAACGGGTTCTACTGGATTACCAGCCTCGATCCGACCGAACGGTACATCGAGGTCCGCCGCGCCCACGGCACCGAGGCCTGGCAGGGCGCGGCGGGCGAGCACTACCACGCCACGACCGGCGAGTTCGGGGGGCTCTGGCGCTTCCGCGGCCGGGCGCCGCAGAAGCTGGCGGGCACCGGATTCACCGCGCAGGGGTTCGACCGCAACTCGCCGTTCCGGCGCATGCCGGGCAGCTTCGATCCGCGCGCCGCGTTCATCTTCGAGGGTCTGGACGAGAACGCGCTGATCGGCGAGCACCCGTCGCTCGTTCTGGAGGTGGGCGCCGCCGGATCCGAGCTCGATCGCGTGGACTACGCGCTGGGATCACCCGCCCACACCTTGGTCCTGGCCAGATCGTTCGGGCACTCGGACGCGTACCAGCACGTGGTCGAGGAGGTCAACACGTCGGACTCGCGGCAGGGCGGCACCGAGAACGTCCTCGTCTATGCCGACATGGCGTATCTGGAATACCCGAACGGCGGCGCGGTGTTCTCCACGAGCTCCATCGCGTGGAGCGGCAGCCTCTCCTACAACGGCTACGACAACGACGTGTCGCGGATAACCGAGAACGTCCTGCGGCGGTTCGCCGACGACCAGCCGATCCCCTGGCCCGGGAACGCGGGCGCGGGCGGACCCCCGTGACGGCTCGTGCAGCGCGTACACCAAGGGTGATGTCGCCGAGCGACGAGACCGTCGAGGCGCGGCGCCGGGCACGCGGCTCCTGGCCCGTGAAAGTCTATCGTCTGGGTGAAGAACCGGGCGACGACCTCAGCGAGCGCACGACGCCCGAAGAGCGGATCGCCATGATGTGGCCCTTGGCGGTCGATGCCTGGACTTCCGCCGGCCGGCGTCTCCCGCGTCCCCCAGGTATCGGATGCCAGGGCGCGTCATCCGCACACCGCGAGCCGATCCGCAACGTTGAATCCAGATTTCCACGTTTCCAGTCAGGTTCCGGAGCCGGCCGCGGCGAGCGAGTCCCGGCGGGCGAGCGGACGTTCGTCGATCGGCAGGTGGATCACGGCGGCGGCAAGGCCGAGGGCGACGCCGGCCCACCAGACGCCGTCGTAGGAACCGGTCGTGTCGAAGAGCCAGCCGCCCAGCCACACGCCGAGGAAGCTGCCGAGCTGGTGGCCGAGAAAGACCACGCCGAACAGGGTGGCCAGGTAGCGCACGCCGAAGACCTGGCCGACGATCCCGGTGGTCAGCGGCACGGTCGAGAGCCACAGCACGCCCATGACGGCGGCGAACAGGTAGATGACGGCGGCCGTCTTCGGCAGCAGCATCAGCGCGGTGATGGCGACCGCGCGCGCGGCATAGATGGTGCTCAGCCCGCACTTCTTGCTCCAGCGCTGGCCGGCGGCGCCGGACGCGAACGAGCCGAGGATGTTGAACAGGCCGATGACCGCGATCGCTCCCGCTCCGACCGAGGCGGAGAGTCCGAGGTCGCGGACGTAGGCCGGGAAATGCACCGTGATGAAGGCGACGTGGAAGCCGCAGACGAAGAAGCCGGTGGTCAGCAGCGCGTAGCCGCGGTGGCCGAACGCCTCCCGCAGGGCGGCCGGCAGCGACTGCTCGGCCGCCGGCGCCTCGCCGCGCACGGCCGGGGAGCCGGGCAGCACGAAGGCCAGCGGCGCGATCAGGAGGGCCGACCCGGCGAGGAACAGCAGCGCGGCCTGCCACCCGTAGGCGGAGATGAACGCCTGGCCCAGCGGCGAGAAGACCACCTGCCCGGAGGACCCCGCCGCGGTTCCCAGCCCGAGCGCCAGCGAGCGCCGCTCGGGGCCCACCACCTTGGCCATGGCCGCGAGCGCGATGGAGAACGCGGTGAACGCCACCCCGACCCCCACCAGGACTCCGGCCGTCAACTGCAGCATCCCCGCACTCTCGGCGGTGGTCATCCCCCAGATGCCGGCCGCGTAGATCAGCGCCCCCAGCGCCAGCACCCGCGGCGGCCCGAACCGGTCGCTGAGCGCGCCGGCGAACGGCAGCGCCACGCCCCACATGAGGTTCTGGACCGCCAGGGCCAGTGCGAACGTCTCGCGTCCCCAGCCGCGCGCGGAGGTCATCGGCTCCAGGAAGAGTCCGAAGACCGAGCGCGCGCCGAAGCCGAGCATGGCGATGGCGCAGGCCGCCGCCATGACCAGGGCGGGGGTCTGCCAGCGCGGCACATCGGGGCGATCCTGCGGAACGCTCGTGGAACTTTCAGTCAACGCGCCGCTCAGCTTAGCAGCCTCTGCACGAGCGCCGTTTCCTCCTGCCGGCTCGCGACCAGCAGGAGGAGATCCAGGGGCAGCAGCCCGACGCGGTTGGCGGCAGCACCGGGCAGCATGCCCAGCGGCTCCGGACTGACCACGTAGCACCGCCCCTCGAATCGTGGAAACCGTCCCATGAATCGCTGCAGTCCCGTGACCGGATGACGGAAGGAAGACGCGATCTCGAAAGCGACCGGCTGCTCCGGGTGGTCGTAGATCAGGTCCACTTCGTGGTTGCCTTCCCGCCAGTGATAGAGGCGTACCTGCGTCTGCCGGCGAGCGCGTGCAGGTGACCCGCAACCAGATTCTCGTAGAGAGCCCCATTTCCTCGGCATCCGTCAAGGGTCCTGCCCCGCGGTGCTGCGTTACGGACCGCGCCGTCGACGAAATAGAGACGCCGCCCGCGCCGCTGAACGGCCCCTTCCCGCCTCGAGTAGTTCGGCAGGGTGAAGACCAGGAAGGCGCGCTCCAGATAGGACAGATAGCGGTCGAACGTCGGCTGCGACAGCCCGTCCAGCTCCTGGCACAGGCGCTGCCGCGGAACAGTACAGGCGGGAACGTGCGGCGGCGAGATCAATCGGTGCGGTCGACGAGCTGTGCATACAGCGCGGCGTACTGCGCGGCGGCGCGGTCCACGGAGAAGTCCTGCGCCATCGCGTTCGCCATGAGCCGCCGCCACGCATCCGGCCGGCGGTAGCAGTCGAGGGCCCGGTCGACGGCCCCCACGAGGGCTTCCGACGCGTAGTCCCCGAACAGGAAGCCGGTGCCTTCGCCCGTCGCCGGGTCGCAGGGAACGACCGAGTCCCGCAGTCCCCCGGTGGCGCGCACGACGGGGATCGTGCCGTACCGCAGGCTGTAGAGCTGGTTGAGGCCGCTCGGCTCGTAGCGCGAGGGCATCAGGAACAGGTCGCTGCCCGCCTCGATGACGTGGGCCAGCTCCTCGTCGAAGCCGATTCGCACCGCGAGGCGGCCCGAATGGCGCTCTGCGAACCCGGTGAGCGCCTGCTCATGGCGCCGGTCCCCCGTCCCCAGCACCGCGATCTGCATGTCCCGCGACAGCAGCGCATCGAGGGCGCCGGCCAGAACGTCGAGCCCTTTCTGGTCGACCAGCCGGGCGACCATGCCCGCGAGCGGCGCGTCCACCGGCGGCAGATCCAGCCGCTGCTGCAGATCCCGCTTGCAGTCGTGCTTGCCCTCGGGGGCGGCCGCGGAATAGCGCCGGGCTATGAAGGCGTCGGCGTCCGGGTCCCAGACGCGGTAGTCGGCGCCGTTCATGATCCCCGCCAGATCGCCTGCCCGCGCCCTGAACACGCCGTCGAGACCGCAACCCTGCTCCGCCGTCTTGACCTCCTCGGCGTAGCTCGGACTGACGGTCGTCAGGCGGTCCGCGAGGGAGAGGCCGGCCTTCAGGTAGCTGATGTTCCCGTAGAACTCGAAGTTCGGCCAGTAGTGCGCGGAATCCACCTGGAGACGGGGGAACACGCCGGCGTCGAACAGTCCCTGGTAGCCGACGTTGTGCACCGTGAACAGGGTGCGCGTGGACGTCAGGGACGGGTAGCGCTCGGGTTGCAGCCGCAGGTACGCCACCGCCAGGCCCGTCTGCCAGTCGTGCCCGTGCAGCACGTCCGGCGGATCGACCCGGGCGAGCAGCGCGAGCGCGGCCCGCGCGAAGCAGGCGAACCGGTCGGCGTTGTCCGTGTAGTCCGTCCCGCCCTGGCCGTACAGGCCGTCGCGGTCGAAGAACCGATCGACCCGGACGAAGCGGGCCGCGGCGCCTTCACCGCCGACGCCCTCCAGGACTTCCACCTGTTCGATTCCGCCGGCGGCGGGAACCGGAAAGGCCATCCCGGTCGCAGCGACGTCGCTGCGTGCGAGAACGCAACGGTACGCCGGCAGCACGAGGGTCACGTCGAGCCCGCGACGCCCCAGCGCGGCAGCCAGCGAGCCGACCATGTCGGCCAACCCGCCGGACTTCGCGAACGGCGCCGCCTCCGAGCTGACAATGGCAACGCGCATTGCCCAAGCGCCTCCTTCGTCCCGGCCGGGCGGGGGCAGACCATCCCCCGCGCGCGCCAGTTCGCGAGCCGGCACGGCCGCTCTACTGTACGCCGGCACGAAGAAATCGTGTACAAGCGAACATCGTCTACCGGAGAGGCCGGGATAGGATACGTCACCATGAGCTCGACTACTGCTGCAGCGGTGAGGGACGTACGCTACGAGCCCGAAGAGCAGCCGCCGCCCGCGCTCGCCCTCGGGCTCGGTTTCCAGTTCGCGATGCTCGCCGTGGCGGGGATCGTGCTGACGCCGGCCATCGTGGTGCGCGCGGCGGGGGGCAGCGAGGACTTTCTGTCGTGGGCCACCTTTGCCGCGCTCGCGATCAGCGGCGTGACCACGGTGCTCCAGGCGGTCCGGGTCGGCCGGATCGGATCGGGCCACGTGCTGCTGATGGGCACCTCGGCCGCCTTCATCGCCGTGTGCGTCACCGCGCTCATCGAGGGCGGGCCGGGGCTTCTCGCAACGCTGGTCACCCTCTCCGCCCTGTTCCAGTTCGGGCTCTCGACCCAGTTGTCCCTGCTCCGGCGGATCCTCACCCCGACGGTGTGCGGCACCGTGATCATGCTGATCCCGGTCACGCTGATGCCGATCATGTTCGGGATGCTGGCCGACGTGCCGGATGGCTCGCCGCCGGCCGCCGCCCCGACCAGCGTGATCGTGACCCTCGTGGTGACGGTGGGGGTCACCCTGCGCGCCGCGGGCGTCGTCCGCCTCTGGGCGCCGGTCATCGGCATCGCCACCGGCTGCGCGGTCGCCGCCTGGTTCGGCCTGTACAACACGCGGCTCATCGCCGAGGCCGGCTGGATCGGACTGCCCGCCGAAGGCTGGCCGGGTTTCGACCTCCAGTTCGGCGTCGCGTTCTGGTCCCTGCTGCCGGCGTTCGTGTTCGTGACGCTGATCGGGGCCATCGAGACCATCGGCGACGGCGTCGCCATTCAGCGCGTCTCGCGGCGCCGGCCGCGGGCCACCGACTACCGCGTCGTGCAGGGCGCGGTCACCGCCGACGGAGTGGGCAACCTGCTCTCGGGCCTGGCGGCGACGGTGCCGAACACGACCTACTCGGCCAGCGTCTCGGTGACGGACATCACCGGGGTCGCCTCCCGCATGGTCGGCGTCTACATCGGCGCCGTCTTCATCGTGCTGGCGTTCCTCCCGAAGTTCATGGCGCTCATCCTCGCGATCCCGGGTCCCGTGGTCGGCGCCTACACGATCGTGCTGATGGCCACCCTCTTCGTGCTCGGAATGCGGGTCGTGGTCGAGGACGGCGTCGACTACCGCAAGGGCGTCGTCGCGGGCGTCGGCTTCTGGATCGGCCTCGGGTTCCAGAACGAGCTGATCTTCGCCGAGGCGCTGGGCGCCTGGAGCGGACTGCTGGGCAACGGCATGACCGCCGGAGGCCTCGCCGCGATACTGATGACGCTGTTCCTCGAGCTGTCCCGGTCGCGGCCGCACCGCCTCCGGACCGCCCTGAAAGCGGACGCCTACCCGGCCATCGACAAGTTCCTCACGGAGTTCGCCAAGACCCGGCGCTGGAGCGCGGCGATGACCGACCGGCTCCGCGCGGTCGGCGAGGAAACGCTGCTGACCCTCGTCCGGCAGGACGAGGAAGGCGGCGGGGAAGAGCGCCGCCTGCAGATCAGCGCCCGCCACGACGGGCGCGCCGCCGAGCTGGAGTTCGTGGCCGCGACCGACGAGTCGAACATCGAGGATCGGATGGCGGTGCTCGGGGACCGCGTGGCCGGCCACGCGGTCGAGCAGGAGGTCTCGCTCCGACTGCTGCGGCACCTGGCTTCGTCGGTGCGCCACCAGCAGTACCACGAGACCGACGTCGTGCGCCGTAGAACGGCGTAGACTGCTAGTCAGGCCCGGTTGGGCGGCAAGCGGAGCCGCAGGCGACGATTGTCGGGCTAGAGTCGTGCGGGCGTGACGCTCGCGCCGGCGTCGCGCGTCGGTCCCCGGTCGGCCCGACGGCCGGCCGCGAATCCCGCTGCACTCGAGCGGCGAGGCATTCCGCCCGGACCGCGTCGCTCGTCCGCCGCCGGCTGTAAGCTGATCGGATGGCGGCACGCGTCAATTCGGGCGATTCACCGTTTCTCACCCACTACGACCTCCATCTCCTCGCCGGCGGCGCCCACTACCGCAGCTACGACAAGCTCGGCGCGCACCTCGCGCGACAGGACGGCGCCGACGGCGTGCACTTTGCCGTCTGGGCGCCCAACGCCCGCGACGTTTCCGTCATCGGCGACTTCAACGCGTGGGACGCGGCGGCGCACCCGATGCGGCTGCGAGCCGAGGCGGGGGTCTGGGAGACGTTCGTCCCGCGGGTCGGGAGCGGCGCCCTCTACAAGTACGAGGTCTCGCCGGGAGTCGGCGCTGCCGTGCAGAAGGCCGACCCGTACGCGTTCGCCGCCGAGCTGCGCCCCCGCACCGCGTCGCGGGTCTGGGATCTGTCGGGCTACGCCTGGAGCGACGGCGACTGGATGACCTCGCGTGCGGCCCGCAATGCGCACGACGCCCCGATCGCGGTCTACGAGGTGCACCTGGGCTCGTGGATGCGCGTCCCCGGCGCAGGCGGCTGGCTGACCTACCGCGACATCGCCGGCCGGCTGGCCGACCACGTCGCGGAGCTCGGCTTCACGCACGTCGAGCTGCTGCCCGTCGCCGAGTATCCGCTCGACGAGTCCTGGGGCTACGGGACGCTCGGCTACTTCGCGCCGACGAGCCGTTTCGGAACGCCGCAGGAGTTCATGGAGCTGGTGGATACGCTGCACCGGCGCGGCATCGGCGTCCTGGTGGACTGGTCGGCCGCGCACTTCCCGAAGGACGCCCACGGTCTGGCCCGCTTCGACGGCACCTGTCTCTACGAGCACGCGGACGCGCGGCAGGGGGAGCATCCCCACTGGGGCTCGCTGATCTTCAACTACGGCCGCCGCGAGGTCGGCAACTTCCTCATCTCCAGCGCCCTCTTCTGGTTCGAGAAGTACCACCTCGACGGCCTGCGGGTGGACGCAGTCGCCTCGATGCTCTATCTCGACTACGGGCGCGGGGCCGGCGAATGGGTTCCGAACGCCCGCGGCGGGAACGAGAACCTGGACGCCGTCGGCTTTCTGCAGCACCTGAATGCGCGCGTCTACGCGGAACACCCCGGCGTCATGATGGTGGCCGAGGAATCGACCGCGTGGCCGCTGGTGACCCGCCCGACGGACGCCGGCGGGCTCGGATTCGGCTTCAAGTGGAACATGGGCTGGATGAACGACACCCTCGAGTACATGTCGAAGGATCCGGTCCACCGCAGCCACCACCACGACGCGCTCACCTTCAGCCTGGTCTACGCCTTCAGCGAGAACTTCATCCTGCCGCTGTCGCACGACGAGGTCGTGCACGGGAAGGGATCGCTGCTCGCGCGCATGCCGGGCGACGAGTGGCAGCGGCACGCCAACCTGCGGCTGCTCTACGGCTTCATGGTCGGGCATCCCGGCAAGCAGCTCCTCTTCATGGGCGGCGAGATCGGTCAGGAAAGGGAATGGACGCACGCCGAGAGCATCGACTGGCACCTGCTGAACGAGCCGCTCCACGGCGGTCTGCGCACATGGGTGCGCGACCTGCATCGGCTCTACCGCGGCGAGCCCGCCCTGTACGAGCTCGATGCGGAGCCGTCCGGCTTCGAGTGGATTGACTGCGACGACCGCGGCAGCAGCGTCCTGAGCTTCCTGCGCCGGGGCCGCGGCGGCGAGCCGATCGTCGTCGTCTGCAACTTCACGCCGGTCGAGCGACACGCGTACCCGGTCGGCGTTCCGCACGGGGGCGCCTGGCGTGAACGGCTCAACAGCGACGCGGCGTGCTACGGCGGGCGCGACGTCGGCAACGGGGGGTGCGCCGGCGCCCGGGAGGAACCTTCGCACGGCCGCCCTTTCTCGCTGCGTCTTACGCTGCCGCCGCTCGGCGTGCTATTCTTGAGCAAGGACTGACAGCCAACCCGCTGGCGCTCCCCCTCGACAGCTCTGGTTTCAGGACAGGTCGGCTCCGCAACGCTCCGCGACGCGATCCGGGCGGGAGGCAGATCCGCCCGAATGCAGTGGGCCTCTTGCCACGGGCTCGCAGCCACAGAAATGTCGCATCAGCTCGTCGCTCGGACATCGTTGTGGTTTCGTGCTCTGGAGTGACGCGCCGCACGGCCCGGTCCTACAGACGGTATCTGCTTGACAGGGCGGATGTTCCGGACTTCGGGCGGCCGGTTTCGGGTGGCGGCACGACTCTTGCTCCCAGGCATTATCGTTGGGCGCCGCTCCCAACGCTCTTGCATCGCTACGGGTTTTACAGGAACGGAACGCGCGCGACACTTCCTGGGCATACGGCGCCGGTAGTCTTGACCCTGGCCGCTTTCGGACCCCGCGTCCCACGGTGGTCGAGGTGCAGCGCCGGTCGAATGGCGCGGAGCCGTTGGCGCGCCGGCTCCGCGATGGATCGCGAGTTGGAGGAACTCGAGGGGAAATGGCGAAACGAACGACACCGTCGACAGGGACCGTCAAGCGCACGCGGAAGACCGCACCGCGGAAGACCACCCGCCGCACCGCTGTAAAGCAGATCGAGGCGGCGGCGCCTGCGGAAACGACAACCGCCACCGGGGCAGTCGAAGCGGCCGACATGATCGAGGCGGCGGCGCCGGAGCCGACCGACGCACAGATTGCCGAGCGCGCCTACTTCCTGTCCCTGGAGCGGCAGGGACCGGGTGGTCCGCTCGACGACTGGCTGCAGGCGGAACGCGAGCTGCGGAACGGATCCGAGCCGGCGTAGGAGTCTGCGTCCCGCAAGTCATTCGGGTCAGAGGCACGGGCGGCGCGGCGGATGCCGGGCCACGACATTCATGTGGATCGTCGTGCCGTTCACAAACACGATTGTCGATATTGCAGCCTTCCGGCGGATTCGAATGGCGGAGGCAGGCGGAAAGCGGCAAGCGGAGGAGAGAGAGAAATGATGACGTCCATTGCACAACCGATGGCGGTCGTGCTGGCCGGCGGCGATGGTATGCGTCTGCGGCCGCTGACCGAGCGCTGGCTCGGCCGGCACGTTCCGAAACAGTACTGCACGTTCGCGGGGACGCGCTCGATGCTCGACCACACGCTCGACCGGGCCGCCTGCCTGTGCGACCCGAGCCGCATCCTTACGGTCGTCGGGCGCCACCACCGCGACGTGCTGCGCGACCGAGCGCCACGTGCGACGGACGGTGCGTTCATCGAGCAGCCGGCCAACCTCGACACGGCCCCGGGCGTGCTCCTGGGGCTGGTCCACGCCATGCATCGCGATCCGGACGCGACGCTGGTCATCCTCCCCTCCGATCATTTCGTGTACCCGGAGTGGCGGTTCGTGGCGAAGGTGCAGGTGGCGATTCAGGCCGCCGAGCGGCTCGGCGACCGGATCCTCCTGCTGGGAGCGGCGCCCACCGACATCGAGGACGAGTACGGCTGGATCGTCCCGTCCGACGATCTCGGACGCCAGCCGGCGCACCGCGTATTCGCCGTGGAGTCCTTCGTCGAGAAGCCGGCGCCCGCGGAAGCGGCCCGGCTCTACGAGCGCGGCGCCCTGTGGAACACGCTCGTCCTGGTGGCGCGCGCCCGCACCCTGTGGGAGCTCGCGTGCGAGCGGCTCCCGGGCCTGACCCCGTTCTTCTCCGTGCTGCAGGCGGCCATCGGCACGCGGCGGGAGGCCGGCGTGCTCGACGAGGTGTACGAGACCATGCCGCGGGTCAACTTCTCCTCCGAGCTGCTCGAGCGGGCGTCCGACCGCATCGCCATGCAGTCGCTGGACGGCGTGATGTGGAACGACTGGGGGCAGCCCGCGCGCATCGTCGAGTCGCTGCTGGCCATCGGCCGGCAACCCGCCTTCAGCCTCCGGCTGCTGCAAGAGGAGCTGGCGGCGACGCCGGACTTCCGTCCGCGGGCGACGGCCGGCGCCGGAGCCGCGCGGGAAGCCGCGGTGAGCTGACCGCAAGGCCGAAACGGCGGAGCCCCGGGGCGGGGTCCCCCCCCGGCTCCGCCGTTCATCCCGTCTCCGGACCCATTCGAACCCGCGTACGCCCCGCCTTGACGACGCTGCTTCGTGTCCACCACGATCCGGGTACACTTCCGCCCACGGCGCTCTTGGCGAGGTATGCACCTGACCACACGATTTGTCGACCCGACAGCAACCCTGACGGCCGGCGTCCGGCAGCTTCAGACCCGGATGGGCGTGGACGTCTGCTCGATATACCTGCTCGAATCGGACCGCACCCACCTCGTGCTGGCCGCCACCGTCGGCCTGCGCCCGGAGAGCGTGGGGAAGGTCCGGATGGAGCTCCACGAGGGTCTGGCGGGGCTGGTCGCCGAGCAGTTGCGGCCGATCGATGTGCCGAACGTCAAGCGGCACCCGCGCTTCAAGCACTTCGCCGAGGCCGGCGAAGATCCGTACTACGCCTTCCTCGGCGTTCCCCTGATAGATCGGGAGCTGCTGCAGGGCGTGCTGATCGTGCAGACGATCGAGGAGCGGAGCTTCTCGGACGACGAAATCACGTCGCTGCTGCTGGCCGCCGATGATATAAGCCCCATCGTCGCGCAGGTTCGCGAGCGCGATCAATCCATCGGGCCGCTGCAGCGGCGACTCTGGGCGCTCGCACGGAACATGTGGTGGAGCTGGGACGCCAGCGCCATGAGCCTGTTCCAGGACCTCGATCCGGCGCGCTGGGAAGAGCTCGGGCGCAACCCGGTGGCGCTGCTCTCCGAGATGCCGCTCGACGATCTCGACGAGCGTATCGGCGACCTCGCGCTGGCCCACCGGATCAACCACACGTTCCCCGCGAGCGTCCGTCGACCTGGGGAGACACGCACGCCGGGGTGCTGCGGCGCCAGCCCGTCGCCTACTTCTCGGCCGAGTTCGGGATCCACGAGTCGCTGCCGATCTACTCGGGCGGGCTGGGCGTGCTGGCCGGCGACCATATCAAGAGCGCCTCGGACCTCGGGGTCCCGCTCGTCGGCGTGGGTCTGTTCTACGGCCAGGGCTACTTCCGGCAGCGCCTCGACGCCTCCGGCTGGCAGCAGGAGGAGTACGCGGAGGTCGACGTCGCCAGACTGCCGCTGGAGCCGGCGGTGGGCCCGGACGGCGACGCGATCGCGCCGGAGATCGAGACCGGCGGCGGCATCCTGCGCGCCCGGGTGTGGCAGGCGGCCGTCGGCCGGCGAATCCTGCTGCTGCTGGACTCGGACGTCGAGGGGAACACGCCCGAGGACCGCGCGCTCACCGCGCGGCTCTACGGCGGCGACCTGCGGGTCCGGGTCCGACAGGAGCTGCTGCTCGGCATCGGCGGGCTGAAGGCGCTGCATGCGCTGGGCATCGTGCCGGGCGTCTTCCACTTGAACGAGGGCCACAGCGCCTTCGCGGTGCTGGAGGCGGTCCGGCACTGCATGGAGCGCGAGGGAGTCGACTTCGAGACGGCGGTCCGGCAGGTGGCCCGCCGCACGGTCTTCACGACGCATACCCCGGTGCCGGCCGGGCACGACCGCTTCCCGTCCGACCTCATCGACGAACACCTGGCGCCGCTCCGCGACACGCTCGGCATCTCGCACGAGCGGCTCATGAGCCTCGGGCGGGTGAATCCGGACGACGCCGGCGAGGAGTTCTGCATGACGGTGCTGGGACTGCGCGTGTCCCGGCGCGCCAACGCGGTGTCGTCGCTGCACGGAGACGTCACGCGGCACATGTGGACCGGCCTGTGGGGCGACCGTCCGGAAGAAGACGTGCCGATCGGCCACATCACCAACGGCATCCACGTGCCGAGCTGGCTCGCGCCGCAGATGCAGCAGTTGTACGACCGGCACCTCCCCTCGGAGGCTTCGCGGGATGACGCGCTCCCGGAGATCTCGGCCGGGATCGAGAACGTGAGCGACGGGGCGCTGTGGGAGACCCACGTGGCCCTCAAGATCCGCCTCCTCGACGCCGTGCGCCGGCGGGTCCTGCGCGAGGCGGCGCGCCGGGGCGAGCCCGCGGTCGTCCTGGAGCAGTTGTCCCACGCGCTGAGCCAGGACGCCCTGACCATCGGCTTCGCCCGCCGCGTCGCCACCTACAAGCGCGCATCCCTTTTCCTGCGGGACCCGGACCGCCTGGCGAGCCTCGTCAACGACCCGCAGCGACCCATCCAGTTCGTCATCGCCGGCAAGGGACACCCGCGGGACGAGCCCGCGAAGGGCGTGCTGCGGCAGATCCACGAGCTGAGCCGGGACTCCCGCTTCCTCGGCAAGCTGGTCTTCCTGGAGGACTACGACATCAGTCTCGGCCGGCAGCTCGTCCAGGGCGTCGACGTCTGGCTCAACAACCCCCGCCGGCCCCAGGAGGCCTCCGGCACGAGCGGGCAGAAGGTCCTGCTGAACGGCGGCCTGAACCTGTCGGTCCTCGACGGCTGGTGGGCGGAGGCCTACGACGGCGCGAACGGGTTCGCGATCGGCCGGGGCGAGGCGCACACGTCGCCCGAGGCGCACGACCGGCGCGACGCGGAGGAGCTGCTGCGGGTGCTCGCCGACGAGGTCGTGCCGCTCTTCTACGACCGCGACCCGGACGGCGTGCCGCGCGCCTGGACGGCCCGCATGAAGCGGGCCATCCATACCCTGGGCTGGCGCTTCAACGCCGACCGGATGGTGATGGACTACGTCCGGCTCTGCTATCTGCCGGCGGCCGGGGGCCTGTCCAGCGACATGCAGCGCCGG
>JAGWAH010000041.1 GCA_021296515.1 Acidobacteriota bacterium | reverse complement strand
TTCGTCGTCGACGAACTTCTCCTCGCCTTCCGGCAGCCTCTCGGCCGCCTCGTCGGCCAGCGCCTGGCGGCGCGCCATGTGGTCGGGATTGCCCCCCAACAGGATGTCGGTGCCGCGCCCGGCCATGTTGGTGGCGATGGTCACCGTGCCCGAGCGGCCCGCCTGGGCCACGATCTCGGCTTCCTTGTCGTGGTGCTTCGCGTTGAGGACCACGTGCCTGATGCCGCGGCGCTTGAGCAGGCCGGACAGCCGCTCGGACTTCTCGATCGAGACCGTGCCGACCAGTACCGGCCGGTCCGCCTCCTGCTGCTCGATGATGTCGTCGACGATGGCGGCGTACTTCTCCCGCTCGGTACGGTAGACGAGATCGGGCTCCTCGACGCGGACAAGCTCGCGGTTGGTCGGCACCGAGAAGACGTCGAGCTCGTAGATCTTGGCGAACTCGGTGGCCTCGGTCTCGGCCGTCCCGGTCATGCCGCAGAGCTTGTCGTACTTGCGGAAGTAGTTCTGGAAGGTGACCGTGGCCAGGGTCTGGTTCTCGCGCTCGATCTTGACCTTTTCCTTGGCCTCCACCGCCTGGTGCAGACCGTCGCTCCAGCGCCGGCCGGGCATGAGGCGCCCGGTGAACTCATCGACGATCACCACCTGGCCTTCCTTGACCATGTAGTCGACGTCGCGTTCGAAGAGGCTGTGGGCGCGCAACGCCTGGTTGATGTGGTGCAGCAGGGGCATGTTGGACGGGTCGTACAGACCGCCCGGCTGCAGGCGATGCTTGAGCAGCTTCTCGCAGAGCGCCATGCCGCTCTCGGTCAGGCTGACGGTCTTGTGCTTCTCGTCCTTGAGGAAGTCGCCGGTCTCCTCGAGCTCCTCCCGCCGTTCGGCCGGCACGTTGCCCTGGGTGACGGCGCCCGGTTTGAGACGCGGGATGATCCGGTCCACCTCGTGGTACAGCTCCGTCGACTGCTGGGCCGGCCCGGAGATGATCAGCGGGGTGCGGGCCTCGTCGATCAGGATGCTGTCCACCTCGTCCACGACCGCGAAGTTATGGCCGCGCTGCACGAACTGCGCCGCATCGAACTTCATGTTGTCGCGGAGATAGTCGAAGCCGAACTCGTTGTTCGTGCCGTAGGTGATGTCGCAACGGTACGCCGCGTGGCGCTCCGCATCCCGGAGGTCGTGCTGGATCACGCCGACCGTCATTCCGAGGAAGCGGTAGATGCGGCCCATCCAGTCGGCGTCGCGGCGGGCGAGATAATCGTTGACGGTGACGACGTGCACGCCTTCGCCGGCGAGGGCGTTCAGGTAGGCGGCGAGGGTCGCCACGAGGGTCTTGCCCTCGCCGGTCTTCATCTCGGCGATCTTGCCGCGGTGCAGCATGATGCCGCCGATGAGCTGCACGTCGAAGTGCCGCATGCCGAGCATGCGCTGTCCGGCCTCGCGCACCACTGCGAAGGCGTCGATCAGCAGGTCGTCGAGCGCGGCTCCCTGGTCGTGCTGCGCGCGCAGATCCGCCGTACGGCCGCGGAGATCGTCGTCCGAGAGCGCGCGGACATCGTCCTCCCGCTCCCCGATGGCGACGACCAGGGGCTGAACTCGCTTGAGATCCCGCTGATTCTGGGTGCCGAAGACCTTGGCCAGTAAGGTGTCCAGCATTATCGTGACGCCGTGAGCGATCTAGTTCGCGGCCAGCGCGTCCGTCGGGCTGATCAGCCGCAACGGGTTGATGGTGCGCCCGTTCACCCACACCTCGTAGTGGACGTGATTGCCGGTCGCCCGGCCGGTCGCCCCCGCGTGTCCGATCAGATCGCCGCGCTGCACGGTGTCGCCCGAGCGCACCGCGAACGTGGAGAGGTGGCCGTAGCGAGTGTTCAGTCCGAACCCGTGGCTTATCTCGACGAGGTTGCCGTAGGCGCCGTTGCGTTTCGCCGAGGCGACCAGGCCCGCGCCCGTCGCATAGACCGGCTCGCCGGGGCGCGTGGAGATGTCGATGGCCGGGTGGTAATCGCGCACGCCGGTGAAAGGATCGCGACGATAGCCGTACGATGCGGACACCCAGCCGGCGACCGGCCAGAGCGTGGGCGTCGCCGCGGCCAGGGCTTCGCGATACGCCACACCGTGCCGCACCGCATCCAACTCTTCGTTGAGCGAGTCCAACAGCTCGCGCAGGCTCCCGAATATCTGGCCGCCAACCGGGGCGGCGACGTCCGGGCGCAAGGCCGCGGCCATCCTCGCCGGCAGCCGTTCGGTGGTCGCCCGCACCCGCAACGCGTCGAGCGGCGTGCGCGCAGCCAGGTTTTCGATGACCGCCTGCAGCAATGCGATGTCGCCGACGAGTTCCGCCGCCGTGGCGCGGTAGTCCGAGTTCTCGATTTCGAGACGGGCGTTGTTCAGCCGCAGGTGCAGGATCTCGACGTGGGCGTCCCAGCCGGCGTGGAGGAGCCCGCCGAGCGGCAAGCCCACCGCCGTGGTCGCAACGATCGCCGCGAGACCGGCCGATACGGAAAAACGGCGAACTGCCCCGGTTGCCCGGTCGGCGACGATGAATGCGTAGCGTCGTCGAATCATGAAAGGGAGCACTCCCGATTCCGTCAGACGTCCTTGGAATGTGCCGTGCCGGAAGAGCCTAGTGTATCACGCGGTACTGGATCGCTTCTGCAACATGCGCTCTTCCGATGCTGGGCGAATCGTCCAGATCCGCGATGGTGCGGGCCACGCGGCGGATGCGGTCGAATCCTCGTCCGGTGAGTCCGAGCCGCCGCACGGCCCGCTCGACGAGGGCCAGACTCTCGGCGTCGAGTCGGCCGTGACGCCGGAGCAGCGGCCCGCCGAGGTCCGCGTTGGTCGAGCACGCCTCGTCGCAGTAGCGCGCCGACTGGCGGTCCCGCGCGCGGCGCACCCGCTCGAGCACCGCGGTGGAGTCCTCGGCGGGGCCGTCGCCGGCGAGCACCTCGAACGGAACGCGTTCCACGCGCACCGTGAGGTCCACCCTGTCGCGCAACGGACCGGACAATCGATCGTGGTACCGACGGATGTCCGCCGGACTGCACCGGCAGCGGTCGAGCGGCTCCCCGGCGTATCCGCACGCGCAGGGGTTCATCGCCCCGACCAGCAGGAAACGGGAGGGAAATTGCACCGTGCGCAGAGCCCGCGCGATGCGGACGACCCCCTCCTCGAGAGGTTCGCGCAACGCCTCGAGGGTGCGCCGGTCGAACTCCACGATCTCGTCGAGAAACAGGACCCCGTTGTGGGCGAGACTGACCTCGCCGGGTCGCGGGTCGCGGCCGCCGCCGATGAGCGCGGCGTCCGACGCGCTGTGATGGGGAGCCCGAAAGGGGCGTTCCGACAGCAGGCCGGCCGCCGGCTCGAGCAGCCCGGCGACCGAGTGGATGGCCGTCGAGGCCACCGCCTCCTCGAACGTCGGCGGCGGCAGGATGCCGGGCAGCCGCCGGGCCAGCAGGGTCTTGCCGGCGCCGGGAGGACCGACGAACAGCAGATTGTGGCGCCCGGCGGCAGCGATCTCGAGTGCCCGCCTCGCGCTGCGCTGCCCCCGGACGTCGACGAGGTCCAGCGCGGGGCGAGCGGGTGTCGAGACGGGTCGTTCCGGCGCGGCCGGCGCAGTGTCGGCGCCGTCGACCAGGTCGGCGACGATCTGCCCCAGCGAGGCGGCGGGGCGCAGGGCGACCTGCCGCACGATGCGGCCCTCCCGGAGGTTGGCTGCCGGAAGGACCAGGCGGTGACCGTGGCGCGCGGCGAGGAGCGCGACCGGGAGCACGCCGCGGACCGGTTGCACCCCGCCGTCGAGGGACAGCGCGCCGACGACGACGAGATCGTCGAGGAGCCGCGTCGGAAGCACCTCGGTGGCAGCCAGCAGCCCGAGGGCGATCGGCAGGTCGTAGCTCGCGCCGCTCTTGCGCACGTCGGCCGGCGCCAGGTTGACGGTGATCCGCCGCTCGGGAAACGCGAAACCGGCGTGACGGATGGCGCTGCGGACGCGGTCGCGGCTCTCCCGCACCGTCGAATCGGGAAGACCAACGACGTTGAAGGCGGGAAGGCCGCCGGAGACGTCGATCTCGACGTCGACGAGCGAAGCCTCGACGCCGATCGTCGCCGCGGACCGGAGCCTGCCCAACATGCCGCGTTCAGAGTGCAAACCCCGGTCCATTCGTCGAGCTGTCTTCTTCCGGCGGTTTCGGGGGCGGCGTGTGCAGTCTTTCCAGTAGATGCGGATCGCGGGCGACGCAGGAACTGCGCGTTCCGGCACGGCCCCCTATAATCCTCACGCGTCAGATTGCAGCCTCCAGGCGTCACATGCGGCTCTCCATCATCGTTCCCGTCTTCAACGAGCGCGCGACCGTCCTGCAGGTGCTCGACCGCGTCGCGGCGATCGACTCCGAAGCGGAGATCATCGTGGTCGATGACGGATCGACCGACGACACGCGGGCTCTTCTCGTAGAGCGCGCCCGCCGGACCGACCGGAAGATCACGCTCGTGCGGCATCCGGTCAACCGGGGGAAGGGTGCGGCCCTGAGCTCCGGCGTCGGCCGCGCTACCGGCGACTACGTCATCGTCCAGGACGCGGACCTCGAGTACGACCCGGCCGATTACAGGAAGTTGATCGCCGTCGTGGACGCGCGACACGCGGAAGCGGTCTACGGTTCGCGCTTCGGCGGAGCCCGTCCGAGCATGTCGGTGCGTCACCGGATCGGCAACCGGTTGCTGACCGGTCTGACGAATCTGCTGTACGGATCGTCGCTGACGGACATGGAGACCTGCTACAAGCTGATCCGGCGGGGCCTGTTCGAGGAGCTCGCGATTGCCTGCAACCGCTTCGACGTCGAGCCCGAGATCACCGCCAAGCTGCTGCGGGCGGGCGTGACGATTCACGAGGTGCCGATCAGCTACACCGGGCGCAGCTTCGCCGAGGGGAAGAAGATCTCGTGGGTCGACTTCGTGTCGGCGGTATGGACGCTGGTGCGGCTGCGGGTTTCCGGCTGAGACCCGGGCGCGTGGACGTGCGCCGGAGCTTCGCCGGCGGTACGCGCCGCGGTCGGCTCAGCGTTCCACGAACACCCCGTGCGTCGCTGCAAGGTCGCGCGCCGCGGGGGTCACGATGGTGCGCTCTCCGATCACGATCGGGCGCGATTCACGGATGGCGGCCCGGACGTCGTCCTCGCAGACGAACGGCGTCGGCGGTCCCGCGCGGCCCGGGTCCGTCGCCGGTGATGGAGGGAGGGGCGCGCCCGTGGCGGTCGGGCCGTCCACCAACGCCGCGACGCGTTCCGCCACCAGACGCCGGTCCAGCCCCGCCGCGCGCCCCGAGTGGCCGACGCCCGCATCCGAGTCCTGCTTCGAGGGCGAGTCGAGGTCGGCGGCTGCCTGGCGCGCGGTGCGCATCTCGTATGCCAGCCGCTTCACGTTGAGCAGATGGCGCGGCGAGATGTTGTCGGAGGTGACGTTGCCGCCGTGCCCGCCGCAGCCGAGCGTCATCGACGGATCGAGGCCGGTCGTCATGCCGATGGAGCCGAGCGTGGCGGGGGTGTTCACCACGATGCGGAAGGCAGGTTTCCGCAGAGCGAACTCGAGGACGACCGACTCGTCTCTGGAGTGGATCGCCATGGTGTGGCCCATGCCGCCGTAGCCCAGAATCTGTCTGCATCGCTCGCAGCCTTCGCGCCAGTCCTCGACGACGTAGAAGGAGAGCACCGGGCAGAGCTTCTCGATGGACAGGGGATGGTCGCGGCCGACCCCGTCGAGCGGCGCGATGAGCGCCCGCGTGTGCTCCGGGACCTCCAGGCCGGCGCGCCCGGCGATCTCGACCGCCGTGCGGCCGACGAGCTTCGGATGCGGGAGCCGTTGCGGGGTGATCAGGACTCCGGCCAGCGCCGCCGCTTCGGCACCGTTCAGGAAGTGCCCTCCCCGGGCTTCGAACTCGCGGCGCACCTCCTCGGCGATCGGGGCGTCGACCACTACCGAGTTCTCAGAGGAACAGAGCAGTCCGTTGTCGAAGGTCTTGCCGGTGAGGACGTCGCGCACGGCCTTCCCGACGTCGGCGGATTGCTCGATGTAGGCCGGCGCGTTGCCCGGACCGACGCCGTAGGCCGGCTTGCCGGCCGAGTAGGCGGCGCGGACGAGACCCATGCCTCCGGTCGCGAGGATGACCGCGACCTGCCGCTGACGCATCAGCTCTTGCGTGCCCGCGAGGGTCACCGACTCCATCGCGGCGATCGCGCCCTCCGGGGCTCCGACGCCGCGTGCCGCGCGCTCGAGCAGGCGCACGGTGCGGTTGATGCAGTCGACCGCCGCCGGGTGCGGGCTGATCACGATCGGGCAACGCGCCTTCATCGCTACGAGCAGCTTGTAGATGGCGGTGGAGGTGGGATTGGTGGAAGGGACGATCGCGGCGACGACCCCGAAGGGCTCGGCGATCTCCACGACGCGCCGGTCGTCGAGCCGCCGCAGCACGCCGACCGTCTTCATCGGCCGGATGAACTCGTACACGGTGCGCGCGGCGAAGAGGTTCTTGCGCACCTTGTCGGCGCGGACCCCGTAGCCCGTCTCCTCGACGGCGGCCGCCGCCAGTTCACCGGCGTGCTCGGCGGCCGTCGCGGCCATGGCGCCGACGATGCGGTCCACCTGCTCCTGACGCAGATCCGCCAGGGCAGTCCGTGCCTCGCAGGCCCGCGCGGCGAGGCTGCGGGCCTCTTCCGTGGAGCGCTGGTCGAGGCTCGACGGTGAATCCAGTTCAGCCATGGCGGCGCAAGGCGTTCGCACCACACGCCGGAGGACGCGCGGCTGGGGGGTCCTGCCCTACTGGGCCGCGTCCCCGGCCGCAGGCAGGATCTTCTCGACCTCGTGATGCGGTCGCGGAATGACGTGGACCGAGACGAGCTCGCCGACCCGGCGCGCAGCCGCCGCTCCGGCATCGGTAGCCGCCTTCACCGCGCCGACGTCGCCCCGCACCATGACCGTCACGTAGCCGGCCCCGATGTACTCCTTGCCAATCAGCAGGACGTTCGCCGCCTTGACCATCGCATCGGCGGCCTCGATGGATCCGACAAGGCCCTTGGTCTCCACCATGCCGAGCGCTTCGAGTGTCATCCGCGCGTCATTCTCCCCGACGGAAGCGCCGCGTGCACGCGGCGCGGAACGGCCGGCAGACTAGCACATTGCCGGAGACACCCGCAACACGCTAGCATGGTGAGCAGATGTTCTCTGTTCGTTCGACTCCGGTGCGCGGGGCGCTCGTCGCGGTCTGGTTCTCGACTTCACTTGGCTGTGCGGATCCCCCGCAACCGATTGCGTCGATCTCCGTGGAGCCCGATCACGCGGCCGTTTCCCTGGGTGCTCCTCTGAACCTGCGTTTCCGCTTCGACGTCCTGCCGGATCTCGCTGCCGGACCCGGCGACGACTATCGGGTGTTCGTTCATTTCCTCGACGACCGGGAGCAGATCCTGTGGACCGAGGATCACGATCCCCCCGTGCCCACGTCGCAGTGGACCGCGGGACAGCCCATCGAGTACTCGCGGCGCGTGAAGATTCCGATGTATCCGTATATCGGCGATTCCATGATCGCGGCGGGGCTCTATTCTCCCCGGGACGGAACGCGCCTCCCCCTCGCCGGAAACGATCTCGGTCAGATGGGGTATGACGTGGCGAGCATCCGGCTCGAGCCGCAGCACGAGAGCAGCTTCGTCACGTACGGCGAAGGTTGGCACGCGGCGGAGATCAGCGCCGACGGGCGCAGGCAGTGGCGCTGGACGACCGGCCGGGGCGTGTTGTCGTTCCGGAATCCGAACCGCGATTCCAGGTTCGTCGTGGAGTTCGACGGTCGAGCGGACGTGTTCGAGTCGCCGCAGAGGCTGTCCATCGTCATCGGTGACCGTACTATCGAGGAATCGGAGGTAGATACCACCGAGGTCGTCTACCTCACGTGCGACATCGCGGCGTCCGACCTCGGATCGGAAGATATCGTGAATCTGGAGCTGCGGGTGGATCGGACCTTCACGCCCGCGGATATCGATGACGGGGCGCCGGACGAGCGCGAGCTCGGCGTCCGCGTTTTCTACACATACTTCGAGCCGCTCTAGGCAGGCGGCGGCACCTCGTTTCCGTCTCCGCAGGACAGCGGACGCAGCGGTGACGACGTGCGGAACCGGCAGGCGGTAACCCTATGGTGCTGAAGTGGGGATTGATACTGTGCGGCGCGGCGGCGATGCTGGCCCTCGCCTGGGCGCCCGTCGCCTATGTGGTGAATGGGAACGGTCGGACCGCCCGCGAACGGGTGGAGTCCATCGTCGATCGTGCGGCACGGGCGCCGGTCATGCCGGCGTTTCAGGGTGGCGGGGACGGCTTTCTCGAGGCGCGGCCCGTGCCGGCCCGGCTGACGGAGCCCGTCGGGCAGGGGGCCTCTTCGCCAGCCGGCGGCTCCTGGGACGAGGCTTCCCCGGCGGAGCGGTCCGCAACGCCGGAACGGCCGTATGACCGTCTGGTGGAGCAGGCCGCGGCCCGCCACGGCGTCGACCCGGGTCTCGTGCACGCGTTGATCGAAGTGGAGTCCGGCTATCGCGCCGACGCGGTTTCCTCCGTCGGTGCGATGGGCCTGATGCAGTTGATGCCGCGCACCGCGCGGCGGTACGGGGTCTCCGATCCGCTGGATCCGGCAGCCAACATCGACGCGGGAACGCAGCACCTCCGGGCGTTGCTCGACGAGTTCGGCCCACTGTACGAGCTGAGTGCGCTGGCCGCGTACAACGCCGGCGAGGTCGTCGTCCGCCGGCACGGGGGAATCCCGCCCTATCCGCAGACCCACAGGTTCGTGCGCCGCGTTCTGGAGGTCCTGCTGTCACAACGGGGCCGGGGCGGCGGCGACTGATCGATGCGCCGATGGAGTTTCGCTGCCGCCTCGGAACCGAGACCGGCGAGATCGAGGAACGGGTCTGCATCGCGGACAGCGAAGCTCTCCTCCGGCGGGACCTCGAGAAGGAAGGCCTGTATCTGCTGTCGCTTCGGCGACGGGGCGGATTCGCGTGGGCGGGCGCGTCGCTCGGGTGTGTGAAGCGACGGCCCGGCGTGCGGGAGTTCACGGTCTTCAACCAGGAGCTGGCTGCTCTGCTCAGGGCGGGCATGCCGTTGCTGCAGTCGCTCGACATTCTGCGGCAGCGGACGGATCAGCCGGTCCTGAAGACCGTCCTGGACGACGTTCACGAGCGGGTGCGGGGCGGATCCTCGTTGTCCGACGCGTTCGGCAGCCATCGTGGTCTCTTTCCCGGCGTCTATACCGCGTCGATCCTGGCGGGCGAGAAGAGCGGCAACCTCGAAGAGACGCTCCGGCGCTACGTGAGCTATGCGAAGGTCATCAGCGGCGTGCGCCGCCGGACTCTCTCGGCCCTCATCTACCCGGCCGTCCTGTTGGCGTTGTCCGGCATCGTCGTGGCCATCATCGTCGTCCGCGTCGTGCCGGAGTTCACCAGCTTCTACGACTCGATGGGTGCGAGCCTGCCGGTTGCCACACGCGTGCTGACCGGCGTCTCGGGCTTCGTCACCGAGTTCTTCTGGCTCATGGCGCTCGCGGCCGCGGCGCTCGGCGGCGCGGTATGGACCTGGAGCCGGCAGCCCGGACGCGGCGCGCAGCTCGACCGGTTGCTGCTCAGGCTGCCGTTTGTCGGCGACGTCGCCACCCGGTTCGCCACCTCACAGCTCGCGAGAACGCTGGCCACGCTGCTCGGCGGGGGCATTCCGCTCGTCAACGCGCTCGACGTCACGGCGCGCTCGGTCGGCAACCGCCACGTCTCCCGCAACTTGGACGCCATCGCCGCCGAGGTGCGCGAGGGCGTTGCGCTCTCGACCTCGTTGGACGCGCGCGGGATCTTTCCCCCGGTGGCGGTCAAGATGGTAGAGGTGGGAGAGTCCACGGGGGCGCTGCAGGACATGCTGAACGCGGTGGCCGATTTCTTCGACGAAGAGATCGAGACGACGCTCGGTCGGTTCATGACGCTCATCGAGCCGTTGCTGCTGGTGATCATGGGTATCGTGATCGCCGGACTGTTGCTGGCGTTGTACTGGCCGCTGCTGCAGCTCGGCGCCATCGTTTGATGACCGACGAGCGCATGCCGGCAGCCCCACCCGGGGACACGATGCTCGACGAAGCCGCTGACGCCTCCACGCCCGGCAAGCCCCTGGCGCCCGACGCCGCCTCCGAGATCGCGCGCGCGCGATCTCTCGCCGAGCGGTACCGCCTCGAGTACGTCGACATGGAGCGGTACTACGTCGATCAGGATCTGCTGCGGTCGATCCCCGCCGACATGATGCTGCGCTACCGCTTCGTGCCCCGGCGCCGCACGGGCGAGGCGCTGGAGATCATCGTGTCGGATCCGACCGACCTGCCGCTGATCGACGAGCTTGCGCTCCTGCTGGGCGCCCCGGTGACCGTGACGGTGGGAACGGCGTCCGCCATCGAGTCGATTCTCACCCGCAGCGAGAGCTCGCAGCGCGTGCTCGACGAGGCCACCGAGAGCTTCCAGTTGCAGATCCTGCGCGAGGAGGAGGCGGGCGACGAGAGCCTCACCGTCGAACGCCTGACCAGCGACATCAGTCCGGTGATCAAGCTGGTCGACTCGATGATCTACACGGCCATCCAGCGGCGCGCCAGCGACATCCACGTCGAGACCCAGGACGACGCGCTGCACGTCAAGTACCGCATCGACGGGGTGCTGCAGGCGGCCATGCGGCCGATCGACAAGCAGTTCCACAGCGCCGTGCTGTCGCGCATCAAGGTGATGGCGGAGCTCGACATCGCCGAGAAGCGGGTGCCGCAGGACGGGCGTTTCAAGCTGCGAATGCCCGGCAAGACCATCGACTTCCGGGTGTCGATCATGCCGAGCATCCACGGCGAGGACGCGGTCATACGGATTCTCGACAAAGAATCCATCAGCGAGCAGTTCCGGGAGCTGCGGCTCGACATCCTGGGCTTTCCCGCGGACGAGCTGCGGCGTTTCCGCCGCGCCATCGCGGAGCCGTACGGCATGGTGCTCGTGACCGGTCCGACCGGCAGCGGGAAGACCACGACGCTGTACGGCGCGCTGGCGGAGATCACCTCGTTGGAGGACAAGATCGTCACCATCGAGGACCCGGTCGAGTATCAGCTCAAGGGGATCACCCAGATCCCGATCAACGAGCGCAAGGGGCTGACGTTCGCCCGCGGCCTGCGCTCGATCCTCCGCCACGATCCCGACAAGATCATGGTAGGGGAGATCCGCGACCCGGAGACCGCGCAGATCGCGATTCAGTCCGCACTCACGGGCCACCTGGTGTTCACCACGGTGCACGCGAACAACGTCATCGACGTGCTCGGACGGTTCCTGAACATGGGTGTCGAGGCGTACCAGTTCGTATCGGCCCTCAACTGCGTGCTGGCGCAGCGCCTGGTGCGGACGATCTGCCGGGACTGCCGGCATCCGGTGACGATCCCGGAGGAAGAGCTCCGCGAAGCGAAGATCGATCCGGCCATCGCGGCGGTGCACACCTTCTACGAAGGTGGTGGCTGCATCGAGTGCGGCGGGACCGGCTACCGGGGCCGTACCGCGATATGCGAGCTCCTCGACCTGAGCGACCACATCCGGGAGCTGATCCTGGGGCGGCGCCCCACGTCCGAGATCAAGCAGGCGGCGCGCGACGCCGGCATGCGTTTCCTGCGCGAATCGGCGGTCGAGCAGGTATTGGAGGGGAGGACCACCCTGCACGAAATCAACAAGGTCACCTTCGTTGCGTAGCAACCTCCTGCGGTCACTGTTCACGACCCCCGGTCCGGCGGTCGCCGTCTCGATCGCTCCGGAGCAGGTGGCGGCGGTGCACGTGGAATCGGGCCGGAAGGGGCCGCTGGTGCGGGGGCACGCGCGGTTGCCCCTGCCCGAGGGAGCCGTGACGCCCGCCGTCCAGGGTACGAACCTCGCCGACCCGGCTGCGGTCGTCGAAGCACTGGAAGGCGTGCTGGAGCGGCTTCCGCGCCGCCCGCGTCGGATCGGCCTCCTGCTGCCGGATGCCGCGGCCAAGGTCTCGATGGTGCGGTTCGCCAGCGTGCCGGCCCGGGCCGCGGATCTCGACCCCATGCTGCGCTGGCAGGCACGCAGGACCGTGCCGTTCGACGTGGACGAGGCGCAGGTAGACTGGATGCCGGGCCGGACGACCGCCGGGGGCGAGCAGGAATTCGTCGCGGTTCTGGCGCACCGTGCGGTGGTCGAGGAGTACGAGCGGGTCTGCGCGGCGGCGGGAATGCACGCCGGGCTGGTGGACCTGCTGAGCTTCAGCCTGATCGAGGCGGCGGTCGCCTGCGGCGCGACCGACCCGACTGTGGACTGGCTGCTCGTGCACGTCGGTGGAGGCGCCAGCACGCTCGTCGTGGTGCGCGACCGGCATCCGCTCCTGTTCCGGACCGTTGCGGACGGGCAGCCGCCGGGCGACCTCGTGCACCAGACGGCGATGTACTACGAGGACCGACTCGGGGGCGGTGGGCTCTCCCACGCGCTGATCGCCGGGAACGGCCGGGCGCCGCACGGTTTCGAGGCCATCCGGCGGGTCATCGAGGGCCGGCTCGCGATTGCGGTCGAGCCGATTACGAACCGGCTCGCGCGCCTGCTGCCGGACCGGGACGGGCTCGATGCCGCCGCGCTCGACGGCCTGGCGGCGCCCCTGGGACTGCTCCTCCGGGTGCGTCCGCCGCGGCGGGCGTCCGCATGAGGTGCCGAGGGTGAATCTGGCGACGCGACCGTTCTACAACGAACGCGCGGTCCATCTCGTTGTGGCGGCCCTCGGGCTCGCGATCGTCGCGATCCTGGCATTGGAGGTCGTCCGCTTCGTGGCGTTGTCGCGGGCGCACGGCGAGCTGACGCTGGCGGCAGAGACGGCCGAAGGCGAAGCGGCCGCCGTCTCGACCCGGACGGCG
>JAGWAH010000040.1 GCA_021296515.1 Acidobacteriota bacterium | reverse complement strand
CCTCGTCCGAGCCGTGGTAGCGGCGCACGAGCTTCTCGTAGCGGTCGGTCAGCTTCTCGCCCGACAGCGCCTCCCCCTGCTCGGCCAGCTCGTGCATCCCGAGCTCGAACTCCGCGAACATGACTTGGCGGAAGAACGTGGCCCGAATCGCCTCGAGAGCCGTTCCCAGATAGAAGAGGCGCTCGCGGGACGACAGGTCCTGCGAGAGGAGGTGCTCCTGCAGCAGGATCTCGTTGGTGATGGACGCGACCTCGGCCGTGAACGTCGCGTAGCCGGCCGTCTCGTAGCGGTTCTGCTGCTTGGCCAGCACCGTGTGCATGGCGTGGCCCCACTCGTGCACCAGGGTGGTGACGTCGTCGTACTCGCCGTTGTAGTTGAGCAGCAGGTAGGGATGCCCGTCATAGACGGCGCCGTACATGTACGCGCCGGGCGCCTTGCCCTCCTGCGGGTAGACATGCATCCAGTCGCCCGCGAGCGCCTCGCGCAGCAGAGCGACGTACTCGTCGCCGAGCGGCTCGGCGGCGGCGACGGCAATCGACTTGGCCTCGTCGAGCTGGAACGACCGCTCCGACGCGACGAGCGAGGGATAGATGTCGTAGTAGCGCAGCTCGTCGAGGCCGAGCATCCGCTGCCGGAGCCGGAAGTAGCGGTGGAGCGACGGCAGATGGCGGTTCGCGGAGGCGACCAGCGTCCGGTAGACGATCTCCGGGATGTTCGGTCCGGCCAGCGCCGCGTCGAGGGCGCTGGCGTAGCGCCGCGAGCGGGCCTCGAACACGTGCGCCTTGACGTGCGTGTCCAGCGTCTGCCCCAGCGTGGCGGCGTAGCCCTTCCACGTCTTCCAGAACGCGTCGAACACCAGCTTCCGGTCGGCCCGCACGCGGGACGCACGATGCTTGCCGTAGGCCGCCTGGTCGAGTCGCACCTCCTCGCCGGTCGAGAGCGTGACGGTCGGAAACGGCATGTCCGAGCTGGTGAGCATCGCGAACACCCGCTCCGGCCCCTGGCGCATCGCGCTGGTGCCGGCGATGATCGCCTCGGCCTCGTCCGACAGCGTGTGCGGCTCCTTGCGCAGAATGTTGCGCACGTTGAAGGCATGCCGGGCCAGCCGCGGCTCCCCGTCGAGGTAGCCCTCGATGGTCGCCGAGCCGACGCGCAGCAGCTCCGGCGACACGAAGCTGGTCGCCTCTTCGAACGCCGCCAGCAGCAGCGTCGCCGCGCCGCGCCGTTCCTGCGCCTCCGAGACGCGCCGGTCCTCATCGGCCTCGAGGAACGCGAACACGTAGAGCCGGACGAGATCCTTCTCCGTGGTGCTGATCGCGTCGAGCGCCTCCGAGAGCACGGCTGCGCTCTCACCGAGTCGGCCCTTGAAGCGCGAGAGCCCCCCCACCTGCTTCTCCAGGCGCGCCTTGTCCGTCCGCCAGGCATCCAGGCTGTCGTAGATCTCCGCCAGGTTCCACTCGATCTGCGCCGGTGCAGACGGAGCGGGCTCGGCAGTCGCTGTAGTCGTCATCGTATTCCCGTCCGGCAAACGCCTACGCGGCGGCGAGCTGCCGCAGGACGTAGGGCAGGATGCCGCCGTGGTGGTAGTAGTCGAGCTCGTCCGGGGTGTCGATGCGCGCCGTCACCGCGAACTCCACGACCGTCCCGTCGGAACGGGTCGCCCGCACCTGCACGTCGCTGCGCGGGGCCAGCCCCTCGGCGATGCCGGTCAGGTCGAACGACTCCTCTCCCGTCAATCCGAGACTGCCGGCGTCGTCGCCGTCCTTGAAGACGAGCGGCAGCACCCCCATGAAGACCAGGTTGCTGCGGTGGATGCGCTCGAAGCTCGCAGCCATGACCGCCCGCACACCGAGCAGCATGGTTCCCTTGGCGGCCCAATCGCGGGAGGAGCCGGAACCGTACTCGGCCCCCGCCAGCACGACGAGCGGCGTCCCTTCGTCCTTGTAGCGCATCGCCGCGTCGTAGATCGCCATCTGCTCGCCGTCCGGCTGGTGCCGCGTCCAGCCGCCCTCGGTGCCGGGGGCGAGGCGGTTGCGCAGCCGGATGTTGCCGAACGTGCCCCGCATCATGACTTCGTGGTTCCCGCGGCGGCTGCCGAACGAGTTGAAGTCCTTGGGCTCGACGCCGTTGGCGATGAGGTACCGCCCGGCCGGACCGTCGGCCGGGATGGCTCCGGCCGGCGAGATGTGGTCGGTGGTGACGCTGTCGCCGAGCAGGGCGAGCACGCGCGCCCCCGAAATATCGGACGGTGCCGCCGGCGTCGGGGTAAGCGTCTCGAAGAACGGCGGGTGGCGGACGTAGGTCGAGTCGTCGGTCCAGCGGAACCGGTCTCCGGTGGGCGCCGGCAGCCCCCGCCAGCGGTCGTCGCCGTCGAAGACCTGGCCGTACTTGTCGGTGAACTGCTCGGTCCGGACCGCCGCCGCCATCGCCTGCTGCACCTCCGCCGCCGACGGCCAGACGTCCGCCAGGTGCACGTCGCTGCCGTCCGCATCCCGCCCGAGCGGCTCCGTCGTCAGGTCGGTCGTCATCCGGCCGGCCAGCGCGTAGGCGACCACGAGCGGCGGGGACGCCAGGTAGTTGGCGCGGACCAGCGGCTGCACCCGGCCCTCGAAGTTGCGATTGCCGCTCAGCACCGACGTCACCACGAGGTCGCGCTCCCTGATCGCCGCGGCGACCGGCTCGGGCAACGGACCGCTGTTGCCGATGCAGGTGGTGCATCCGTAACCCACCAGGCCGAAGCCGAGGTTCTCCAGCGGCTCCAGCAAGCCGGCCGCGCGCAGGTACTCGGTGACGACCAGCGAACCGGGCGCGAGACTGGTCTTGACCCACGGCTTCGGTCGCAGGCCGCGCGCCGCCGCCTTCTGCGCGAGCAGCCCCGCGGCAATCATGACGCTCGGATTCGAGGTGTTCGTGCAGCTCGTGATGGCGGCGATGACCACCGCGCCGTCCTCCAGCGGCGTCTCGCCGTCGCCGCCGGCCGACTCGCCTGCCGCCCCGCCGCCCGCGGCCGCCCGCTCGCGGCCGCCCGCCAAGTCCCCGAGCACGGAGACGAAGGCCGACTTCGCCCGCTGCAGGGGCACTCGATCCTGCGGGCGCTTCGGCCCCGCGATGCTCGGCTCGACCGTCGCCAGGTCGAGCTCCACGACGTCGGTGTACAGCGGGTCGTCGCCCTCGGAGGCGAACAGGCCCTGCGTCTTGGCGTAGGCCTCCACCAGATCCACCTGCCCGCGCTCGCGTCCCGTGAGCGCGAGGTAGTCGAGGGTCATCCGGTCGATCGGGCAGATAGCCACGGTCGAGCCGTACTCCGGCGACATGTTTCCGAGCGTCGCCCGGTCCGCAAGCGTCAGCGACCCGAGCCCCGGTCCGAAGAACTCGACGAACTTCCCCACCACGCCGAACTGGCGCAGCCGCTCGGTGATGGTCAGCACGAGGTCGGTCGCGGTGGTTCCCTCCGGCAACTCGCCCGCCAGCCGGAAGCCGATCACGTCGGGGATCAGCATCGAGATCGGCTGCCCCAGCATCGCCGCCTCGGCCTCTATGCCGCCCACGCCCCAGCCGACGACGCCCAGGCCGTTGACCATCGTAGTGTGCGAATCGGTGCCGACCAGGGTGTCCGGATAGGCCAGCACGCTCCCGTTCGACGCGTCGCGGCACACCACCCGGGCCAGGTACTCGATGTTGACCTGGTGGACGATGCCGGTGTCGGGCGGCACCACCTTGAAGTTGCGGAACGCGTCCTGCCCCCACTTGAGGAACGAGTAGCGCTCGCGGTTGCGCGAGAACTCGAGCTGCGCGTTCAGCTCGAACGCGTTCGCGGTCCCGAAGTGATCGACCTGCACCGAATGATCGATGACCAGCTCGGCCGGCTGCAGCGGGTTGACGAGGCCGGGATCACCGCCGAGCCGCGCGATGCCCTCGCGCATCGCGGCGAGATCCACCACCGCGGGCACGCCGGTGAAGTCCTGCAGCAGGACGCGGGCCGGCATGAACGCGATCTCCTTGTCGACGCCCGGCTCCCAGCGGGCCAGTGCCTCGATATCGTCCGCCTTCACCGCCCGGCCGTCCTCGCGGCGGAGCATGTTCTCCAGCAGGATCTTCAGCGAGTACGGCAGGCGCCCGACGCCGGGATAGCCCGACGCCTCGAGCGCGCGCAGGTTGTAGACGTCGACGGTCGTGCCGTCGCCGGCCGGCAGGGACTGACGGGTTCCGAAGGAGTTGGTGCTCATGGATGGGACTCTTGCTGTAGCTGCCGTACCCTCTCTAGACGCGTCGGCTCGTCCAGGCCGGCGCACGGGTCGCCGGCGCCGCAGCAAGCCGGGCGTCACGAACGACGCCGGACGATGCACGGCGCTGCGCCCCCGCGCGCCAGACGAACCATCAATAGTAGCGCGTGTGCGTGCTAGGAGTCTGCGCCGCTAGTCAGGCCCGGTTGGGCGGCAATCGGAGCCGGAGGCGACGATTGTCGGGCTAGGAGTCTGCGCCGTAGAACGGCGTTAGACTCCTAGTCAGGCCCGGTTGGGCGGCAATCGGAGCCGGGGGCGACGATTGTCGGGCTAGGATGCCGGAGACGGCGCGTGAAAGGATGTGGCCCGTGCAACACGGAATCCTGCGGTGGAGGCGAGCGGTGCTCTACGCGCTCGCGGTGCTGATGGCGTCGGGGATGCCGGCCGCACAGGACTACGCGGCGGAGATCGAGGCCTGGCGCGTCGACCGCGAACAGCGACTGAAGGCGGACGACGGCTGGCTGACGGTGGCCGGCCTGTTCTTCCTCAACGAGGGGGACAACAGCTTCGGGTCGTCGCCGCTCAACGACATCCTGCTGCGGACCGGACCCGCCGAGGCCGGCGTGTTCACCCTGCGGGACGGGACGATCACGGTGCGGGCGCCGCGGGGAGAGACGCTCTCGATCGATGGCCGGGACGTCGAAGCGGCGCAGCTCTGGCCCTACGAAGGACGCGAGCGGCCGACCATCGCCCTCGGTCCGCTGTCGCTGTTCGGCCACTACAGCGGCGACCGGCTCGCCATCCGGCTGCGGGATCGGGAGAGCGACGTCCGGCGCAGCTTCGCCGGCCTGCGCTGGTACCCGGTCGACGAGGCCTTCCGGGTGCACGGGCGCTACATCCCGCACGACGAGCCGCGCACGATGCGGCTGCCCAACATCCTCGGCGACGTCGAGACGTTCCGGACCAGCGGCTCGGTCGCCCTCACCGTGGGCGGCGCGGAGTTGCGCATGACGGCGGTCGATTCCGGCGACCGACTGTGGTTCATCTTCCGCGACCTGACGAGCGGCAGCGAGACCTACCCCGCCGCGCGTTTCCTGTACGCCGACGCCCCGGATGCCGACGGCAGGACGACGGTGGACTTCAACCGGGCCTACAACCCCCCGTGCGCCTTCAATCCGCACACGACGTGCCCGCTGCCGCCGCGCGAGAACCGGCTGCCGGTGCGGGTCGAGGCCGGAGAGCTCGACTACGGCTCGCACTGACGGCACGCCGAATCGAACGTCCAGAGGTTGGCGCGAAGGGTGCCCGCCGGCCAGACCGAACGTCCTGATTCAGTCGCGCGTCGGTTCTGCCGGCCGTGCGTACAGATCGAGAATCCCGCCCAGTCTCGCGGCCTGGAGCGGACCCCGCACCAGCGCCTTCGCCCATCCGAACCGCCCCGGCTGATCCTCGGCCGGCGTCTCCCAGTGCACCACCCTGAACCCGGCCGCCTCGACCAGCGCCGCCAGCGTCGCCGGGGTGAAGAACCAGAGATGGTGCAGTGCGCCGTAGTGCTTCCAACGCCGGCGCTTCAGGCCGAGACGGCTCTGCCAGCTCTTGAGGCGAACGCTCAGTCCGGCGAGGTTCGGCACGCCGATCAGCAGAACGCCGTCTCCGGCGACCAGACGCCGCGCCTGCCGCAGCTCCCGCAACGGGTCCGGGGTGTGCTCGAGCACCTGGTTGAGGCGAACAGCGTGGAACCGCGCGCCGGCGAAGCGGATCTCCGGCAACTGTCCCTCCCACAGTCGAGCATCGTGTCGTCGCGCGTCTTGCGTGACGTTGATGTCGGTGCCGCCCACGGTCCAGCCGCGGGATCGGGCGTAGCCCAGAAACGCGCCGGCCCCGCACCCGACGTCGAGCAGGGCGGCGGGGCGGCGGTGGACGTACCGCTCGATCCGCTCCAACTGTCTCGCGAAGGTCCGCTCCCGGCCGCCGTCGACGATTTCGTGCCCTTCGGGATGGTACTCGGGCGTATAGACGGCGGAGGCGATCTGCTCGAACACGGGTCGGGGGTGCTGGAACTCCAGACCGCAGGCGGTGCAGCGCGCGAGGTGCAATCCCTGGAAGTCGACGGCGAACGGCCGGGGCTCGCGACCGCACAGCGGGCAAGCGACCGGCTCGCGATCCGGAAGGGCGGCCTCGACCTCGGCGCGCGGCCGGCCGAAGAGCGAACCTGACACCCGCCCATGATCGCACGCCGGCGCCAGGCGCGCCCCGGCGCCGTGCGGAATGTTTCGCCGACTCCGACGCCACGCCCGGGCGCCCGAGCCGTTCGCAGGCTGTGTTAGGGTCGTGTCCATGCCCGACCGTCTCACCCGCGCCGACGTCGAGCGGATCGCCGCGCTGGCGCACCTGGATCTCACCCCCGAAGAAGTCGATCTGTTCACTCCGCAGCTCGCCGACATCCTCGAGTACGCCGAACGGCTGCAGGGGGTCGACGTGAGCGGCGCCGACGAGTCCTGGCACCCCGGCGGCGCCGACTGCCCGCGGCGCCCGGACTCCGTGCGGCCGTCGCTCGCCCGCGACCAGACGCTGGCCAACGCGCCGGACGGCGTCGCGGATCGCACCTCGGAGACGGGCGGCTTTTTCCGCGTGCCGCGAGTGCTGGGCTGATGGCGGGCGCGGCGCGGCCGGCGGACGCGGAGACCGCCAGTTCCATTCGCGACGCCGTACGGTCCGGCCACCGGTCGGCGGTCGAGGTCTGCAGGCACTACCTGGAACGCATCGCGGAGGACGACGGGCGCTGGAACGCGTTCACCGCGGTGTTCCGGGACGAGGCGCTGGCGCGGGCCGCGGAGGTAGATCGGCACCGGAACGAGTGGCGCGACCGGCCCTTGCTGGGCGTGCCGATCACTGTCAAGGACGTCATCTGCACGCGGGGACAGCCGACGACCGCGGCGTCGCGAATCCTGGCCGGCTTTCGACCGCCGTACAACGCCACGGTGGCCGCCCGCCTGCGGGAAGCGGGCGCGATCGTCGTCGGCAAGACCAACTGCGACGAGTTCGCGATGGGGTCGTCGACCGAGCACTCCGCCTACGGACCGAGCCGGAACCCGTGGGACCCCGAACGCACGCCGGGCGGATCGAGCGGCGGCGCCGCCGCCGCGGTCGCGGCCGGGCTCGCGCCGGTCGCCATCGGATCGGATACGGGCGGCTCCATCCGCCAGCCGGCGGCGTTCTGCGGAATCGCCGGGCTGAAACCGACCTACGGCCGCGTCTCCCGCTACGGACTGCTGGCCTTCGCCTCATCGCTCGACCAGATCGGTCCCCTGGCGCGGACGGTGGCCGACACGGCGCTCGTCCTGGGAGTGCTGGCGGGGCACGATCCGCACGACGCGACGTCGGTGGACGCGCCCGTCGACGACTACACGGCGGCGCTCAGCGGAGACGCGGCAGGACTGCGGGTCGGCGTGCCGCGCGCGCTGCTGGGGTACGGCGACGCGGGCATCGACAGCGAGGTGCTGGCGGCCTTCGACAAGGCCCTCGTCGCGCTCGCGGCGGCAGGCGCCTTGGTGGTCGACGTCGAGCTGCCGCACGCGGAGCACGCGGTGCCCGTCTACTATCTGGTCGCCCCAGCGGAGGCCAGCTCCAACCTCGCCCGCTACGACGGGGTCCGCTATGGCGCCCGCGCCGCGGCGGCCGAGGGCGGAGACGGCGCAGGCTCACCGCTCGCCGCGATGTACGACCGGACGCGCGACGCCGGCTTCGGGGCGGAAGTGAAGCGCCGGATCATGCTCGGGACCTATGCGCTGAGTGCCGGCTACTACGACGCGTACTACCGCCGGGCCCAGCGCGTACGAAGCCTGATTCGACGCGACTACGATCGCGCGTTCGACACCGCCGGGCCCGGCGTGGACGTCATCGCGATGCCGACGACGCCAGCACCCGCGTTCCGGCTCGGCGAGCACCTGCAGGATCCGCTGGCGATGTACCTGGGAGACGTGTTCACCGTCAGCGCCAACCTGACCGGCCTGCCGGCGATCAGCGTGCCGGCCGGCTTCACGGCGGCCCGCCTGCCGATCGGCCTGCAACTGGTCGGGCGCGCCTTCGGCGAAGCGACGCTCCTGCGACTGGCGCACGCGTACGAACGCGTTCAGGAAGGTCCGGCCTGAGAAGCTCCGGTGTCGGCGGCCGTTCCGCGCGCCTGTTCGAGGAGCTCGGGCGTGCGCAACTGGTCCGCCGGCCCGCTGGGCGCATCCGGCGGGATGTACCGGACCCGCGCACCGTCCATCTGATCCGCCAGATTGCGGACCACCAGCGATCCGCGTCCGGTCTTCCGGAACTTGGTGAAGCCCGCGATTACCAGGAACCCGATGAACAGCGCGAGCAGAAATCCAGTGGAGACGGCCAGCCCCATAAGAGTCTGCACGGCCCCGCCGATGATCGACTGATCTGGAGCCACGATCACTCACTCCCCCGACGCCGGCGCCGGGTCCGGCACGTCGTAATGAATCTTGCGGCGGTCCACTTCGCGCATGGCGATGCGCTCGAGCTTGTGACGCAGCTTCACCGGAGTGTCCGCCTCCGCATCGCCGGCCAACTCCTCGAGCCGCGGCAGAGCGCCGCGGCGCAACTGCTTCGCGCGCTGCGCCGCCACGTCGACATACAGAAAACGGCTTTCGATGGGCGGCGCCGGCTCGCGCGCGGCTTCGCCATCGTCTTCCGCAGCCTGCGCCGGCGCCGTGGCAGCCTCGGAAACCTCGGTCTCGTCGTCCATTCCACTAGGATACGCGAAGATCCGGCGCCGGGTCGACATCCGCCGGGCCACGGCCGGTCTCGACTGCCGCGTCGCGGCCGGGCGCTTCGCAGGCCGGCAACCACCTGTGCGATCATTCCAGCGGATGCCCGCAACGGTCACGCTCCTTTTCGTCGGCGACATCGTCGGCAAGCCGGGACGCACTATCACCCGGCTGGCCCTCCCCCGGCTCGTGGCCCGCCACGGCGTCGACCTGGTGATCGCCAACGTAGAGAACGCGGCCGGCGGCAACGGCATCACCCGCGACATCGGGGAGACGCTGCTCGATCACGGTGTCCAAGTGATGACGACGGGCAACCACGTCTGGGACAAGAAGGAGGCGCTCGCGTACATCGAGAGCCAGCCGCGACTCCTGCGGCCGGGCAACTATCCCGCCGGCGTGCCGGGCCGCGGGCACTACGGCGCGCGGACAAGGGACGGCGTGCCGGTCGGCATCGTGAACGTGATGGGGCGCATCTTCATGAATCCGCTCGACAATCCGTTCCGCGTGGTCCGCGAGCAGGTCGCCGCGGTCCGGGCCGAACACGGGGCTCGCATCGTGTTCGTGGATTTCCACGCCGAGGCGACCTCGGAAAAGAAGGCGATGGGCTGGCACCTCGACGGAGAGGTGACCGCGGTGGCCGGCACGCACACCCACGTGCAGACCGCCGACGAGCGCATCCTGCCCAACGGCACCGCATACATCACCGACGTCGGGATGACCGGTCCCCACGACTCGATCATCGGCGTGGACCCTCGGCCCGTGCTGAAGCGCTTTCTGGACGGCATGCCGGCGAAGTTCGACACAGCGACACGCAACCCGCGGATCAACGCGATCGTGGTGACCGCGGACCCGGAGACCGGCCGCGCGCGAACGATCGAGCGCGTGGACCTCTCCGCGGACGACGTAGACGCGCTCGACCGGCGGACAGAACCGTGACGAGGCTGCCATTCGGCGAAGCGGCGCCCGCGCCGCGGACACGACCGGGACGCCAGGTGCTCACCGTCGCGGAGCTGACGGCCCGCATCCGGTTGCGGTTGGAGTCGGCCTACCCCGCGGTCTGGGTCGAGGGCGAGCTGTCGAACTGCCGCCGCTGGAACACCGGCCACCTCTACTTCTCCCTCAAGGGCGGCGCCGCGCAGATTCGCGGCGTGATGTTCCGGTCGGCGTTCCGCTATCTGCGATTCGAACCGGCCGACGGACTGCGGGTCGTCGCACGGGGGCGGATCAGCGTGTACGAGCCGAAGGGCGAGTACCAGCTCGTGGCGGAGCACCTGGAGCCGTTCGGCCTCGGCGCCCGTCAGTTGGCTTTCGACCAGCTCCGCCAGCGCCTGGAACGGGAAGGGCTGTTCGACGAAGCGCGCAAGCGCCCGCTGCCGACGCTGCCGCGCAAGATCGGCATCGTCACCTCACTGGACGGGGCCGCGCTGCGCGACGTCCTGAACGTCCTCGGCCGCCGCTTCCCGAACGCACATCTCGTCATCGGCCCGACCCGCGTGCAGGGCGACGGGGCCGCCCGGGAGATCACCGGCGCGCTCGTGCGCCTCGCACGCGTCGGCGGCGTCGAGGTGGTCATCCTGGCGCGCGGCGGCGGATCGCTGGAAGACCTCTGGGAATTCAACGACGAAGGGCTGGCCAGGACCATAGCCTCCCTCGGCGTTCCGGTGATCTCGGCGGTGGGGCATCAGACCGACTACACGATCAGCGATTTCGTCGCCGACCTGCGCGCGCCGACGCCGTCCGCGGCGGCGGAGCTCGTCGTGACCCGCAAGACCGAGCTGGAGGCGCGCCTCGAACGGGCCGGCGGGCGTCTGGTCGCGGCCGCGCGCACCGCCCTCGAGCGGCGGCGGGCGAACGTGGACGCAATGCGGCACCGGCCGGGACTGGCCTCGTTTCCGACCCGGCTCGCACTGCACGGCCGCCGGGCGGACGAGCTGACCCGCCGGCTCGTCGAGCGCGCGCGGGCCGGCGTCGCACGACGCGAACGCCGCCGGGCCGCGCTGCTCACGCGTCTCGAAGCGCTCGACGTCGGCCGCCGGCTGGCCCACATCCGGACTCGTCTGGCCGTCGCGCGCGAACGTCTGGCGCGCGCCGCCCGGGACGGCCACGCGGCTCGCCGCCGCCGGCTGGCGGCCGGCCGCGAGCAACTGGCGCGCACCGTGCGCGACCGTCACGCGACCGGCCGGCGGGAACTCGAGACGACCCTTGCGAAGCTCGACACGCTCAGCCCGCTCGGTGTCCTCGCGCGGGGGTACGCAGTGTGCTGGAACGACGATCGGACGGCCATCGTGCGCCGCGCGGCGGAGGTCGCGGTCGGCGATCCGGTGCGCATCACGCTGCACGAGGGCGCGTTGCGCTGCGAGGTCACCTCTCGGGAATAGGAGTCTGCGCCGCAGGCGCTTCGCACCGGCGAACTCCCAACGCGACCGCAAGGTCGCGCCGGCACGGCGAAGGAGCGCGAGACAATGGACGACCCGAACATCAAGGACTTCGAATCCGCGCTCGCCGAGCTCGAGACCATCGTCAAGACGCTCGAGGAAGGGCAGCTTCCGCTGGAGCAGTCGCTCGAGCGTTTCGAGCGGGGCATCGCGTTGTCGCGCTTCTGCCACACGCGCCTCGACGACGCCGAACGCCGGATCGAGCTGCTCACGGAACAGGGAGACACCCGCCCCGCGCCGGCGTCTATCGCGGGCGCTCCCATTGCGGACCGCGGCGCGGGAGAACCTGGCGCGGACAATGGGCCGAGCGACGATGACGTCCCCTTCTGAAGCAGCGGCGCAACGCGCGGCGTTCGACGAGTATGCCCGCGAGCGGCGCGCGGAGGTCGACGCAGCCCTCGAGCGCCTGCTCCCCACCTCCCCCGCCTGCCCCCCGCTCATCGCGGACGCGATGCGCTACACGGTGTTCGCGGGCGGCAAGCGCCTGCGGCCTCTTCTTACGCTGGCCGCTGCCGACAGCGTGGCGGCAGACCGACCCTGGGAGGATCGGGAGGCTCTGCCGGCCGCCTGCGCGGTCGAGTTGATCCACGCCTACTCGCTCGTGCACGACGATCTGCCGGCGATGGACAACGACACCCTGCGCCGCGGAAAGCCGACCGCGCACGTCGTCTACGGCGAAGGCATCGCGATTCTGGCCGGCGACGCGCTGCTGACCGAAGCGTTCCGGGTGCTGGCGCGGGGGTCCGCTTCGGAGACGCCCGACCGCCGCGGCCGCCGGCTGCGCACGCTGGAGCGCATCGCGGCCGCCGCCGGCGCCGAGGGAATGGTGGGCGGACAGGTGATCGACCTCGCGGCGACGGGGGCGACGGGGGCTTTCGACGAGGCGCGGATAAGGGCGCTGCACGGGCGCAAGACCGGCGCGCTCATCCGCGCGGCGGCGGTCGCCGGGGCGATCATGGGGGGCTCCACCGATGCGACCGCCGACGCCGTCGACCGTTACGCGGCGCATCTTGGCCTGGCATTCCAGATCGTGGACGACATCCTCGACGTGGAAGGCGCACAGCAACAGATCGGCAAGACGGCCGGGAAGGACGCGGAGGCCGGCAAGACGACCTACCCCGCGCTGTTCGGGGTGAACGAATCGCGGCGCCTCGCAGCCCGCTCGATCGCCGATGCGAAAGCGGAGCTGGGGGCCGCCGGTATCGGTGGACGCCTGTTCGAGATCGCCGACTGGGTGCTTGGACGCACCAGGTGAGCACCCGCGGAGAGCCCCGATGGCGGATCGGAACCGGCTGGACGCCCTCGTCGTGGCGCGCGGCCTTGCCGCGACGCGCGCGCGGGCGCGCGCTCTCATTCTGGCCGGACGGGTCCGTGTGGACGACGTCCTGCAGACCAAGGCGGGAACCGCGGTCGCTCTGGACGCGCGGATTGCGCTGACCGTCCCGGACCATCCCTACGTCGGGCGAGGCGGCGTCAAGCTGGCCCGTGCGCTCGACCGGTTCGGCATCGAGGTGCGGGGACGGACGGTCCTGGACATCGGCGCCTCGACCGGCGGCTTCACCGACGCCATGCTGCGGCGCGGCGCCGAACGGGTCGTGGCCCTCGACGTCGGGCGGGGCCAACTCGACTGGAGACTCAGGGCGGATCCCCGCGTCGTGCCGCTCGAAGGGATCAACGCCCGCCGCCTGACGCGGGGAATGCTGCCCGGCGGACTGCCGCCGGTAGACTTCGTGACGATAGACGTCTCGTTCATCTCGCTGCGGCTCGTCCTGCCTGTCGTACCCGCTCTCGTTACTGACGACGGCGACGTGGTGGCGCTGGTCAAACCGCAGTTCGAAGCGGCGCGGGGCGAGGTGGGCAAGGGCGGAATCGTACGTGATCGCGCCGTCCGCCGCCGCGTCATCGGGCAGGTGGTCGCGGCAGCCGATGCGGTAGGATTGGCGTGCGTGTCCACGACGCCGGCGCCCCGGCGCGAGGTCACCGGCAACCGCGAGTACTTCGTCCATTTGCGCCGCCGCGAGACACCCTCACCCTGATGGCGCACCCGCCCACCGGCAACCGCGGATCCCGCACCACGGTCGGCATCGTGGCGCGGCCGCACGCCCCCAATGCAACCGCCGCCGCGCGGGGCGCCACGGCCTGGCTTCTCGGCCGCGGCACGCCGGTGGTGATCGAGAGCGAGACCGCGCGCAGCGCCGCCCTGAACGGTCACCCGACCGCGTCGCGGGCGGAGTTGCCGGGGGCCGCGGACGTGCTGCTCGTGCTCGGCGGCGACGGGACCCTGCTGAGCGTCGCCCACCCGGTTGCCAGCCTGGCCCCGGACACGTTGATCCTCGCCGTCAACTGCGGGAGTCTCGGCTTCCTCACCGAGATCACCCGCCCCGAGATGTACGACGCACTCGACTCCGTGCTCGCCGGAACGGCCGGCGTGGACGAGCGGCTCACGGTGCGGGCCCGGGTCCGGCGCAACGGGCGGGACATCGCCGACAGGACCGTCCTCAACGACGTCGTCCTCGGCAGATCGGCCGATTCGGGCATCATCGACGTGTCGATCACCCTGCGCGACCGGCTCGTCACGAGTTGCCGCGCCGACGGCGTGATCGTGGCGACGCCGACCGGATCCACGGGCTACAACCTGGCCGCCGGCGGCCCGATCGTGCACCCGACCGTCGATGCCCTCACGGTGACCCCCATCGCTCCCCATACGCTCACCAACCGGCCGGTGGTCATCCCGGGCCGGGAACCGGTGACGCTGCAACCGCGTCTGTCCGGAGCGCACTTCGACGCCTTCGCCAACTTCGACGGCCAGCTCAGCGTGGCCCTCGAGGACGGGGACGCGGTCATTGTGGAGCGGTCTTCCCCCCCCTTGCGACTGGTGCGCGCCGAGTCGCGCGACTATTTCGCGGTGCTGCGGGAAAAGCTGAAATGGGGCGAACGCTGACGCGGGGGCGCTGACGGCGCCGGCGAGCCGCTTCCGCCCGCTCGCCGCGTCCAGGAGCCTTGTGCCGCAGAACGCAGCGAACGGGGTTCCGAGGCGCGACTAACCGCCGCTTATCGGCGGGTGGTGAATGATCTGCACCCGGTTCCCGTCCGGATCGGAGACGTACAGCGACCGCGCACCGTCGCGATGGGTCCGGGGGGGAGCGTCGAGCGCGATGCCCTGGGCGGCCAGATAGTCCGCCCAGGCGTCGACGTCGGACGCGCTGCGCACCACGAGACCGAGATGATCGAGGGCGCCGCCGACCGCCCGCTCCGCCGGATCGCCGTCGGACGGCCCGCGATGGAGCGCCAAGTTGTCGGCACCGGACGTCAGGTAGACGTTGTCGGCGTCCGGCTCCCATTCCACCGCAAAGCCGAGAACCTGCGTATAGAAGCGCTTCATCGCGTCGAAGGCGCGAACGTGCAGCGCCAGATGTCGCAGGCCGCGGTGCGGCGGTCGAGCCGGCATGGATCAATGGTAATCCGCGAAGCCCGCGCCGGGCCTGCCAGCCTGCTAGAATCGACCGCATGGCTCCACGTTCGGCTGCGCGCACTCCCTGCGCCCTGTGCGGCACCAAGGAGGTTTCCGAACCCCGCGGGGAGGAGAAGTACTGTCACGAGTGCTGGGTTAAGAAGATGGCGGTCGAGGACGTCGTCGCCCAGGAGTTCGCGCTCAAGCGGTACATCCGGGCGCACAGCGCGGAAAAGTACCTCGTGTATCACTCGACCCAGAAGAGACCCTGCGGCCAGCTTATCGTGGTCGACGACGGCTACGACCTCTTCCTCAGCCTGATCCTCTACCCGACCTTCTCCTGGGACGAGCCGGCCTATCACCTGGAAGGCGACCCGGAGGGACGCGCGTTCTCGGAGCTGTTGGTCGACGTCGTCGCCGCCGAGGTGATCGAACCGTGGGGCGGCGGGAAGTGGCATCTGGAAGTGTTCCGGTCGGCGAGCGCCGAGCCCGAGGACTGGAACGGAGAAATGTAGGGATGCCCGCGTTCGACGCGGGACTGCTATACTTTCGCCTCATCTCTGCGAACGATCTTCGGGAGGACATGCGATGCAATCCGTGAACCGCGCACTGCTTTGGGGTGTCATGGTCCTGCTGGCGGCGGCGACCGCCTGCGGCGGCGGGGAAGAGGAGGAGGCGGCGGCCGCCGCGGCGGCGGCGGCAGAGGCGGTGGTCGAAGTAAGCCCCGAGGCCAGGGCCGCGGCGGATCGGCTCGCGGAACGGCTCGCGGCGGGAATCTCCCTCGTGCCGACGCAGCGCGGGCAGGCCGAGATCGGCTACACGCAGCCGACGGCCCGCCGCGGCACGGGTCAGGACCGGGGCTTCAACATCACGTCGATCCGGATCCGGAACGTCTCGCAGAACGCGATCGCGGGGTTCCAGGTCGACGAGTTCTGGTACGACGGGGACGGCAACACGGTGACCGGCGATCAGGCGCGGCGCCGCCTGCCGATCCTGGTCGACGAGGTGTGCGACATCGAGCTCCGGGTGCCGGTGGTGTCCGCGATGGACCGCAGCAACTACGAGTTCTCTCACCAGAACGGCGACGTCAAGGCGACCCTCCTGGAAGACATCGAGTTCCCGCCGCAACCCGAGGTCGAAGAGGGCGAAGAAGCCGCCGCGGCCGAGGAAGCCGAAGAGGGCGAGGAAGAGCTGGTGGACGCGGACGCGCTGAAGTTCACCTGCCTCCGCCCCGTCGAGGGCATGCAGGAGGAGTCCGCGGCGGCCGAGGATGGGGCGGCGGGAGCCGCAGAGGGCGCCTGAGCGGCGGCCCCTTGCCGCGCAGAGACGGGAACGCGCGCCGAGCCTGTCGTCGCCGCGCCCGTGCATCCGCGGTGCCGGCCGGGCTTCGGCTTACCCCGGCCGGCAAGTGCTCTGGTGGGCCACCGTCCATGTCCTTTTCCGGTCGCCAGACGGACGTCTCACCCCGGCCTGACCGGATCCGGGGCCTTGCAGCAAGCCAAGGTGCGAATTCCGGCGTCCTACTGGTAGATCCCGGGTCGCGCGTCGCGGCCCGATTGCCGTCGCGGTACGGTACGCACGCATGGCATTCGACCTGTCGGCGATTCAGCGGGCGCTCCGCGAGGACGGACTCGACGGCTGGCTCCTCTACGACTTTCACGGATCCAACCCCATCGCGCGCCGGGTAGCGGGACTTGGCGGTAGCGGCAAGCTGACGACGCGACGCTGGTACTACCTCGTCCCCGCGTCCGGCGAGCCGCGCGCCCTCGTGCACGGCATCGAGCGGCACAGTCTGGCGCATCTTCCCGGAAGCCGACGGATCTACGCGGGACGCAACGAGCTGGAAGCGGGTCTGGACTCCCTGGTGCAGGGCATGCGCCGAATCGCGATGGAGTACTCGCCGAACTGCGCGATTCCCTACGTCTCACGGGTGGACGCCGGGACCGTCGAGTGCATCCGTTCGCTGGGCGCCGAGGTGGTGTCCTCCGGCGACCTCGTGCAACGCTTCGAAGCCGTCTGGGACGACGCGGCGCTCGCGAGCCATCGCACTGCATCCCGGCATCTGCACAGCATCAAGGACCGCACGTTCGAGCTGATCGCCGACCGCGTCGGCGGGGGTTCGTTGACCGAGTACGCGGTCCAGCAGGTGATGACCGGGTGGTTCGCGGACGCGGGGCTGGTCACCGACTGCCCGCCCGTGGTGGCCGCTCAGGAGAGCAGCGGAAACCCCCACTATCTGCCCACCGCGGAGGAACATCGTCCCATCGGACGCGGACAGGTGGTCCTGCTCGACCTGTGGGGCAAGATCGACCGGCCGGGCGCCGTGTACGCCGACATCACGTGGGTCGGCTTCACCGGCTCCCGGGTGCCGCCCCGGGCCGCCGCCATCTTCGGCGCAGCACGCGAGGCGCGCGACGCCGCCGTCTCCCTCGTCACCGAGCGGGTGAACGCCGGTCGACCGATCAGCGGCTGGGAGGTGGACCGCGCCGCGCGGGACGTGATCGACGCCGCGGGCTACGGCGACCGCTTCATGCACCGCACCGGCCACAGCCTCGGCGAGGAGGTCCACGGCAACGGCGTGCACATGGACGACTACGAGACGCACGATGAGCGGAGGCTCATTCCCGGCACCGGGTTCACGATCGAACCCGGCGTCTACCTGGATGACTTCGGCGTTCGGACCGAGATCAACGTGTACGTGGACGCCGCCGCCGCCGCCGTGACCGGTCCGCGGCAGGCGGAAATCGTCCCGCTGGGCTAGGAGTCTGCGCCGTAGAAACGGCGTAGACTGCTGGTCAGGCCCGGTTGGGCGGCAAGCGGAGCCGGAGGCGACGACTGTCGGGCTAGGAGTCTGCCGCCGTAGAACGGCGCAGACTGCTGGTCGGCCCCGCGCCCGTCGGCGGGAAGCCCGCGCCAGGCTGCAGCCGCGTTACACTTGGAGTCGATGCGAGAGATGCGGGTGCTCGCCCTGCTGGAGGAAAT
>JAGWAH010000039.1:60734-61594 GCA_021296515.1 Acidobacteriota bacterium | reverse complement strand
ACAACTTCTTCGAGCCGGGGCCGGCCGACCGGGGCCAGCCGACCCACTTCTACAACCGCCGGCAGCAGTTCGTCTTCACCGTCCGCGTGCCGGCCGACTGGGGGCGGGAGCAGGATCTGGTCTGGAGCGTCACCCACAACGGCCGCACCGACTACGCATACGGGCACCTGTGGCCGGTCTGGGAGATCGACGCCGGCGTGCGCCGGCTGAACCGCGGCACGGGTTCGGCCCAGGGCTACGCCGACAACCAGCGGCCGTTCATTCGCCTGGATGGCGCGGACGAGCTGGAGGTGACACTGCCGGACACGATCGAGATCGCCGTCATCGCCGGCGACGACGGCATCCCGCCGCCGAACCCGCGCCTCGCCGAGCGCACGCCGCGCCGCGGGCCCAAGTCGCAGGCCGTGGTCGATCCGCGCAACGCCGCCAGGACCGGCCTGGCGGTCACCTGGCTCCAGTGGCGCGGTCCGGGCGACGTATCGTTCGACCCGCAGGTGCCGGAGATCGGCGAAGGGGGGCGGGCGGTGACGCGGGTCGGCTTCAGCGAGCCGGGCATCTACGTGCTCCAGGCCGTGGCCGACGATACCGTCCACCTCGTGCGGGTCAACGTGACGGTCAACGTGAAGCCCGCGCCGAGTGCGCCGTAGTCCGGACGGAACACGCACCAGGCAGGTTCCGGGCCGCGCCGGTGCGGCCGGACAGGAGGTCGCCATGGCTCTTCCACCGCGTCCCTTGCATCGCCGGTACCCTGCGCACCTTCCGGCGCGGCTGCGCAGCGCCCGTTCTCTCCTGTTCGCACTGCTGGCCGTGGCCGTCGTCACGACCGATCCCGCCGGCGTCGCGCCCCTTGCCCAGGAGCT
>JAGWAH010000039.1:53111-60624 GCA_021296515.1 Acidobacteriota bacterium | reverse complement strand
GCGATGGTCGGCTTCGACGTGGCGCTGCTCGTCGACGACAGCATGGTCGCCAGCAACAACATCGTCCACATCCGCGAGGCGCTGGTGTCCTTCGTCGACGCGTTGCGCGGGCACCGCGTGAGCCTGATCGCGTTCGGCGACCAGCGTCAGACCCTCGTCGACTACACGACGGATACGGGGTTGCTCAGGGCGGCCGCAGAGCGTTTCTCCGGCTTCTCGGAGACCAGCGCGTATCTGGTCGCCGCGGTGGACGAGAGCGCCCGCGAGCTGGCCGCGCGGACGTCGATGCGGCCCGCGGTAGTGCTCCTGACCACGGAGGGGCGGGGCATGGAGGACATGTCCATCCGGGGCACCGGTCTCCCCACGCGGGGGCGGAGCACGCCGGACGCCGGACGCGACCAGGACGCCGAGGCCGTTGTCGATCGACTGTGGAGCTACGGCGTCGTCATGCACGCCGTGGCGCTGACGAGCCTGCGGAGCGTCGGCTTCGCGGATTTCGGGCGGAGCAACGGCTTGGCGACCATCACGTCGGGGGCGGGCGCCTTCCGCTGGATGCAGGAGAACCGCGAGCGCGAGCGCATGCTCGACAAGGGTCCGAGCGACACCGGCGGCAGGCTCTACAAGGTGTCGTCCACCTCGGGTATCGCCGAGCGGTTCAGGCGCATCGCGGCGGAGCTGAACGGTCAGTACCTGGTTACCTATTACCGGCCGGCGCTCGACGAGCCGCCGGAGGAGCTCCGGGTGCGGGTCGACCGGCGGCGGCTGTCGGTGCGCGCCACCCCGGTGCGCTACCACATTCCGCCCGCCACGGTGTTCGTCGTCGGCGGGGTCGTAGGCGACGAGACGGTCTACCATCATTCGCCCGCCTGCCGGGGAATCCCCCGCGGCCTGGTCGGCCAGACGGTTCCGGTGCCGCTGGCCGCGCTCGGCTCGACCGGACGGATGTGCCCGCACTGCCCGGGCGCCCGGACGCACCTGGACGCCGGCGCGGCCGGAGGACGCTGAGACGACGAGGTCGTCGTGCGCGGATGCGCCGTTTCGATTCCCGGACGCCGCGCGACACGGATGAGGAGCAGGAGCGGTGACAACACTCGACAGGCCGCGGCGGACGCGGGGGAGCCTGGGGATCGTCGTCGCACTGGCGCTGGTTGTCGGCGCGGGCCGGGCGGCCGGTCCCGCCGGCGAGGCCGCTACGGCGCAGTCCGGCGAGGGCCCGCCGGCGGTGGCCGACACGCCGACGCGCGCGAAGGCCGCCGACGGTTCGTACGTCTCCTGGCGCGAGCACATCATCGACGACCTGGCGGTCGGCGGCGTCGCCCTCGCCGGGAGCGACGGGCTGGCGATGGCCGACCTCGATCGGGACGGCCATCCGGACATCGTGTCCGTGCACGAGTCCGACACCACCTACGACGGCGTGCCGGACGGGCACGTCCGCATCGCTTACGGCTCGGACGATCCGGACACGTGGGACCTCTACACCCTGGCCGAGGGCGAGGAGGCGGGCGCGGCCGAGGACGTGGCCATCGCCGACATGAATGGCGACGGCTATCCGGACGTCGTCGTGGCGTGCGAATTGTCGCACCTGATCTACTTCGAGAACCCGGGCGGGAGGGGCCGAGCCGAGCGGTGGAAGCGCGTGATCCCTGCCGCCACTCTCGACCGCGGCTCCTACATCCGGGTCTTCCTCGCCGACTTCGACGACGACGGCCGGCCGGAGGTGGTCGCCGCGAACAAGGGGGGCCAGAACCCGCCCCGCGGCACCACCGAGAAGCACCCGGTCTCGTGGTTCGCGATTCCGGACGATCCGCTCGACGGCGACGCCTGGGTCGAGCACGAGTTGGCCCGCGTCATCGTCCCCATCAACTCGCAGCCCTTCGATCTGGACGGCGACGGGGACCTCGACGTCATCGGCGGCTCGCGCATGGAGCAGCGCATCTTCTGGTTCGAGAACGTGACCACGGACGAGATCGCGTTCGTCGAGCACCGCATCGACATCGAGCCGGAAGCGGTCGTCACCGGCTTCAACATGGAGTTCGTCGACCTGAGCGGCGACGGGCGCATCGACATCGCCATCCGGGACGAACGCAACGGCCTGTCCTGGCTGGAGCAGCCGGCCGACTTCGCGGACGCATGGCGGCAGCACACCATCGGCGGCCTCGCGCCCGACCGTCTGGTGGGTTTCGTGCTGGCCGACATCGACGACGACGGCCGCCTCGACGCCTTCTCCGGCGCCTACAGCCAGGCCCCGCGCGACGTCGACGCGGTCGAGCCGTCCCCGACGCACCGCGCCGGGCGCCTAGCGTGGTTCGAGCAGCCGGCGGATCCCGCCGGGACGTGGATCCGGCACGACGTCTCGCGCCGCATCCGCGGCATGTTCGACAAGTTCCTCGTCCGCGACATGGACGGCGACGGCGACGTCGACCTCATCGGCACGCGCGGCAACTCGATCCCCTACGACGGCGTCTTCTGGCTCGAGCAGGTCCGCAGCGCCGAGCCGCTTCCCGCCTTCGACCAGGCCCGCGAGCAGGAGAGCCGCCAGCTCCCGCTCCCGTAGTAGCCCGGCGTCAGCGACCTGCCGCGGCCGTCAGCATTCCGAAGTTCCTGCCCGTCGGAGAGGAAGCTGGATTGGGCCACCTGCTATTCTGAGAGACCTGATGGTGTGCGACCTGCCAGTGGGCATCGACGAACCGCGTTCCGAGCCGCTGTTGGAGCCTCGCCGCCAGAATTGGGACGTGAGCGGTCCATGACCAACCGGACGCCTCCCCGAGTTACGGCGCTGAACGTGCGCAATTACCGAGCGCTTCGTAGCGTCGCACTGAAGGAGTTGACGCCCCTGACGGTCTTGCTGGGCCCGAACGGCAGCGGAAAGTCGACGGTCTTCGACGTGTTCGCGTTCCTGTCGGAGTGTTTCACGGACGGTATCCGAAAGGCATGGGATCGGCGCGGGCGGTTCCGGGAGTTGCGCAGCCGCGACAGCGAGGGGCCGATCGTCGTGGAGTTGAAGTACCGCGAACGACCCAAGACACCCCTCATCACGTATCACCTGCAGCTTGACGAGGAGAACGGTCGCCCCGTGGTCGGCCACGAATTCCTGCGCTGGACACGGAGTCGCAGTTCCGGCCGGCCCTTCAACTTCATGGAGTATCGGCGTGGCGAAGGCGCGGTGATTACCGGCGAGGCGCCGGAGCAGACGGACAGGCGGGTGGCGCGGCAGCTTGCCGGTCCCGATGTGCTCGCGGTCAGCACGCTCGGCATGCTTGCGGAGAACCCGCGCGTCATTGCGTTGCGGGAATTCGTTTCGAGCTGGCACCTCTCGTATCTGTCCGCTGAGGCCGCACGTCGCAATCCGGAAGCAGGAGGTGAGGAGCAGCTCTCATCGACGGGTGCCAATCTCGCGAACGTCATCCAATACCTGCACGAGCAATACCCGGACAGACTGAACAAGATCTTCGATGTTCTGCGTCGGCGGGTCCCGCGTGTCGACCACGCCGAAGCGACTTCCCTGGCCGATGGGAGCTTGGCCCTGCGGATCAAGGATGCACCTTTCGCCGCGCCGGTGTTGTCGAGGTTTGCTTCCGACGGTACCTTGAAGATGCTGGCCTACCTGACGCTTCTTCATGACCCTGCGCCCCCGCAGTTGATCGGTGTGGAGGAGCCTGAGAACTTCCTGCATCCGCGGTTGCTTCCGGAACTGGCTGAAGAGTGCAGGGCGGCCAGTGAGCGCACGCAGTTGATCGTCACCACGCATTCACCTTTTTTTCTAGCGACCATGCGCCCCAGAGAGGTATGGGTGCTATGGCGGGACGACCAAGGCTATACGCAGGTTCAGAGAGTATCTGACGTGCTCGGGGTCAAGGAGTTCGTGGAGGAGGGTGCAGCGCTCGGCGATCTGTGGATGGAGGGGCAGTTCGGGATTGGCGATCCGCTGGTGAATCAGGGTGCGCCCTCCGGTCGACGCCAGGGGCGGTCGCGCTGATGCACCTCGTGTTTCTGCTCGAAGAACAGTCCATGGAAGCGTTCCTTCAGGTGCTGCTTCCACGCCTGCTGCCGGAAGACTGCAGTCACGAGACCCATACGTTTCAGGGCAAGCGGGATCTCAAACGGAAACTCGAAGCGCGTTTTCGTGGCTATTCAAGATGGCTGCCCGACGACTGGCGTATCTTCGTGCTGGTAGATCGTGACGGCGATGACTGTGAGGAACTGAAGGAGGAGCTTGAAGTCACCGCGAGGCGTTCGGGGCTTCGTACGATCTCGCGGGGTGGGCTCTGGCAGTTGGCGAACAGGATCGTCATCGAGGAACTGGAGGCCTGGTACTTCGGCGACTGGCAGGCCGTGCGACAAGCCTACCCGCGAGTATCGCCACACATTCCGACCCGTGCGGGCTATCGGGATCCGGACGGCATTGCGCATACGTGGGAGGCGTTCGAGCGCATCCTGCAGAGACATGGTTATTTCTCGAACGGGCTGCGAAAGACGGAGGCGGCCCGGGCGATCTCGGAGCACTTGGATCCGGCCGTAAACCGTTCCGGGAGTTTCTCCGTGTTCCATCGTACGCTCATGGAAGCCGTGCCCGCTGACGCGGGGTGATCTGGCCGGTGGAGATTCCCTCCAATCATGCCTGACCCGCTCGAGGGCGTTCGCGTGCTCGACTTCGGCCGCTTCATCGCGGGCCCCTTCTGCGCCGCGCTGCTCGCCGACCTCGGCGCCGACGTGATTCGCGTCGAGAAGGTGCGCGGCGGGGAAGACCGCTTCCTCATGCCGGTGACCGAGGCCGGCGACGGCGCCTACTACCTGCAGGTGAACCGCGGCAAGCGGGGGATGACCCTGAACCCGCGCACACCCGAGGGGCGGCATGTGCTCCAGCGGCTGGTGGCGCGGACCGACGTGGTGGTCGCGAACCTGCCGGACGCGGCGCTGAAGGCGCTCGGGCTCGACTACGACGCGCTCAGGGCCGTCAAGCCCGACGTGATCCTCACCAGCGTCTCGGCGTTCGGGGCCGGCGGGCCGTCGTCGCACCGGCTCGGGTTCGATGGGATCGGACAGGCGATGTCGGGCATCATGTATCTGTCCGGCCGCCCCGGCGAGCCGACCAAGGCCTACTGTCCGTACGTCGACTTCACGACCGCGCTGGTGGCGACCGTCGGCACGCTGGCGGCGCTGCTGGTGCGGCGCGACACCGGGCAGGGCCAGCAGGTGCGGGCGTCGCTGCTCGCCTCGGCGTTGACCATCGCCAACGGCATGCTGATGGAGCAGGCGATGATCCGGCCCGACCGGGTCGCCACCAGCAACCGCAGCCAGACGCAGGCGCCGTCCGACGCCTTCCGCACCCGTGACGGCTGGGTGCTGGTGCAGTGCATCGGCCAGCCGCTTTTTCGGCGCTGGACCGAGCTCATCGGGGAGCCGCACTGGCTCGACGATCCGCGCTTCGCCGACGATCGGTCGCGGGGCGACCACGGCGCGGTCATCAGCGAGCGGATGGCCGTCTGGTGCGGGGAGCGGACGACGGAAGCAGCGCTGGCCGCGCTCGCTGCGGCGCGCATCCCGGCCGGGCCGGTCCTGTCGCCGCAGCAGGTGCTCGACGAAGCGCACGTGCAGGCCATCGGCTTCTTGCGGTCGGTGGCGTCGCCCGGATCCGACGTGGAGGCACCGGTGGCGGACACGCCGTTCACGCTGTCGGCGGCGTCGGCCGCCATCCGGGGGCGCGCTCCGGCGCTCGGCGAGCACACCGACGCCATCCTGGCCGGCCTGGGCTACTCGGCGCCGGCGATCGCGGCCCTCCACGAGCGCGGCGTGGCTTGATCCGACCCGGTCCAGAAGTTCTGAGACAGCGCGGAGCGCAGACGTGAGAAACGCAGCGGCCTTGCTCGCTGGCGCGCTGGTCGCCGGGGCCGTGGCGGTCGCAGGGTGCCCGACGAGCACCGTTGCATACGACCACTATACTTTCCCGCGATGAGTTCCCTGGAAGTCAATGCCGGTGCGCCGGTGCTCGTGGTCTCCTGCTCGCTGAACCCCGCCAGCCGCTCGCACACGTTGGCCGTCGCCGCCGGCAAGGCGCTGGATGCCCTCGGTGCGCCCCACGAGCTGCTCGACCTGCGCGAGTGGGACCTGCCGATCTGCGACGGCAAGGCCTGCTACGACCACCCGTCCATCGGACCGGTCACGGACAAGGTCGCGGCGGCGGCGGCGATCCTGATCGCGTCGCCGGTCTACAACTACGATCTGAACGCCGCCGTCAAGAACTTCGTGGAGCTGACGGGGCAGGCCTGGGGAGAGAAGCCGGTCGGGTTTCTCTGTGCCGCCGGGGGCGAGCGGAGCTACATGTCGCCCATCGCCCTTGCCAACAGCCTGATGTTCGATTTTCGCTGTCACATCGTTCCGCGCTACGTCTACGCGACGAAGGACGACTTCACCGCGGCGCGCGCGCCGTCGGCGGAGCTGGCCGGACGCGTCCGGCAGCTCGCGCTGGCGGCGACGGAGTTGGCCGCCGCCCTCCGCTGGGTGGCGAGCCGGCGCAACGGGAGAGCGGGCCGCGGCGACGAGAGGGACTGATGCCCGTTACTCCTGCCGCCGCCGCGACCGCGCCGAGCCGTGCCGCCGACTTCGACCTCACCCCCGAGCAGCGCCAGGTGCGCGCCGCCGTGCGGGAGTTCGCCGAGCGCGAGGTCCTGCCGTTCGTCGAAGAGCACGAGCGCGCCGAGCGGTACCCGGCCGAGCTGATCCGCAAGCTGGTGCCGCTCGGGTACCTGACACCGCTGCTGCCGGAGTCCTACGGCGGGGGCGGCTCCGATGTCGTGACGTATGGGGTGATCTGCGAGGAACTGGCTCGCGTCGACTGGGTCGTGGCGTCGGTCGTCTCGGTGACCAACTCGCTCGTCGCCGGGTCCATCGTTCGCTTCGGGACCGACGCCCAGCGCGACCGCTGGCTGCCGGGCATCTGCGACGGGTCGGTGCTCACGGCGGCAGCCCTGACCGAGCCGGGCGGCGGGAGCGACCTGGCCGCGGTGCAGACGCGCGCGGAGCGGACCGCCGCGGGCTGGTCGCTCAGCGGATCGAAGGTGTTCATCTCGCACGCCGCGCACGCCGGCCTGCTGCTGGTGGCGGCGACGGTCGATCCCGCCGCGCGTCACCGCGGCGTCACCGTCTTCCTGGTGGATCCGTGCGCCGAGGGCGTGGAGATCGGCGATCTGCCGATGCGGACGCTGAAGCGCGACAACCTGGCCACCATCCACTTCGACAGGGTTGCCCTGGGGGACGACGCCGTGCTGGGAGAGGTGGGCCGGGGATTCCCCATTCTTGGCGCGGCCCTCGACATGGGGCGCTTCTCGGTGGCCGCGCGTTGCGTGGGACAGGCGCAGCGGGCCATCGACCTGAGCGTGCCGTACGCCGCCGAGCGCGAGGCGTTCGGGCGGCGCATCGGCGAGTTCCAGATGATCCAGCAGAAGCTTGCCGACATGATCTGCCGGACGGAGTCGGCCCGCGCGCTCGTCTACCGGCTCGGCCGCATGAAGGACGC
>JAGWAH010000039.1:41291-53073 GCA_021296515.1 Acidobacteriota bacterium | reverse complement strand
ACCGCCAACGCCCTCGACGCCATCCAGATCCACGGCGGCTACGGCTTCTCGGCGGAATACGAGGTGGGCCGACTGTTGCTCGAGGCGAAGACGCTGGAGGTGGGCGAAGGCACGAGCGAGCTGCACCGCAGGGTGATCGCCGAGCATGCCCTCGGCCTCCGGGCTTCCTGAACCGGCGGCTCCCCGCCTGCGTAGACACTTGATGAGGTCGGAGCAGGGGAGGGACCAGTGGTCAGTCATGCCAACCGCCGCCGCATCGGAGCCGCCGTCGCCGCGTACTGGATCGGACTGCTCGTGTTCTCGATGGCGCCGGCCGGCGCCGTCGCCGGCCAGACGGAGCCGACCGCGCAGGAGGAGGCGCTGGCCGGCGCCGTCCGCGAGCGCTTCGAGGTTGACCTCCGGCCCGACGGTCTGACCCTGACGTCCACCGGGCCGGGCGGCGCGGCGCGCGTGATCACGCTCGGCGACGGTGTCGTCGCCGTGGACGGCGTGCCGGTGTCCGGGCTCGAACTGCGGCGCGCGTTCGGGGACGACGCCGACCTGGTGCTGCGGGTCACGTATCTCGGGGACGCGGCTCGGGAGGCGCTGTTCGGCGGCGAGGAAGGCGGCGCAGCAGACCCGGCCGCGCCCGAGCAGGCCGGGGCGGCTGCGGCCGGCGAGCCTGCCGCCGTGCCGGCGGACGCGGCCGTGCCCGGCCAGCCTGCGACCGCGACGTCGCCGTCCGCGCCGGCCGAGGCCGCCTCGACCAGCGAGCAGGCCGTGGCGACGGAGCAGGAGGCGCGGCCCGAGGCGTCGGCCGCCGCCGAAACGGCCGGCATCGTGGAGCAACCCGCAGCCACCGCGCCGCAGGCCGCAGCTTCCGCCGCCGCCGAGCGAACGGCAGCGGACCCCGCCGTCGAGCCCGCCCGCGAAGCCGACGACGTGCCGGTGCGCCGGACGATCACCCGCCGCGACGTGTTCCGTGTCGGTGGGCCGGTCACGATCGAGCGCGACGAGCGGGTCCGGGGCGACGCGACGGTGATCCTGGGCCCGCTGACGGTCGACGGGGAGGTGGCGGGCGACGTCGTGGTGATTGCCGGGCCGCTCCGCCTCGGTCCGGGAGCGGTGGTGCGTGGCGACATCACCGTCGTCGCCGGGTCGTTGCGGCGCGCGTCGTCCGCCGAGCTGCGGGGCGCGGTGACGCAGGTCGGTCTGGGCGGCGTCCGCGGCTGGGATGCCGGCCGCTGGTTTCAGTTCGGGTGGCCCGGCGCCTGGCCGGGGAGCGGGCTCGCCGGGACGGCCATGCGGCTGTTCCTCCTGGCTCTGCTGGCGTCCGGCATCGTGCTCGTGGCCCGGGGGCCGGTCGAGGGGATCGCCCGCCGCGCGGGCGCCGAGCCGCTCAAGGCCGGAGTGGTCGGCGTCCTGGCTCAGATGCTGGCGGTCCCCTTGCTGGTGTCCGGGATACTGATTGCGGTGGTCTCCATCGTGGGGATACCGCTGCTCCTGCTGCTGCCGTTCGTCGTCATGGCCGCCGGACTCGTCATGCTGGTCGGGTTCAGCGGCGCCGTGCTCGGCGCCGGCGAGGTGGTCCGGAGCCGGACGGGCGTCTCGAGCTCGGCCGCCTACGCCAGCGTTTGGGCCGGCGTTGCGCTGATCCTCCTGCCGACCCTGGCGGGAGAGGCGCTGGGGCTCGCCGGCGGGCTCTTCCGGGGGCTGGGCGTGCTGCTGGCGCTGCTCGGCCTGCTGCTGGAGTACGCGGCGTGGACGGCGGGGCTCGGCGCCTTCATTCTGAACCGGGTGTCTTCATCGCCGTCGCCGGGTGCGAGCCTTCCCGTGCCGCCGGCCCCCGCGCCGCCCGTCGCGCCCCCGGCTCCAGCCCCGGCCCCCGCGCCGCCGGCTGCGGCCCCGGCAGAGCTCCCGCGGGCGGAGGACACCGCCGCCGCCCCGCCGTCGCCCGCGGCTCCGGGCGAGCCGCCGCCGGCTCCGGGAGCCGCGCCCCCGGATGCGAAGCGGGACGAGAACTGAGTGCGCCCGCCGAGCCGCGCCGTCCTGGTGAGGAACAACGGCTCGAGCGCCTCGCTGATCTGCTCGGCAAGAGGCATACCGTATTGTCCGCGAGCGGGCGACCCTGCGCAAACTGGGAGCACGCGAAACGGGAAGCCGATCGGTGCGCGAAGACGTGCCGGCGGCCGCCCCGGGTGTCGGCCGCCGGCGGGCCGCTATTCGAAGCGGACGGACTCGAGCAGGGACACGAAGCTCTCGTCCCACGCCCCGACGGTCTCCGCCGGGCCGGTGAGCCGGAAGAAGTACGGCCCGGCGGGTGTCTCGACCACCGCCGCCTTGAGCCGGAACTCGGGCTTGTGGTAGCGCATCCCCGAGCCGGGGCGCACCTCGGCCGCGTAGATGCCGGGCACGTCGAGCGTGGTCACCGCCAGGTCGCCGGCCATGAAGGTGGTGGTGGTGGCGACGTCGGCCGAACGGCGTCCGTCCGGCTGCAGCATCTGCCCGGTCCACCGCTCCAGGTTCGCCTCGACGGACCCGCCGGCGCCGCCGAAGTAGAAGACGGCAAGCTCGGCGTCCTCGGCGTCGCCCGCGGACTTCGGCAGGACGAACTGGGCCACGCGCATCGGCGACGAGACCTGCACGGCGATCCACTCCACCGGGGGTTCGAAGGTCAACGCCGGCTCCTGCGCCCGCCCGGCCGGAATCAGCAGAACCGCGAGGCAGAGGGCCGGCGCAATGGGGAGCGCGTCGGGTCTTCTTTGCAGGATGGTCATTATGGGGTCCTGTTCGTGTCCGGATTTTATCCTGACGGCGCCGGCGCTTCCAGACTGCTATGATCGAGGGTTGCCGAAGGCATGGTGCACACCGTCGCCCACGAGGCGAGGACGTCGGGACAGGGCGACATGCACGACGTGACCGGGATGGTGGCCGCGGCGGTGGCCGACTCCGGGCTGTCGGCCGGCATCGTCACCGTCGCCGTCGTCGGGTCGACCGCCGGCATCACGACCATCGAGTTCGAGCCGGGGGCGGTGTCCGACCTCGACGCGATGTTCGAACGCCTGGCCCCCCGAAGCGGCGCGTACCGGCACCACGAGCGCTGGGGCGACGACAACGGGTCGAGCCACGTGCGCGCCGCGCTGCTCGGGCCGTCGCTGACCCTGCCGTTCACGGACGGACGCGTGTGCCTCGGCACGTGGCAGCAGATCGTGCTGGCGGAGCTCGATACGCGACCGCGGAACCGCCGCGTGGTCGTGCAGATCCTCGGGGAATAGCGAGACCGGAATGCCCGCCGACATCCCGCACGTGAAGGTGACGCTCGACAACGGGCTCGACGTGATCGTGCACGAGGATCGCCACTGCCCGATAGTCGCCGTCAACGTCTGGTACCACGTCGGCTCCAAGAACGAGCGGCCGGGCCGGACCGGCTTCGCGCATCTGTTCGAGCACCTGATGTTCGAGGGCTCCGAGCACCACGACAGCGGGTACTTCCGGCCGCTGCAGGAGGCGGGCGGGACGCTGAACGGATCGACGAGCGCGGACCGCACCAACTACTGGGAGGTGGTGCCGCGCGGCGCATTCGAGCGGGCGCTGTGGATGGAGTCGGACCGAATGGGGCATCTGCTGCCGGCCCTGACCCGCGAGAAGCTGGACACGCAGCGCGAGGTCGTCCTGAACGAGCGGCGGCAGAGCTACGAGAACCGGCCCTACGGCCTCGCGTCGATGGCCCTGACGGCGGCACACCATGCGCCGGACCATCCGTACCACTGGCCGGTCATCGGCTGGCCCGAGGACGTGCGCGCCGCGACCCTCGACGACGTACGGGACTTCTTCGCGACCTACTACCACCCGGCCAACGCCTCGCTGGCGATTGCCGGCGACGTGACCGCCGGCGACGCGATCCGGGCCGCCCGCGCGCACTTCGCGGAGATCCCCGCGGGACCGGCGCCGCCGCCGGTGACCCCGCCTGCGCCGGCGGCCGGCGATCGGAGCCAGGCGCTGCTGCTGGAGGATCGCGTCGGGTCGCCCCGGCTGTATCTCGGATGGGTCACGCCGCGGCTCTTCGGGCCGCGCGACGCCGAGCTGGATCTGGCTGCGATGGTGCTCGCCGGCGGAAAAGCCTCCCGGCTGCACCGGGCTCTGCTCCAGGATCGGCGGCTCGCCACCGACGTGACGGCGCACCAGCACTCGCTCGAGATCTCCGGCCATTTCAGCGTGGTCGCGACCGCGGCCCCGGACCGGGGGCTGGACGCGATCGAGGCCGTCGTCCGGGCCGAGATCGACCGGCTCGCGGCGGACGGCCCGACGCCCGCGGAGCTCGAGCGCGCCCGCAACCTGGCGGAGGCGGACCACGCGTGGCAGCGCCAGTCCGTCGGGGGCTTCGGCGGCAGGGCCGACCTGCTGAACACGTACAACGTCTATACCGGCACGCCCGCCTACGCCCGGGCAGACTTCGACCGCTACGTGGAGGCGACGCCCGAGAGCGTGGCCGCCGCCGTCTCCACCGAGCTCGGGGCGGGCTCGCGGGTCGCCCTCAGCGTCGTCCCGGCCGGCCGCGCCGACGGGGCGCTGCCCGGCTCGACGCCGGTGGAGACGCGGTAGTGGCGGTCGACAGAAGCGCGTTGCCGCCCGTGGGCGCGCCGGCGCCGTTGCGGTTTCCCGCCATCGAGCGCGAGACCCTGCCGAACGGCGTCCGGCTGTGGAGCGTCGATCACCACGAGACGGACCTGGTCGGCTTCGTGCTGCTCGTTCCGTCCGGCTCGGCGGCGGATCCGCCGGGGCGCGAGGGACTCGCCGCCTTCACGGCGGACCTGCTGGACGACGGCACGCGGCGGCGCTCGGGAATCGAGCTGCACGACGAGCTCGGCCGGATCGGGGGACGGCTTGGAACCGACGTGACGAGCGACGCCACCGTGCTGTCCATCACCGCGCTCGCGCGCCACGCCCGGGACGCCCTGGCGCTGCTGATCGAGCTGGCCACCGAGCCGCGCTTCGACCCGCAGGAGGTCGAACGGATCCGGACGCTGCGGATCAGCCGGATAGCGCAGCGGCGTCACGTGGCCGCCGCGGTCGCCGAGCGGGCGTTCCTGCGGTCGGTCTATGGAACGCATCCCTACGGCCATGCGCCGGCCGGTACCGAGACGTCGCTCGCGCGAACGACCCTCGACGACGTTCGGGCGTTCCATGCCGCCCACTACGCTCCGGCGCGATGGACCCTCATCAGGGCGGGCGGCCGGGGGCGCGCGCCGGGGGCGGAGCTGGCGTCGCTCGTGTCCAGCGTTCCGCACGACGCGCTCGCCGCGGGCCGGGAATCCGCGCCCGCCGACACGGTCGGGGCGCCCGCCGACATGGTCGGGGCGACGGCCGTGTCTTCGGCGGCCGGCCGCCTCACGTTCGTGCCGCGCGCCGGAGCGGTCCAGTCCGAGTTGCGGATCGGACATGTCGGCGTGGTGCGGCGCGCCGCGGACTACCCGGCCGTCATGGTCATGAACATGGTGCTCGGCGGCCAGTTCGTCAGCCGGCTCAATCTCAATCTCCGCGAGGCCAAGGGCTATACCTACGGGGTGCGGACGGGATTCGACGGCCGCCGGCGACCCGGGCCGTTCGTGCTGCAGACGGCGGTCGATGCCGCGGTGACCGGAGACGCGATCCGCGAGGCGGTGCGGGAGATCCGGGACATCCGCGTCGCCCGGCCGGTGACCGGGGACGAGCTCGCGGCGGCCCGACCCGGGCTGACCAGCGGTTTCGCGCGGAACTTCGAGACGGCCGGGCAGGTAATGCACGCGGCGATGCGGCTCGCGCTGTTCGAGTTGCCCGACGACGAGTACACGACCTTCGTCTCACGCGTGGCCGCGGTCGACGCCGGCGCCGCGGCGGAAGCGGCGAGACGCCGCCTCGATCCCGACGCCCTCCGCGTGGTGGTGGTCGGACCGCCGGACGTCGGGCCGTCGCTGGCGTCGCTCGGCCTGGGGGAGCCGGTGCAGGCGACCGTGGACGAGTTTTTTCGATGACGGTTGAAACCGCAACGGGTTCTCGTTCGTTATATTCCTGAAGGCGCCCCGAGCATGTCACTGGCCCGCTGGAGCATGAGCCTGGTCGGCATCGCCGGCCTGCTGGCCGCCGTACTGGCCGCGGCCACGATCTGGTTGCTGTTCACCGAGCCCGTGACGGTGGCGGATGCCGTGACCGAGGGCGATGTGACGCCGCTCGTCCGCGAGCTCGCCGGGTTGCTCTACGAGGCGGTCTGGAACCTGCTGCGCTACTTGCACGTCTGAGGGTTCCTGCGGGATCCGCGGCCGAGCGGCCCGAACGCCCGCCGCAGGAAACGGATCAGCACGAATCCGTCCAGCCAGTTGAAAGGCGCCACCCCGGTGCTGTAATGCCCGCAGGGCAGGACGAAGACCTCCGGGTCCAGCCCGCGCCGCCGGAACCCGGCGACCAGTTGGCGGGACAGCCGGACCGGGAACGAGAGGTCGTAGCGCGCGTAGACAAGCAGCGTGCGCGTGCCGCGCATGCGGTCGAGGAAGGGCGCCGGGCTGATTGGCAGCCACGCGTCGCGCAGCGCCCCCAGCTCGATGGATCCTTCGAGTCCGGCCCGCACGTGCGCCGTCGACAACCCCTCCCAGACGACGTCGGCGAAGTACGGCGAGATGTGGTTGAGCGCCGCCGCCGAGATGCGGCTGTCGTGCGCGGCGGCGAGCATCGCCAGGCAGGATCCCAGGCTGGTGCCGAGAACGCCGATCCGCTCGTATCCCCGCGACTCGAGCCAGTCGACGGCCCGCCGCGTGTCGAGGACCGCCTGGCGGCAGACCTGGACCGTGCGGCCGATGTTGGCGCTTACGATGTAGTCGGCCCGGTGCAGCTCGGGGGGCATGCGGGCGTCGTGGTACGGCAGGCTCAGGCGGACCGCGCTGATCCCGAACCGCGCGAGCAGGCCGGCGAGCGCGACGTGGCTGTTCGGGTCCGCGTTCCAGTGGGGGAGCACGACGACGGCGCGCCGGGACTCGCCGGGATGGAAGGACGCGGGAAAGTACCGCCCGTGGACCGTGTCGTTGTCGGGATGCGGCGTCCGGAACGCGCTGGGAAAGCGCACGTGGTGGCCGTCGAAGCGGAAGTCGCGGCCCCGCGGCGCGGCGTAGAAGCGCTCGCTGTGGGTGGTGGCGTCCGCAGCCCATCCGCGCAACGTCTCCGCCGGCGAGCCCCCGTCTCCGGCGCCGTCGCCCGTCCGCGCAACGGCCGCCCGCTCGGCCTGCGGAATCCAGTCGAGGCCCCATTCGAAGGGCCGGACGACCCGGTCGGTCGTCGTCGCGACCAGACGGCGTTCCCACTCGTGAAAGAGCCGTGCGATCAAGTCCGTACCAGCCGGCAATGCTACTATGCGCGGTCATGAGCGTGAAACACGTCGGCGTCAAGGACGCCCGCAACCTGCAGACCGACGAGGGCTACACCTACGTCGACGTCCGCTCGACGCCCGAGTACGACAGCGGGCATCCGGCGGGCGCCCTCAACGTGCCGCTGTTGCACCTCGACCCGGCCACCCGCCAGATGCAGCCGAACCTCGACTTCCTCGCGGTCTTCAAGGCCACGCAGGCCGCGGACGCGAAGCTGTTGATCGGCTGCCAGATGGGCGGCCGCTCGCAGCGTGCGGCCGAGATTCTCGCCGCCGCCGGCTACACCGACGTCAGCAACGTGCTCGGGGGCTTCGGCGGGGCGCGCGACCGGGCCACCGGCGCGGTGGTGCACGAGGGCTGGGCGGAGGCCGGGCTGCCGGTGGAGACCGCGGCGACTCCGGGCGGCAGCTACGACGAGCAGCGGGCGAAAATGAAGGGTTAGCTGAGTCGGCGGATGGCGGCCTCGCAGGCCGCGGCCACGGCGAGCAGCCGCTCCGTGTCCCCGCGGCGCCCCACGAGCTGCACCCCCGCCGGCAGGCCGCCGGCCGTTCCGCACGGGATGGAGATCGCCGGGTGTCCCGTGACGTCGAAGAGCTGCGTCAGCCGCAGCGTCAGCGCCCGGGTGGTCTCGGTCGTATCTCCGACGGCGATCGACGCGGTGCCGAGGCGCGGTGGAACGATCGGCAGCGTGGGGAGCAGCAGGGCCGCGTGGTCCTCGAGCGCCGCGTCCACCTCGGCGGTCAGGACGCGCCGTCCCCGCTGGGCCCGCACGTAGTCCTCGGCCAGCACGTAGCGGCCCAGCTCGAGCCGCAGCCGCACCCCGCGGCCGTACGCGTCCGGGTGGACGTCGAGATCGGCCCGATGCCGTTCGGCCGCCTCGGCGAGCTGCGTATGCAGGTAGACCGGTCCCGTGTCGGCGGCATGCGGGATGTCCACGTCGTCGATCCGGCACCCCGTCCGCGCGAGCCGCTCGGCCGTGTCGGCGAACGCGCCTTCCACCGCCGGCTCCAGCAGGTCGAGAAAGTAGCGGCGAGGGATGCCGAGCCGCGGCCGGCGGGCGACCGGCGGTTCGGCCTCCTGCCCGCCGCCGTCGGGGCGGTGCGGGCCGTCGCGCATGATCCCGTACAGCACCGCCGCGTCAGCGACGGAACGCGCGATCGGGCCGACGTGATCGAGGGACGGCGCCAGGGGCACGACCCCTGCGGCGCTCACCTCGCCGTGAGTCGGCTTCAGGCCGACGACGCCGCAGCACGACGCCGGGATGCGAATCGAGCCCCCGGTATCGGTCCCGATCGAGGCCAGGGCCATGTCCGCGGCGACGGAGACCGCCGAGCCGCTGCTCGACCCGCCCGGCACGTGCTCCGGCGCGTGGGGATTGCGGGTCGGACCGTAGGCCGACTCCTCGCCGGTGGTGCCGAACGCGAACTCGTGCAGGTTGCACTTGCCGACGACGACCGCCCCGGCGGCCCGCAGGCGCGCGGTGACCGGCGCGTCCGCCGTCGCGCGATGTCCGTCCCGCAGCCGGGAGGCGGCGGTGGTCGGAGCGCCCGCCAGGTCGACGATGTCCTTCAGCGAGATCGGGATGCCGTGCAGGGGGCCGCGGTCGAGGCCGCGCGTCAGCTCCGCGTCCAGCGCCTGCGCCTGCCGCCGCGCGTCGTCCGCCAGCACGGTGATGAAGGCGTTGAGGACTCCGTCGCGCTCGGCGATGGCCGCGAGGCACTCCTCCACCAGCGCGGTCGCGGTGATTGCTCCACGGCGCAACGCGGCTCCGGTCTCGGCGATGGTCGTCCCCGGCGGCAGGATCATCGCCTGCCCTCGGGCGGGGCGCTCGGCCGTTTGTCGTCGGCCGCGCCGGGTCCGGCTGCGCCTTCGGCCGGGTCCGCGGGAGCCTCCCGCGCCCAGTCGGCCGCCCGGAGCGCGCGGGTGGCGCGGAACAGCATGTCGAGCAACGGATCGAGGTCCGGGAGGCCGCGCAGCGCCGCGTCCCGCCGCGCCTGCTCGCACCAGTCGTCAAGTCGCATGCGGTTCCGCGATCAGATCATCGCGTCGTCCCGGAACTCCTCGCCGCGCGCGAAGCGTCCCGGGTCGAACGCGCCGATTTCCAGACGTGCCGACGCGCCGGTCATGAGCAGCTCGGCCAGCGCCGCGCCCGTCGCCGGGGCCATCATCAGCCCGTGCCCGCTGAAGCCGTTGGCGAGGTGGAAGCCGGCCAGCTCCGGGTGCTCGCCGAGCAGCGGGTTGTGATCGGGGGTCATCTCGTACAGGCCCGCCCAGCCCTCCACCAGCTCCGCCGCCTCGAAGGCCGGCAGGCGCGCCACGAGCGGCGGCCGGAAGTCGGTGGTCCAGCGGTCGGCGTCGCAGGCGAAGTTTTCCCCTGCCGGCTCGTCCAGCCTCGTGCAGGCGACGATGATGCGATCCGGATCGCCGGGCGCGACCGGGTCGTCATGGCGCCAGTGGACGCCGCCCGGGTCGATCACCACCGGGAACCGGTAGGGCCAGCGGTGCGGCAGGGCGCAGCGGAACAGGTGCTGGCGGACCGGTGTCACCGGCAGATCGAGATCGGCCAGCGCCGCCAGCTTGGCGGCGAACGGACCGGCGGCGTTCACCACCGCGCGGGCGTCGAGCGTCACGCCGCCGTCGAGCGTCACGCCGCGTATGCGGCCGCCCGTGACCTCGAGGCGGCTGACCTCTCCGGTGATGTACGTCGCCCCGGCCGCCGCGGCCGCGTGCCGGAAGCCGGCCAGCACCTCGCGCGGATTGGCGTAGCCGTCGTCCGGCCCGAAAACGCCGAAGCGGACGTCGTCGAGGAACAGGTCGGGTACGCGCGTGCGTATCGCGTCGACGTCGAGGCGTTCGACGCGCGCCCCGAGCGCGCGCTGCCGCTCGTAGCGCCGCTCGAACCGCTCCGCGTTGGCGTCGTCGGCCAGGAACAGGTAGCCGCGCTGCCGGAACCAGGCCCGCGGCCGGTGCTCCGGCGTCCGCATCGTGTCGTCGAACCGCTCGTAGAAGTGGACGGATGTTGGCGGCCGAGCCGAACTGCTGCCGCACGCCGCCCATGGCGAGAAACGACGAGGCGCGCCGATACGTCGGGTCACGCTCGACCACGACGACCTCCCCGTCGAAGCCGCCGGTCCGCAGGTGCCAGGCGATGCTGGAGCCGACGACCCCGCCGCCGACGATGACGATGCGGTCAGCGGGCATGGGTCGGCGCGGTTGCGACGGTCTCCGGTGCAGCGCGGGGTTCAATCAAGGGCCGGGCGCGGGGCCTGAGGTCGCCCCGCGGGCAGCCGCGGCGCGGCGCCGTCCTCGATGTACTGCTTCAGGGCGTCGAGCGACATCTTCCACCCCGAGGTCATGTCGTCCTGGTAGCGCTTCCAGCGGGTGCCGTCGTCCGTTCCACTCTGCCGGACCCGGACCCGCGTGGCCGGCCCGTCGATGCTGCAGGTGACCTCCAGGCCCATGGGACCGAGCGGCTCGCCGCCGGCCGGCAGCCAGTAGGCGTTGGCCACGAACAGCTCGCGGCCGGGACGGTACTCCATGACCGTGCCGTGGAAGACGCCGCCGGTCAGGCCGTTCGCGTTGCCCCACTCCAGGGCGTACACGCCGAGCGGGCGCGGCGTGGTCACCGACCGGACGACGCCGCACCAGGCGGCCAGGGCCCGCGCGTCGAAGAAAGCCGCCAACACGCGGGTCGGCGCCCCGATGATGCGGACGGCCCGATCGACGCGCAACCCCTTGTTCTTCGCCATGGACCGGACCGACAATCGTATCACCGGCGCGGGGACGCGCGACGCGCGCACGAGCCGCGGAACCGGCCGGGCGGCGGGCTCAGTACAGGAGGAAGTCCCGCCGGATCGTCTCGAAGGCCTCGACACCGGCGTTCCAGCCCGCGGCGATGTCGGTTGCGGTGCGGCCGGCCTCGACGTCGCGCCGCAGCTTGGCGGTGCCGGCCAGGATGTCGATCGGCATCCGGTCGTGCTCGTACTCGTACGGCGGCTCGCGCCAGCCGAAACGGTCTCCGAGCGCTTCCCGGCACGCCGCAATCACCGCGACCCCGGCCAGCACGGGGCGGAACGCGCGCCGGTCGGTCACATGAATCTGGCAGCCGCCGCAGGGCCGCCCGGCGTGCTTCTGAAAGGTCGGCTCGAACGTCGCCGGCCGGAAGTGGACCCCGGGCAGGCCGAGCGCGTTCAGGGAGCCGGCCAGTCCCTCCGGCTCGATGCCGGGGGCGCCCGCCAGCTCGAACGGCCGCGTGGTGCCGCGGCCCTCCGACAGCAGGGTCCCTTCCAGCAGCACCATCCCCGGATACACCAGCGCGCTGTCCAGGGTCGGCAGGTTCGGCGACGGGATGACCCAGGGTGCGCCGGCGTCGTCGTGGTACATGGCGCGCGACCAGCCGTCGAGCGGCATGA
>JAGWAH010000039.1:15408-41147 GCA_021296515.1 Acidobacteriota bacterium | reverse complement strand
GCCGGTCGCACACCACCACCGGCAATCCGCACCGCCGCGCCGCACGCAGGCAGTTGGCCAGCGTGTAGATGTACGTGTAGACGCGCGTCCCGACGTCCTGCAGGTCGACCACCAGCAGGTCGAGCCCGTCGAGCATCTCCGCTGTCGGCTCCCGCGTGTCGCTGTAGAGCGAGTGGATCGGCACGCCCAGGCGCGGATGCCGCGCGTGGGCGGTCTCCACCATGTTGTCCTGCACGTCGGCGTGGAAGCCGTGCTGCGGTCCGAACAGCGCGGCCAGCGTCACGCCGGGCGCGGCGGCGAGGCGGTCCACGATGTGGTGGAACGCGCCGTCGACCGACGCGGGGTTCGAGACGACGCCGACGCGCCAGCCGGTCAGCAGGCCGGAGGCGAGGAGCCGTTCGGAGCCGAGGATCACCCCCGCCGGATCACCCGCGCGCGGTCGGATCAGTCGTCCGGAAGACCGAAGAAGAGTGTCAGCCATCCTTGCAGGTCCTCATGGGCCACGGCCTTTCCCGTGGAATGCAGGTAGGCGCACATGTTGTCCGAGAATCCCCGTCCCGCGAAAACGACGATGCCCGGAATAGGCCACGCCGCGATGTCCTGAATCGTCGCGGGGATCTTCTCTTCCGCGGAGCCGCCGACGCCCTGGTACTTGCATTCGATCCCGAGGCTCCGGCCGGAATCGCCGTAGCGCAAGACCAGGTCGATACGGCGTTCCGCACCCCAGAGTCTTCGGCCGACCCTGATCTGGCTGCCGACGCGAAGCCCGAGCCGTTCGGCCAGGATCGCGACCTCTCGTTCGAGATCCGCACCGCTCGCTATGGCCGCGCGCCCACCGGACATCTATCTACACCGTCCGTTTCGAGACATTGGTGATGATGTACTCGTCGACGTGTCCGCGGCGAGAGGCGTTGGAGTTGATGGCGCGGCGGGCGGGAATGGTGCGGGCGACGATACCGAGTTTCTTCGCTTCCGAATCATCCTTGTACAACGCCGTAGTCTCCGGCGTCTTGGAGTTGCTCAGCACTACGTAACATTCCTTCCTCATCAAATTGAAAACTACCTGCTGGAGCGCGCGCTGGTCCGCGCTGTCGAATCCATCGGCGGTATAGGATGTGAATCGTGCGGTCGCGCTCATCGGCGCGTACGGCGGATCGAAATAAACGAAATCACCTGCTTGCGCCCCACTCACCGTGGTCTCGAAGGACGCATGCTCAATCTTCGCGGAGAGTCGCGAGAGCGTTGACGCCACGAGCAAGAGGTTGTCTTCGTCGCATATCTTCGGGCTCCTGTAATCGCCGCGCGGCACGTTGAAGTACCCGCTTGAGTTTAACCGAAAAAGACCATTGTAGCCGGTGCGGTTCAGGTAGATGAACATGGCCGCTAGGCGCGCAGTGTACTTCTCGGCCCGCGGCCCGCTTTCGTTCATGAGCGCCTCACGCAACGAATTGAACTCGTCCCTGATCCGATAGTAGTGTTCGCGCGGGTCCGCGTCATAACGTGCCTGGAGTTCCCGGAGTTGTTGAATGACCGCTTTCCGCTGGTCCCGCAGGCGCAGCCAGCATCCAACGAGGTCGGCGTTGACGTCGGTCAAGTGAACCGCGCTGCCGTCCAGCCGGCCCTGACCCGCAAGATCGAAGAACACCGCGCCGCTGCCCAGAAACGGTTCGTAGTAGTCGCTGAAGTCCTTCGGGTAGCACTTCCGGAGGGCGGGCAGGAGCTGCCGCTTTCCGCCGGCCCACTTCAGGAACGGCCGAGCGTGTCGATTACCGACGGTGGGTCGCCCGTCCGCCCGACTCGCGGCGTCCGTGGAGAAGGCGGGGCGGGCGGAACTGAGTGGCGGAGCCGAATCCATCAGGATGATCGTACTGAAGCCGGATTCTAGCACGGAGGGCGGATCTACGCGCGGGCGGCCGGCTCGATGGTCCTCCGGCACCACGTACCGTCTCGCGCGGACCCTTCCGAAAGACGCCGATTGGCCCGGACTCCGATCCGATGAGCGGCGATGGGCCCGCAGTCTACGTGCGTGCACAGAATCGCGGCAGGATGGACGTCGGGCCAACCTGAATGCTCTGCTGCAATCGACAATTCTGAGCCTTGCGGCCTGCGAGTGGCCTCCATAGAGCGGCCGCTATTCAAGGCGGTTTCGCAACCCGTCGTGCTAGAATTCGACGGTCGGCGGCCGCTTCGGAAAGCAGCGGATGAGAGAATTTCAAGTGGCGGAAAGAGTCAATCGCGGACAGGAACGATTCTTCCTGTTTCTCACCAGACACGGCGTTGGAGATGTCGTGACCGAGGCCGACATCGTGAGCGCCACCGGCTGGAAGGCATCCACGCTCCGCACGTACCGTGCCAAGAACTACACGGACCCTTTCCTGACACGTGTGTCATCGACGCAGTACCGCGTACTGAGAGACGGCCGTTCTCTTTCAAGAGCAGACGTTAGTTCTTCCTTCACACAAATGCGCCCGGGAGTCCTTGTACTTACCGAGGGCACGAATATGGCCGGGCGCCTCGGTAGGTATACGCTGATCGAAGAAATCGGTCGTGGAGCAGTGGCGCATGTGTGGAGCGCACGGTCACAGGTAGACGAGCGGCGTGCTGTAAAGATCATGATGCCACGCCAGGATCTTCTTGACCCGAAGGTCTTGAAAAATGTCGGGAAGAGATTCGCTCGGGAGTCGAGGAACGGTATGGAGTTGAAACATCGTCATGTGGTTACGTGCCGTGATGTAGGTGTGGTCAAGTCGAACCCGTTTTTGGTGATGGACTGTGCCGATGAATCCCTGCACTCCAGGTTGGCAAGGGGCCCGATAGATGTACGTCAATCATTGCACGTGGTGACGTGCTGCCTCTCCGGCCTTGGCTATCTGCACGAGAAGGGCTGTATTCACCGGGACATAAAACCTCACAACATTCTCAGGTTCCGTGAGCGGTGGGTTCTTGGCGACCTCGGCATCGTGCAATGGTCTGACATGAGCGAGGAATTCACGTCTGCAGCTACCATCACGCGGTCATCCATGCAACTCGGCTCATGGTACTACATGTCTCCCGAACAACGACGTTCCCCTCATGATGTTGGCGCGCGAAGTGATGTCTACGCGCTTGGAATCACGTGGTACCAGATGTTGACCGGCCGCGCTCCGGATCCGGCGGAAGCGGGTGCTGGCGTCGTCCCGCCGCCCACGGAAATTGACCCGATCAACAACCTGATTCTGGACATGATCAGGTTTCAGGCTGCCGATCGGCCAACTGTGGACAAGTTGGCACGAATGGTCGGCGACCTCTCTTCATGAGGGAAGTCAACGGAAGACATTTCCGTACTCGCCGCACGCGGCGACAAGGGACTGGGGGGCGGGTTGGCGCAACTGTCCACCACCGCACATATCAGCAAGCACCCGGACGTGCTCCTGACAGCGGCTGGGCTCCGGCAGCTTCGGATAGCTGGTTGTCTCGTCCACTGCGGCACCGTTGAGATACGCCAGCCAAGTCTCGATGTTTCGTTCCGGAACCAGCAGGACGACCCGATCCGCGTCCGTCCGCGGCGCGATGCGGGACAGACGACAGGATTCGTTCAACTGCGTCATCCGTCTGGCGGAACCAGCCGTGTCACCGTCGATCATGACGACCAGCACGGCATTGACAGTGGCTGCCCGCAACGCCCTGAGTTCCCGGGGATACTGTTCGCGAACGAACTGTTCGCCTGATCCCGCACCCGCCGGTGCTGCGACAACATGAATCCTGTGGTTGGTTCGGCGTTTGAGGAACCGCCGGACGAATACGGACTGCTGTTTGTCTTCGCAAAGGACAATGACCTGCGCACGCTTCATGGAGTCCATCCCCGGGCGTAAATTTCGGACATTCGCAGCCCGGTGTCGTTCCTGGGCTCGATGATGCGCGTGTGGCTCTCTGGTTCGCGCGCCAACCACACCGTGCTGTCGGCGAGAAAGTCGATGGCCTCTGGATGATGCGATATCAGCACGACTTGCGGCAGCGTATCTCCGGCACCATCTTCGAGTTCGGCAAGCCACGGCTGCAGCTCGGGTAGCGTCACGTAGTTGTCGGGCTCGTCGAGGAAGAGCGTGCGCGGCACGCTGCCGGACGCACCCGGCGGCCCGGAGTCGGGGACTGTGGCGAAGACCAGGGAGTACAGGACTACAAGAGCTCGTTGGCCGTCTGAAAGCTGGTCAAACGTATAGGAATGGGATATTCTGTCATCACCCGGCGAGAAGGTGGCCAGGAGCTCTCGATAGTCACCGATTCTTGCCGACAGCTTTAGTCCGGTGAAACCTGGCAGTATCTCCGCCAAACGACTGGCCGCCTGTTGGAGCTGGCGTGGATCGTTCAGAATCTGACCGCGGTACCAGGCGGCGAAGTTCTTGCCGTCGGCAATCAGCACGTCGGATTCACCCTCGGACCCACTCTCGATCCCGCTTGGCGCCAGAGAGAGCGTCTGAAAATTGGACAGGAGATCGCGAAAGCGGTGCAGACGCGAATAGAGGTGTTCATCGGATTCCGTCGGCAACGCGGAACGGTATCGGCCGAAGGGATAGGCATGTCCTTCGCGGCCGTCGTCGCGGTAGAGCAGCAGCTTCCGGTCGCATGACGACAACACCGGCTGACCGTCATGCAGAAGACGTTCGCTCTTGACTTCAACCCCTCTTTCGTCAGGCTGATGCTCGATGACGAGTTTGTACAGGAGTCTTCCGCGGTCCGTGGAGAACTCGAGCTCGAAGCGCTGCTCCCGTTTCGTAGTCCACCTGGTGAGGTCGTCCGCGAAGAAGAGACTGTCGACACGCGAATCGCAGGCGAGGTCGCGCAGCTTGCCCACCACCTCGAACACGGCCGACTTGCCGCAACCGTTGGCGCCGGCCAGCAGCGTCAGATTGTCGAGGCGCAGGTCGAAGTTGGTGAGACACTTGTAATTGTCGATGTGGATGCGTGTCAGCATGCCGGGCCGATTGTAGCAGAGGGGGCGGCGAGGCCTGGGAGTACCTCCAGGAGTGCGCCTCGGCCTGACCGCGGGTGAGCCCCACAGCGGCAGCGGCGGCCGATTCGGGGATCCGTCGTCCTCGTCGAGCGTCGCGACGATGTTTGCCTTCGGCGCGGCCGGAACGACAGAATGTGCGCAGCACGAAGGAGGAACGTGGCCGTACCCGACGTCGAGCTGCACCAGGACCTGCGAAGCGCGGTCGGCGAGCTGTGCCGGCGGTTTCCCGACAACTACTGGCGGGACCTCGACCGGAAGGAAGCCTATCCCGACGAGTTCGTCCAGACGCTGACCGAGGCAGGCTATCTGGCCGCGCTGATACCCGAGCAGTACGGCGGCTCGGGGCTGGGGATCACCGAGGCGGCGATCATCCTGGAAGAGGTCAACCGCTCGGGGGGCAACTCCGCCGCGTGCCACGCCCAGATGTACATCATGGGCACGCTGCTGCGGCACGGCTCCGAGGCGCAGAAGCGCGCCTACCTGCCGAGGATCGCCAGCGGCGAGCTGCGGCTGCAGGCGTTCGGGGTGACCGAGCCGACCACCGGCACCGACACCACGCAGCTCCAGACCATGGCGGTGCGCAACGGGGACCTCTACGTCGTCAACGGCCAGAAGGTGTGGATCTCGCGGGCCGAGTACTCGGACCTGATGCTGCTGATCGCCCGCACGACGCCGCGCGAGGAGGTCGCAAAGAAGACGGACGGGCTGTCGGTGTTCCTCGTGGACCTGCGCACCGCGGTCGGCAACGGCGTCACCATTCGGCCGCTGCGCGCGATGATGAACCACGCCACGACCGAGGTGTTCTTCGACAACCTCGAGGTGCCGGCCGAGAACCGCATCGGCGAGGAGGGGCGCGGCTTCCGCTACCTGCTCGACGGGTTGAACGCCGAGCGCATCCTGATCGCCGCCGAATGCGTCGGCGACGGGCGCTGGTTCATCGAGCGGGCCGTGAAGTACGCCAACGAGCGGGTCGTCTTCAACCGGCCGATCGGCAAGAACCAGGGCGTGCAGTTCCCGATCGCCCGCGCCCACGTCAACGTCGAGGCGGCGGACCTGATGCGGGCGCGCGCGGCCGAGCTGTTCGACGGCGGCCAGCCGTGCGGGGCCGAGGCCAACATGGCCAAGCTGCTCGCGGCCGACGCCTCGTGGGAGGCGGCCAACGTGGCGCTGCAGACGTTCGGCGGATTCGGTTTCGCCGAGGACTACGACATCGAGCGGAAGTTCCGCGAGACGCGCCTCTACCAGGTGGCGCCGATCTCGACGAACCTCATCCTCTCCTACATCGCCGAGCACGTGCTCGGCCTGCCGCGCTCCTTCTGATGACGCCGCCGCCGGCCGCGCCGGACCCCGCGGGGCCGCGCCGGCCCCTCGACGGGGTGACGGTGGTCACCCTGGAGCAGGCGGTGGCGGCGCCGTTCGCCACCCGGCAGCTCGCCGACCTCGGCGCGCGGGTCGTCAAGGTGGAACGTCCGGTGGTGGGCGACTTCGCCCGCGGCTACGACGCCACGGTCAAGGGGCTGTCGAGCCACTTCGTCTGGCTCAACCGCTCGAAGGAGTCGCTGACCCTCGACCTGAAACGTCCCGAGGCGCGCGAGGTGGTGGGCCGGCTGATCGACGGGGCCGACGTCTTCGTGCAGAACCTCGCGCCAGGCGCCGCCGACCGGCTCGGGCTCGACGCCGGAACGCTGCGGGCCCGCCGCCCGCGGCTCATCGTCTGCAACGTCTCCGGCTACGGCGCCAGCGGGCCCTACCGCGACAAGAAGGCCTACGACCTGCTGGTGCAGGCCGAGGCGGGTCTGGTGTCGATCACCGGCACCCCGGACCAGGTGGTGAAGTCCTCCATCTCGGTGGCCGACATCGCGGCCGGCATGTACGCCTACTCGGGGGTGCTGACCGCGCTCTTCCGCCGCGAGCGCAGCGGGGAGGGGGCCAGCATCGAGGTCTCGATGCTGGAGGCGCTCGGCGAGTGGATGGGATTCCCTCTCTACTACACGCTGTACGGCGGCAAGCCGCCGCCCCGCAGCGGCGCGCGGCACGCCGCCATCGCGCCCTACGGCCCGTTCGAGGGGGCCGACGGGGAGACGGTGTTCCTCGGGCTGCAGAACGAGCGCGAGTGGGTCCGCTTCTGCGCCGAGGTGCTCGAACGGCCCGAGCTGGCCACCGACCCGCGCTTCGACGCCAACGTGAAGCGCGTGGCCAACCGCGACGCGCTGGAGGCGGCGATCCACGACGTCTTCGCCACCCTCACCGCGGAGGCGATCGTGGCCCGCCTCGACGCGGCGCAGATCGCCAACGGCCGCATGAACTCCGTCGCGCAGCTCGCCGGGCATCCGCAGCTCCGGGCCCGTGATCGCTGGCGCGACGTGCCGTCGAGCGCCGGTCCGCTCCGGGCGACCCTGCCGCCGGCGACCCTGGACGGCGCCGAGCCCCGCATGGACGCCATCCCCGAGGTCGGGGAGCACACCGAGGCGATTCTCGCCGAACTCGGCTATCCGCCGGACACGGTCGCCGCGTGGCGGGACGCCGGCATTGTCTGACGGCCGCTGATTTACAATCTCTCGTTCGGGGCGCCCGCGGATCCGTCGCGTGAGCGCCACCGTTCAGGAGAGAGCGCAATGCCCGTGAAGGAAGGTTGGACCGGCCGCGTCTACGAGGACTTCGAGGTCGGCGACGTCTACAAGCACCCGCTCGGCCGGACCGTGCTCGCGGCCGACAACGTCTGGTTCACGCTGCTGTCGCAGAACGTCAACAAGATCCACTTCGATTCGGCCTACGCCGAGAAGACGGAGTTCGGCCAGCGGCTCGTCGACTCCACGTTCACCCTGGCCCTGGTCACCGGGCAGTCGACGATGGATCTCTCCGTCAACGTGATGGCCAACCTCGGGTGGGACGAGGTGCGGCTGCCCGCCCCGGTCTTCGAGGGAGACACCATCTACTCGGAGAGCGAGGTGCTGGACAAGCGCGAGTCGAAGTCGAGGCCCAACGTCGGCATCGTGACGGTGAAGACGCGCGGCTTCAAGCAGGACGGCACGGTCGTCATCACCTACAAGCGGACCTTCATGGTCTACCGGCGCGGCCACGTGCCGGAGTACGCCAGTGCGCGTCCGGAGGTGAAGGCATGACTCCCGGCGGCGCCGCGCGGCCGCCGCGCAGGCGCGAGGCTCGGGACGGCGGCACCGGCGGCAGCGCGCGGGCGAGGCACAGACCCGGGGTGCGGGGCAGCGCATTCAGGGCGGCCAGGGCGGCCGTGCTGGGCGCCGCCGCGCTCGCCGTCGCCGCAGCGGCCGCCTGCGGCGGCGAGCCGCGCACCGTCGTGGACGGCGACCTGGCCTTCGTCGGCGTCAACGTCCTGCCGATGGACGGCGAGCGGGTCATCGAGCACCAGACGGTGGTGATCGACGGCGGGCGGATCGCGTCGATCGACTCTGCCGGCCGCGTGGAGCCGGCCGAGGGCGTGGAGGTCGTCGAGGCGGACGGGCACTACCTGATGCCGGGGCTGACCGAGATGCACGGGCACCTGCCGAACCCGCGCATGAGCGACGAGGACATCCGCAACCTGCTGTTCCTCTACCTGGCCAACGGCGTGACGACCGTCCGCGGCATGCAGGGCGATCCGTCGCAGTTCGACCTGCGCGCCTCCATCGAGCGCGGTCTGCTGCTCGGCCCGCACCTCTATCTGGCCAGCGTGTCCATGAGCGGCGCGCGGGTGACCACGCCGGAGGAGGCGGAGCAGCTCGCGCGCCGCTACAAGGCGGACGGCTACGACCTGATCAAGACGCACGAGGGACTCGCGCCGGAGGTCTTCGACGCGCTCGCCGCCACCGCGGCCGAAGTCGGCATCCCGTTCGGCGGGCACGTCTCGGACTTCGTCGGGCTGCTGCGGGCGCTCGAGCTCGGCCAGGTGTCCGTCGATCACCTGGACAACTACGTCGAGGCCCTGGTCCCGGAAGATACGCGTCCGGACGACCAGCGGGGGCTGGCCGCGGCCGGGGCGCTGGTCGACCAGGTCGACGAGTCCCGGATTCGGGAGCTGGTGCAGGCGACGGTCGACGCCGGCGCGTGGGTGGTCCCGACCATGGTGCTCTGGGAGACCGCCTTCTACAACGACCGCGGCTCGGTGGACGTGCTGCCCGAGCGGCCGGAGGTGCGCTACATGCCGCCGGAGACGGTGGATCGCTGGCGGCAGGCGGTCGACACGCGGCTGGGGGCCACCGACGTGGAGACCAACCGGCGGGTGGCCGCGCTGCGCCGGCGCATCCTTGCCGCGCTGCACGCCGGCGGCGCCAACATCGCGCTCGGCACCGACTCGCCGCAGATCTTCAGCGTGCCCGGCTTCGCGATGCACCACGAGATGGCGCTCTATGTCGAGGTCGGCATGACCCCCTACGAGGTGCTGGAGATCGGCACGCGGCGGCCCGCCGAGTACTTCGGGGCGGCGGACGAGTTCGGCACCGTGGCGGTGGGACGGCGGGCCGACCTGATGCTCCTCGCCGCGAATCCGCTGGACGACGTCGGCAACGTGCGCGATCCCGCCGGGGTGATGATCGGCGGCCGGTGGATTCCGGCCGCGGAGATAGCGGACCGCCTCGCGCGCATCGCCCGCTTCTACGGCAACGAATGAGACTGGGCCCCGCAGGACATTCAGCCGAGTCCGTGTCCGTATCCCGTCGGAGGCAGCAGCGATGACCGCCATCTCCCGATTCGCCGAGTTCGTCTCTTCGGCCGACGTTCCCGCCGCCGCCCGCGCCGCGGCGCGGGACGCCGTGCAGGACACGGTCGGCGTCGCCCTGGCCGGCGCCGGCGAGCCGGCCGCCCGCATCGTGCAGCGGGTGGCGCGGGCGGACGGCGGACCCGGCGCGTGCAGCGTGCTCGGGACCGACCTGACCGCCGGCCCGACCTGGGCCGCGCTGGCCAACGGCACCGCCGCCCACGCGCTCGACTTCGACGACATGTGCTGGGTGTCGCTGGCGCATCCGAGCGCACCGCTCGTCGCGGCGGGTCTGGCCGCGGGCGAGGCGTCGGGCGCTTCCGGCCGGGAGCTGCTGGACGCCTACGTCGTCGGCTTCGAGGTCGAATGCGCGCTCGGCGTCGTGATGAATCCCGCCCACTACGAGCAGGGCTGGCACTGCACCTCGACCATCGGCGCCATCGGCGCCGCCGCCGCCGCCGCCCGCGTCCTGGGGCTGGACGCGGAGACGACGGGACGGGCGCTGTCCATCGCGGCATCCGAGGCGTGCGGCCTGAAGGAGAACTTCGGGACGATGGTCAAGCCGCTGCAGGGCGGGCTGGCGGCTCGCAACGGCGTGCTGGCCGCGCTCCTCGCGCGCGAGGCGTTCACCGCGTCGGAGCGCGCCATCGACGGCCCGCAGGGGTTCCTGGTCGCGATGGGGAGCGCGGGGCGGGACGCGGAGAAGGCCATCGATCCGCTCGGCCGCCGTTGGGAGATCGTCGAGGGCGGCATCACCGTCAAGCTCTACCCGTCGTGCGCGGCGACCCATCCGACCATCGATACGCTGATCGACCTGCGGCGGGAGCACGGCATCGACCCGGCCGCGGTCGAAGCCGTGGAGATCGACGTCGATCCGGTGACCCCGACGGTGCTGATCCACGACCGGCCGGCGACCGGACTCGAGGGCAAGTTCAGCCTGCACTACTGCGCCGCCGCCGCGCTGGCGTCGGGGCGGGTCGGCATCGACACCTTCGAGCGAGACGCCATGCAGGCGCCGGCCGTGGCGCGGCTCGTCCCGCGCGTCGCCATGCGGGCCGACGAGCGCCTCGGCCGCGAGTCGCCGCCGCTCACCGAGGCGCGCGTGAGGGTGCGTCTGGCCGGCGGGCGGACGCTGGAGCGTTTCGTCCGCGGGGCGCGCGGCTATCCCGCCCGTCCGGCGTCGCAGGACGAGCTGGATGCCAAGTTCACCACGTGCGCCCGGCGCGCGGTGTCCGCCGAAGCGGCGGCGGCGGCGCTCGACTTCCTGCGGGCGCTCGACAGCGCCGCGTCGGTGCGCGATCTCGCTTCCCGGCTCGCCGTCGGGTCCGCCGAGCCGCAGCCGGTCTGAGGCGATGCCCGAGAAGCCAGCGTTCCGCGTGCGCCGCAGCCTGCTGTTCGTTCCCGCGGTCCGCCCCGATCGCTACCCCAAGGCGTTGGCCACCGGGGCCGACGCGGTCTGCATCGACCTGGAGGACGGCGTCTCGTTCGCCGCCAAGGACGAGGCGCGGGACAAGGCTCTGGCCCTGTTCGCCGGACGCGAGCCGGTGCGCGCCGAGGTCAGCCTGCGCATCAACGACCCGAAGACGGATCTCGGGCAGCGCGACCTGGAGGCGGTGCGGCAATCCGGCATCCGCCCCGACGCGCTGATGCTCCCGAAGTGCGACGGTCCGGGGGAGATCCGCAACGTGGCGCGGGCGCTCGGCGCCCTGTCCGGCCTGCCCCTCATCGTGATGGTGGAGACGGCGCGCGGCGTGGCCGCAGCCGAGGCGATCGCTGCCGCGACGCCCACCGTGTCCGCGGTCTTCTTCGGCGCCATCGACTTCGCGGCCGACGTCGGGTGCGAGGTGGGCTGGGACGCCGCCCTCTACGCGCGCTCGCGCGTGGTGGTAGCGGCGGCGGTCGCCGGGGTCGGCGCCCTCGACTCGCCGTTCATGGACGTCCCCGCCCTCGACGGGCTGGCCGCCGAGAGCCGCCGCACCCGGGGGCTCGGCTTCAGCGGCAAGTCCGCCATCCACCCGACGCAGGTCGCGGTGATCCAGGCGGCGTTCTCGCCGGCGGCGGAGGAGGTGGCCTGGGCGCGGCGCATCGTCGAGGCCTACGACCGCAACCGGGGCGGGGTGCTGCTCGTCGACGGCAAGCTGATCGAGCGGCCCGTCATCGCGTCGGCCAGGCGGACGCTGGCGGTCGCGGCGGCGGTGGAGTCGGCCGGCGCACCGACCGGTTGACTCTGACGGCGGCGCACGTGCGGCAGTCGTCGGGCGCCGCGGGTCTCTCGCGGGGCGCCGCGCGTCCCTTGCCCGCGGATGCCGGGTGTCAACTGGCGCGGGCCGCCGGCATGGCGGCGACGTCCGTGGTGGTCCGCCGTTCCTTGCGCATCGCGTCCAGCCGGTCGTGGGCCAGCGCGTTCTGGATCAGCGGCAGGTAGAAGGCGCCGTCCCCCTCGATGGCGATCAGGTCCTCGTCGACCGTCGCCCACTCCAGGTCGGCCAGCGCGTCCCACACCGGACGGTGCTCCGCCACCGCGTCCCTGCCGACCAGCGCCACGTAGCGCCGGCGATCGACCTCCAGGCTCTGCAGCTCCTGGAACAGCAGGTGCAGGCGCAGGTCCGCCGGGGAGTAGCGAAAGCCCCGCAGTACCGGGAAACGGCCGGCGTCCAGGTCGCGAAAGTAGTCGTCGACCCGGATCTGGTTCATGTAGGCCCAGCCGGGGTCCTGCGGCGTGCCGAAGAAGAAGGAGATGCCGGCGAATCCCCAGCCCCAGGCGTCGTAGCCGACGAGCCGCCCGTGGTCCTCGCGAAAGGGCTGGCGGAACAGCTCCTCGTACAGGTAGCTGCTCGGCGCCGGTCCGCGGCGCTCGAAGTCGTAGGGGGTGACCTGCGTGAAGCCCTCCGAGACGAGATAGTCGCGGCCGATCCGGTACATCTCGAGATTCTGCTCGGTCGACGGCAGGGCGTCGCGCCGATTGCGCGCGAAGTCGGTGCGGCCGGCCACGTTCAACTCGTAGTGCGTCAGGTGCGTGATGCCGGCGTCGACCAGCGCCTTCAGGTCGCGCAGCATGTGGGTGGTCGTCTGGTTCGGCCAGCCGAAGATCAGGTCGACGCTGACCGGCAGGCCGAGGGCGCGGCACGAGTCGAGCGTCCGGAATACCTGGTCCGCCGTCTGCCGGCGCCCGCTCGCCTTGATCAGCTCGTCGTCGAGCTGCTGCGCGCCCATGCTGATGCGGTTGATGCCGCATGCCTGCATGGCGGCCAGCTTCTCGTGGCTGAACGTCTGCGGAATGCCCTCCAGCGTCACCTCGATGTCCGGCGGCACGTCGAAGACGCCGCGGACGATGTCCATCAGGGTGGAGTACTGGTCCGCCCTGTAGAGGTTGGAGGTGCCGCCCCCGAAGTAGATGCTCGCCAGCTCGGCGCCCTCGAGGTGGGGCCGGAACATCTCGCCCTCGCGCGTCAGGTATTCGAGGTAGGTGTCGAGCTGCTGGCGATCGCGGTAGACCTCGGTCGGAAACAGGCAGAATCCGCAGCGTCCCGGATTGGTCGGCAGGCAGTACGGCGTGCCGACGTACAGGTTGATGCGCTTGTGGACGCCGCGCGCCGCGCGCCGCCGGTTCTGCATGACGGCCGGCACGGAGACGTCCCGATCGAGCCAGAAGACGGGCGACGGATGACCGTGCAGAACCTTGTTGCTCTGCCGGCGGCGCCGGTGCGCGTCGATGTAGGTGCGTACCTCTCGTTTGTCACGCATTGCGGATGCCCGTTGCAGGATCCGTATGCCGGCGCAGCGGGAAATTCATTGTACCCCACCGCTCCCGGCGCCACGCGGGGTTCGCCCATCGTCGCCTGCGGCTCCGATTGCCGCCCAACCGGGCCTGACTAGCAGTCTACGCCGTTCTACGGCGCAGACTGCTAGCGCACGCGGGCGAGGACCCCGTGCAGGTAGTTGAAGTCGATGCGGGCCGGCTCGGCGGGAAGCGGGATCTCCACCTCGACCTCCGGCCGATCGATCCAGACGCGGTGGACGATCGGCTCGCGGTCGCGGAACTCCAGGCGGATGGGGACGGCCATCCGAAAACCGGGCGGCACGTCCTCCTGCCGCACGCGGCCGTGCAGCACGAACGGCTCCCGTGCGTCGCGCAGCGGCGAGACCTCCAGGTCGGGGCGGTAGGTGGGCACGTCCACGCCGTAGACCCACTGGTCGAAGAACCAGTCCATCGGCTCGCCGAAGGCCTCGGTGACCGCCGCCTCGAACGCGCGCGTGCTCGCGACGCGGCCGACGTGGGCGTCCATGAACCCGCGCATCAGGTCGCGGAAACGCCGGTCGTCGCCGGTCTCGAGGTCCATCAGGAGCATGCGGAGCATGTGCAGGACGAACGCGCCCTTCTCGTAGACGATCAGGCGGTAGTCGAACGGCGTGTCGGTGGTGCGCAGCCGGAAGCCGGCGACCAGCGGCCCCGACTCGTTGCCGTCGCTCTCGCGGATCACGGCCGGCACGAAGCCGTAGCGCTTGCCGAAGCCCTGGCCGACGTTGACCTCGCCGAGGGCGTCCAGCCGCCACGCGTCGAGCATGTCCCGGAACTGATCCTCCTCGCCGAGTCCGGCCAGCACGTAGAGGGCGGCCGAGTAGTTGGCGAAGCCTTCCGTGATCCACTGGTCGCGGTACGACTCCCAGTCGGCGCCGGCGCCCCACCACTGATGGGCGACCTCGTGGGCGCGGAACAGCTCGGATTCTCCCGTGTGCAGCGCGCCGAACACCTGGAAGGTCAGGAGGACGAGGCCGGGAAACGCCTGCCCGCCGCTGCTCCGCGTCTCGGTGACGAGCAGCGAATCGAACGGATAGGGTCCGAAGTAGTCGATGTAGGTCCGCAGCGAGCCGACCAGGTCTTCGAGCGTCTTCTCGCGGTTGCCGGGCGCGAAGCCGACATGGTTGCGGTCGGCGTACACGGCGATGGGAGGCAGGCCGTCGCGCGTCACCTCGTCCACCTCGAAGCGCCCCATGTGGAAAGACATCGTGCCCCGTACCGGCCGGTTCGTGACCCAGCGCATGATGCGGGTGTCGTCCTCGACCCGTTCGTCCAGCAACGCGCCGCCGCTCGCGATCCGCAGGTCCTCGGGGGTCCGGAACGTCAAGTCGAAGCGCCGCCGCCGGTTGTCCGGATGGCGCGGGATCCACAGGCCGGTGTCCTTCAGCAGGTACCCGGAGGCGTCGCGCAGCCGCTCGATCAGCTCCGCCTCGTAGGCGATCTCCAGGACGAAGCGCTCGCCGGCGCCGACCGGGCGCGGCAGCAGCACGGTGAGCCACGGGTCGTGCAGGTCCTCGGAGAAGCGCCGGTCGTGGGTCGCCTGCACGTAGTGGAGCTGCTCGCCGGCGATGGGGGCCGGCTCGTCCGGGCCGGGCGGCCCGTCGTCCGCCTCGTCCGGGTCGCGTTCCGCCACCAGCTCCGGCGGCGCACGGTCCGGGGCGAGCAGCGCCACGCGCGTCGCGTCGTCGACGTCCGGCGGGAGGTCGGTCCGCCAGCGCACGTCGGTGACGTCGGCGAACGGCGAGATGCTCAGGCGGAACGCGGCCAGCGGCGCCAGCGGCTCCATCACCAGCGCCACGCTCGCCCGAACGTCGCCGTTGCCCTCGATGGCCATGTCGACGTCGGTGCGGGAGACCCCCATCCGGGGGCGCCAGCGCTCTTCGTCGGGGACGAGATAACGGGGCGACAGGCCGTAATCGCGAAAGCTCCACTCGTCGTCGTCCCGCTCGGCTTCGGGATGGACCGGCCCCGCGGTTTCCGGATCGCGGGGGAACCGCCCGAGCGTCGGCTCGACTTGCGCCCGATCGAACTCGTCGAGGGCGTGGAAGCTCATCCAGACGTCCAGCAGCTTGCGGCGCCGATCGAACTTGCCGATCGTGACCTCTTCCAGGTCGCGCGGCTCGATCTCGATGGAGAACCAGTCGTGCTCGCGGCCGTCCAGCTCGGCGAAGAGGTAGGGGCGGCCGGTGGGCTCGGCCAGCCCCGACGCCGCGCGCCAGCGGTCCAGCGCGACGCGGGCGTCCGGATTCCTGAGCCGGTCTTCGAGCAGCGCCTCGCGCCGGTCCTCCAGCAGGTCCACCGCCCGCTCGCGTTGCCGGCGCGCGCTGCGCCCGCCGCCGGCCGCAGGCGGCTCGGTCACCTGCGCCCGCAGCCGTTCGTCGAGGTCGCCGCTGAACCAGAAGACGAACCGCTCGAACTCTTCCTCCAGGGAGTCCTCGTCGATCAGCTTCCGGAGCTGCTGGTGCTCCACGCCGTCGGGCGGCCACGCGCGTATCGTGCCGCGGCCGAGAAACACGGCGACGTGCGCGTGATTGCCGACCGGCGGCGTCAGGAAGAGGTCGCCGCGCTCGAGCTCGAATTCGAAGCGGTCGATCCACAGCCGCCCGCCGCGGATGTGGCCGGCCGCCTCCGGCTCGGCCTCGCGCAGCTCGTCGTACAGCGGCGGGGGGCCGAGGCCGGGCTCGTCGTCGTCCGCGGACGCGACGCCGGTCAACAGGAACAGCGCGGCGGCGAGAGGGGTGACGATGCGCCGCGCGATCCGCGGGGCGCCGGCAGGGAAGCGGCTCACGCCCGCATCATGCCGGTTTTGCCGGCGGGCGTAAAGGTGGGGGCGGCGATTGTCGGGCCAGGACGCCGCCGGCGCTGGAGACGACTTCCGTGCACGCCGAGAGCGGGCCGGGCAAAACGAGCAGACCGCCGGTCGTGCCCTGGGGTACGATTCGCACCGCGGCCGGCGCCGCGTCGGGCGCGTCACTTGTGCTCTGGTCGGCGGCCAGCCGCGGATCCGCAAGCTCGACGGCCAGGGCCTTCACTTCCTCCCGCAGCTCCGGGGTGCCGATTCTCCGCAGGAAGGCTCCGTAGTCCTCCGCGCGAACGAAGGCGACCGCCCGGCGGCCCGGAACGAAGAGCCGCACGAACAGGTCCGCGTCCGCCGGCGAATCCAGGTGCTCCCATCGATCGAGCCCGCGAAAGTAATAGTAGTAGTTGTGGGTCAGAGCCGTACCGCGCGGCACATGCATGTAGAACCTGGAGACCGCGTCCGGAGAGCTTGCGCGCAAGGCGTCGAGCTCGTCGGCGAGACAGGCGCGCAGGGCGCTCAGCGGTCGTCGCTCGACGCCGAGCGACTCCAGGGTGACCGCGTACCGTCCCAGCGGCCAGGCCAGCAGGAGGACGGCCAGCGGCACGGCGGAACAGGCGTAGCGCACGGGAAGGCGCCCGGCCCGCCCCTTCCACGCCGGGTCCGTGTAGATTCGCCGCGCGGTGCGTACCAGCAGGGCGGCGGAGTACCCCCCCAGCAGTGCGACGGGGAGCAGGAACGGGAAGCTGTAGTGATAGAGCTTGGCAACGCTCGTCGACAGGATCGCGATCGGCGCCAGGTGCCAGGCGAGGATCAGCACACCGGCCTGCCAGCGCCGGCGGGCCGCTTCCAGGATCCAGAACGCCGTGCCGGCCAGCACCCAGACGAGCATGCCGGAGTCGCTCAACTGGGCCCGCAGCGCCCACCAGTAGAAGCTCCACGGTTGGGCGTGCTCGGCGTGCAGCGCGCCGCGCATCCGGTCGTAGACCTGCGCGCCGAAGATGGTGTCCCAGAACCTCGCTCCATGGATCGCGTGCTCGTACGCGAACCACGGCGCGATGAAAACGAGCGCCGCGCCGGCGGCCGCCGCCCAGTACCGCGCGTCGGCTATCAGGAGCCGCCGCCAGCCGCGGAGGCCGAGGGCGCTCGCGCCGATCACGATCGGCAGGAAGGCCGCCGCCACGAACTTCGCCATGAAGCCGAGGGCGAAGTAGCCGGCGACGCAGAAGATGTGGAAACGCCGCATCGAGCGCCGAGCGCTCTCGCTCCAGGCGAGGAAGTGGTACATCCCGCCCGCGTAGGAGAGGATCAGCGTAGCCTCCATGACGTTGCTGCGCACGCTGTTGCCGTGAAGAACCAGGGGCGTGTGGATGAAGAGGAGGAACACGGCCGCCAGGCCGCACACCGGGTCGACGAGTCGCCGTCCGATGAGGAACACGTACACGAACGCGACGGCCCCGAACGCCGCGTCCCAGAATCGCAGCCCGAACTCGTCGTGCGGCAGCAGGCCGAGCTCGATCGGCAGGGCGACGAGCCAGTACTTCAACGGAGGCTTCTGGATGAGCGGAGCCACGTGTGCGGCGGGGTCTCCGGGAAATGCGGTCGTCGGGATGGATTCCGGAGTCAACCAGTCGCCGGTCTCCAGGATGCGATCGACCGCGAACGAGGCGATGGATTCGTCGTTCTGGAGATCCGTGGAATCCAGTCCGATGAACAGCGGGAAGCCGAACAAGAGCACGCAGACGAGCACGCCGGCGGCGGTTACCGCTCCGCGGGGCGCTCCCGCCCGCGGAATGGAGTCCCCCGCGCAGCCGGTTGCCACGGACGTGTACGCGCTCCAGACCCGCATCGGCAGGCCGGGCAGGCGGGCGCGGCCCCGCCGTGCCAGGGTCGCGGCCACCGGCAGGCCGATCGCCAGCAGGTAGATGATCGCCGGGACGGTCCAGACCGCTGCCGCCAGCCACCGCAGCAGGAGCAGGCGCTGGTTGGTGGCGATCTGCTCCAGGGTCGGTCTGGCAGGAAAGAGGCTCTCGGGATCGAACGCCCGGGGCCGCGCGCCGGCGGCAGCCCACTGCACGCTCAGGCGGGGATTCTCGCCCCGTAACACGGCGTACACTCGAAACCGATGCAGGCCGGCGTCGATCGGGATCGGCTCGGACGTCGTCGGCCCGCCGTGCGCGGCGTGTTCGAGCACGACGACGTCGTCGATGCGGACGGCCGCGGCATCGTTTCCGTCGGCATGCACGCGGATTTCCAGAGCCTCTCGCGTGTACCAGAAACCCTCCCAGGTAACTGCGAAGTACCGCCCCGGAAGCGCCGGAGCCTCATCCAGGAAGTCCGGCTCGATGGCGGTAACGGGGCGCGTGAAGGAGCCGACCCTTTGGCCGTCGATGCCCCAGTCGACGGACTGGACCAGTCCCGTCCCGGTCCTCAGGTTGCGATCGAGGACATGGGACAGTCCGGCCAGCCCCAGGCTCGCCGCCACGTAGACGGCGACGACACGGAGTCGGGTCAGGCGGCCGAGCCTGGTGTCCATGGCGACGGGATTCTCGGCGAGCAACGCGAAAGCGAACGACCGGAAGGCGCTTGGGTGCGGCGCGAGAAGGGTTCGCGCCATGGCGTCCACACGGTCGCGCGCGCTGCCGTCGGGGGCGAGTCTGGGGGATTTGAACCCCCACGGGCCATTGGCCCACCAGCCCCTCAAGCTGGCGCGTCTGCCGTTCCGCCACTTCCGCGTTCGTGGGCGGGCGTCCGAGCCGGGCTTCCCGGCGAGGCTACTGCGGATCTTCGGTCGTCGCCGAGTCTCCGCTCTCGGACTCGTCGTCCGTCGAGGCCGGCTCGGGCAACGTCGCCGGCTCCTCCATCTCGACCGGTGTCGCTTCCGGCGCGTCGAGGCCGCCGAGCACCGAGCCCGGTCCCCGCTGGCCGATGATCGCCAGGAGCAGCGAGCCGGCCATGAACAGCGTGCCGAGCACCGTCGTCACGCGGGTCAACAGCGAGGCACCGGCGCGTGCGCCGAAAGCGGCCTGGGTGCCCCCGCCGCCGAACGCGGCGGCGATGTCGCCTCCCTTGCCCTGCTGGAGCAGCACGACGAGAATCAGCAGCAGGCACGCGAGCACGTAGACGCCGGATACGATCATGGTCAGCACAGCCACCAATGATACTCCAAGCGGCGTTGTTCCGGTGCAACGGCTGCGACGGCTCGCTGCCCCCGCCGGGAGACGCACGCGCTGGCGGATCGAACCGGCGACGTCCGCGGGACGCGAGCTGTCGGGGGGGCTTCACACTGCTTTCCGGCACGTGTCGACGATCTTGGCGAAGCTGCGCGGGTCGAGGCTGGCGCCGCCCACGAGCGCCCCGTCGACGTCCGGCTGCGCGGACAGGTCGGCGGCGTTGGCGGGCTTGACGCTGCCGCCGTACAGCAGGCGGCAGCGGTCGGCGGCCGCCCCGCCGGCCAGCGCGGCGAGGCGCCGGCGGACGTGCGCGTGGGCCTGCTGCGCCTGCTCGGGCGTGGCCGTGCGTCCGGTGCCGATGGCCCAGACCGGCTCGTAGGCGACGACAATCGACTCCACGTCATCCGCGGCCAGGCCGGCCAGCCCGCCGTCGATCTGCCGGTCGAGCACGGCCGCGGTCTCGTCGGCCTCGCGATCGGCGAGCGTCTCGCCGATGCAGACGATGGGCGTCAGGCCGGCCGCGAGGACCGCCCGCGTCTTGCGGTTGACCGCATCGTCGTCCTCGCCGAACAGGTGGCGCCGCTCCGAGTGGCCGACGATGACGTGGCTCGCCCCCGCGTCCCGCACCATGGCCAGGCTGACCTCGCCGGTGAACGCGCCCCCCGGCTCCCAGTGGACGTTCTGGGCGGCGGCGGCGACATCGCTGCCGCGGCACGCGGCGGCCACCGCCGCGAGCGCCGTGAACGGGGGCGCCAGCACGATCTCGGCGTCGGCCACGTCGGCCACCAGAGGCAGGAACGCGGTCGTGAAGGCGGTCGCCTCGGCGACCGTCTTGTTCATCTTCCAGTTGGCCGCAAGCATCGGGGTGCGCATCGTATGTCAATCCCTGGATTCCGGAAGGCGGAGAGTCGAGTCGTCGGTCGGCGCCGCGAGGCTGCCGTCCTGCTGCGGCGCGCGCAGGCCGAGATACAAGCGTCCTGTACCGGTCTCCCGCACCTTGCTGACGACGTAGCCGAGGTTCGTCATGACCGCTATGACGTCGTCTTCCCAGCCTCGGGTGCGAAACGCGACGTACCAGGCCCTGTCGGGACTGGACCCGTTCAGGAATCGCGTGACGAGGCGTTCCTGCGCGCTGCTCATGGGCAGATGGAGCGTTCGGTCGCGAACCAGCGTCACCGCCGTCCCGTGGCTGGCATCGTCGGTTGCACGGGTCTCGACCGGCCACTTCCCGTAGAAGGCCGTGAGATAGATGCCGGCCTGCGACAGGATCAAGCCGTCGTCCGGTCGCGCTTCCGATGCGACATGTGTGACCAGGGGGTCGTCGTCCGTGTCCAGGTACGCCGCGCCGACCGGACGGATCAGGGTGAACGCGACGACCACGGCGGCTGTCGCCAGTCTGATGGCCGCCGGTCTGGGAAACGCTGCCGTCGCCGCCTGAATGCCGGCCGCGAAGAGGCATATCGTGACCGGAAACGCGAAGATGTCGACCCGGCTGCCGCCCAGTGGATAGAGCGAGAGCGCGCTGGCGACGAGGCGTGCGGTGAAGAAGGCGACGGCGACCAGACCGAAGAACCGGGTTTCTCGCCGCGCCAGGAGCCAACCCAGTCCCAGGCCGACGAAGGGTATCGCCCAGGAGACCGTTCCTGGCCCGGAGCCCCATGCGGGCAGGCTCGCATCGAGCAGAAGCAGGCCGTTGTTCGCGAGAAAGCTCAGCATCGCCGCCGTCGATTCGAGCGGCATGAACCCGTCGGACCAGTAGTCCCGGAGGTAGGCGTTGGAGCGCTGCCGCAGCAGCAGATAGGCGCACAACACCGTTCCGTTGTACACGGCGGCACCCAGGCAGATCGCAGGATCCGGACGGCGGCCGTTTCTCGACCAGTCGCGCACGGCCGACGCCAGGCCCAGATTCACGATGGGAAAGGTGACGAAGACCGATGGGATCGAGAAAAAGGGAGCCGCGCTCGCCAGCAACGCGACGCGGCGAAATCTCGCTGGATCGATTCCCTTCCCGCCGCGCCGCAACCCGACTGCCGCAAGCAGGAACAGCGCGGTGATCAGGAACTCCACCGGGAACTGATGGACGAACACCGAGTACCGCACCAGCAGCGGGTTGAGCGCCGCGACGGCAGCAGCGAGCACAGCGAGGGCCTCGTCCCCCGTCAGGCGGCGCACCGCTATCGCCATGACCGGAACGGCGGCGATGGCGCTCGCGAACGGGAGGAGTTGAAGCGACCACTCCGGATCGGGGAACAGGGCGTACAGCCCACGCCAGATGAGGAGCAGACCGGGGCCGACGTGCAGCGGCACGGCGATCATGTCCCACACCTCGCCGGACCGGATGTTGGCGGCGTAGACGAGGTCGTCGTACCACAGAGACCCAGGATTCCACCCTGGAACGCGCGCCACCGCGGCGCGTCCGGCTACCGCGACCACCGCCAGCGCGAGGGCGGCCCGAAGGCCCGTGCGCCACCTCGTTCCATGAGACGCAATCACTTCGATGCGGGCGCGGACCGCCGGCCACACCCTGGCCGCCAGCGGCACGACCAACAGCAGAGGTGCAGCCCAGACCGCGGTGACCACCCATTCGAGCCACGCGACCTGACGCGCCAGGAGGATGTCCTCTGGGCGAGGCCTGTACGGGAACAGTTGGTGGGCCGCAAGAACGCGGGGTCCGCCGCCGCGGGGTTGCCACTCGAGACGCAGCGCGCTGCCGCCGCCGTGCTGCTGGTATTCGACCAGGATTTCGTGAACGCCGGCCGCCAGCGTGACATCGCGAGTGGCGGTATGCATGTCGGCCGGGGGCGTTCGCCGGAGCACCAGTTCGCCGTCCAGCCAGACGTCGAGACGGTCGTCTCCCGCGCCGTGGAGCGTGATCGGGCCCGGTTCCGCCACATGCCAGTACCCTTGCCAGCGCGTGCTGAAGAAACGCCGCGGCAGGGCCGGATCATCGTCCAGGAAGTCGAGCGTCACCTCGGTGCTGACGTCTGCGAGGATTGGTGCGCCGGCGAAGCCGACGTTCGGGAATACCCCGCGGTTCAGCCCCGTGCGGCCGGATGAACGGGCTCCGACGACCAGCAGGACCACGGTCAGGGCGCCGGCCGCCGCGAGGTAGCCCGCCACCCACCAGCGGTTCGGTCGCAGGCGAGCGGGCCATTCTGCAGTCGGCATCGACCTCGACAATCTCTGAGGCTCTGGTGCTCAGCCCGCGGACCGAGTGTCCGGCAGCGCCGCCACGCCCGGCAGCGTGCGGCCCCCCAGAAACTCCAACGACGCCCCGCCGCCGGTCGAGATGTGCGTCACCCGCTCGCTGACCCCGGCCTTGGCCACGGCGGCGACCGAATCGCCCCCGCCGACGACGGTGGTTCCGTTCGCGGCGGCTACCGCCCGCGCGACGGCCAGCGTTCCGCCGCTGAACGCGTCCACCTCGAACACTCCCAGCGGTCCGTTCCAGACCACGGTCCGGGCCGAGCCGATGATGTCCGCGTAGGTCTTCCGCGTCCGGGGGCCGATGTCGACGCCCAGCCGCTCGCCGATGGCCGGGTCGTCCACCGCGAGGCACTCGCAGGCGGTGCCGGCCTCGAGCCCGGTGGCGACCACGTGGTCGGCCGGCAGCTCCAGCCGTACGTGGCGCTCCGCCGCGTCGCGCTCGACGCGCCGCGTGGTCTCGACCAGGTCGGCCTCGACCAGCGAGCGGCCCACCGGCAGCCCGCGCGCGCAGAAGAAGGTGTAGGCCATGGCCCCGCCGACCAGCAGCGCGTCGACCCGCGGCAGCAGGTTCTCGATTACCTCCAGCTTACCGGACACCTTCGCCCCGCCGAGCACCGCCACGAAGGGCCGCGCCGGCGAGGCCAGCAGCGCCCCGAGGTGCTCCAGCTCGCGGTCCAGCAGCAGCCCCGCCGCGGCGTCGGCGACGTGGGCGACGACGCCCACGGTCGAGGCGTGGGCGCGGTGCGCCGAGCCGAACGCGTCGTTGACGTAGACATCGGCCAGCGCCGCCAGCGCCGCCGCGAAGGCCGGGTCGTTCGCCTCCTCTTCGGCGTGGAAGCGGAGGTTCTCCAGCAGGGTCACGCCGCCGGATCCGGCTTGGGCAATCGCCGCCCGCGCCGGCTCGCCGATGCAGTCGGAGGCGAAGCGCACCGGGCGGCCGAGCAACTCCGACAGCCGCGCCGCCACCGGCCGCAGGCTCAGCGCGGGATTCGGCCTGCCCTTCGGACGGCCGAGGTGCGACGCGAGCACGAGCGATGCGCCCCGTTCCAGGGCGTGCCGCAACGTCGGCAGCGCGGCCCGGATGCGGGTGTCGTCCGTCACCGCGCCGCCGGCCAGCGGCACGTTGAAATCGACGCGTACGAACGCGCGCCGGCCGGCGAGATCGAGGTCGCGGATGGAGCGCTTGGCCACGCTGCCCGCCCTACGCCGACTTGGCCGCGATCAGCTTCACCAGGTCGACGCAGCGGGACGAGTAGCCCCACTCGTTGTCGTACCACGACAGCACCTTGACGAAATCGCCCTCCATCACCTTCGTGTACGACGCGTCGACGATCGACGAGTGGGGGTTGCCCTTGAAATCGACCGATACCAGCGGCTCCTGCGACAACTGGAGAATGCCGGCGAGCGGGCCGGCGGCCGCCGCCCCGAACGCGGCGTTGATCTCGTCCGCGCCGGCCTTCCGGTCCACCTCGGCCACCAGGTCGACCACCGACACGTTGGGCGTCGGCACCCGCATCGCGATGCCGTCCAGCCGGCCCTTCAGCTCCGGCAGCACCTGCCCGACCGCCGAGGCCGCCCCGGTGGTGGTCGGAATCATCGAGACGCCGGCCGCCCGCGCGCGCCGCAGATCCTTGTGCGGCAGGTCGAGCAGCTTCTGGTCGTTCGTGTAGGAGTGGATCGTTGTCATCCAGCCCCGGCGCAGGCCGAGGCTCTCGTGCAGCACCTTGGCCACCGGGGCCAGGCAGTTGGTGGTGCACGACGCGTTGGAGATGATCCGGTGCCGCGCCGGATCGTAGTTGTCGTCGTTGACGCCGAGCACCAGGGTCAGGTCGGGACCCTTGGCCGGCGCGCTGATGATCACGGTCTTCGCTCCCGCGGCGAGGTGCTTCGCGGCGTCGTCCCGCTTCGTGAACAGGCCGGTCGACTCCACCACGATGTCCACGCCGAGCTCGCCCCACGGCAGGGCCGCCGGGTCGCGCTCGGACAGCACCTGGAAGTGGCGCGCGCCTACGCGCAGCCCGCCGCCTTCGACCGCCACCTCGTCGGACAGGTTGCCTAGCACCGAGTCGTACTTGAACAGGTGGGCCAGGGTCTCCGGATTCGTGATGTCGTTGACGGCGACGAAGTCGATATCCTGCTCGCCGCTCTGCAGGGCGGCCCGCATGATGTTGCGACCGATCCGTCCGAACCCGTTGATCCCCACCTTGATGGCCATTTCTTCTTTCCTCCGCGAGACGCTTGCCTCTCGACGTTCCTGTTGTTTCGATAATGCGACAGCCGACAATCTCGTCGTTCCAATCCCGGTACCGCCTCCCGCACGGAAGCGAAACGAACAATTGTACCGACGCGCGCGGAGGCCGGTCAATCGGCGCCGCGACGGCGGGACCGATAGTATTTAGGCGCGCCCGCCGACCTCGATGCATCTGGTCTACACCGTCCTGCTGTGCGTCTATTTCCTGGCCGTCCTGCCGGCGACGGCGTACGGGATATGGCGCCGGGGCAAGGAGCCCGGCAGTCTGCGCGAGCGGTTCGGCCGCCTGCCGGCCGCGGTCAACTCCGACCGCCGGCCGTCCATATGGGTGCACGCGGTCTCGGTCGGCGAGGCGCTCGCGGCCCGGCCGCTGTTGCGGGCGTTGCGGGCGGCGTATCCGGAGCACCGGCTGGTCGTGTCCACGACCACCGCGACCGGACAGCGGGTGGCCCGCGGCTTCGGGCGCGACGCCGATGCCGTGTGCTACGCGCCGTTCGACTTCCCGTGGTTCGTGAAGCGCGCCCTCGACCGGGTCGCGCCGGATCTGCTGCTCGTGGTGGATACCGAGATCTGGCCGAATCTGCTCCGGGCCTGCCGGCGGCGCGGGGTGGGCTCGCTGATCGTCAACGGCCGTCTGTCCGACCGCTCGTTCCGCCGCTATCGTCTGGTGCGCGGCTGCATGCGGCGGGTGCTGGCCGACGTCGGGCGCATCTGCGCGCAGACGGAGGAATGGGCGCAGCGGTTCGTGGCGATCGGGGCGGACCCGGCCCGGGTGGTGGTCACCGGCAGCCTGAAGTTCGACGCGGTCGGCGGT
>JAGWAH010000039.1:1029-15358 GCA_021296515.1 Acidobacteriota bacterium | reverse complement strand
GCCGGTCCTGATCGCCGCCAGCACCCTGCGGGGCGAAGAGGAGCCGGTGCTGCGCGCGTTCGGTTGCGTGCGGCAGACGGCGCCGGACGCGCTGCTGGTGATCGCCCCGCGCCATCCCGAACGGTTCGAGGAAGCACGGGGGATCGCCGGGCGCGCCGGGTATCGCGCCCGGATGCGGAGCGAGCTGGGAGCGGGAAGCGATCCCGGCGCCGACGTGGTGATACTGAACACGCTGGGCGAGCTCGGACGGCTGTTCGGGATCGCGTCGGCGGTGTTCGTCGGCGGGAGCCTCGTACCGGCCGGCGGTCACAATCCGATCGAGCCGGCGGCCTTCGGCCGGGCGATCGTCTTCGGCCCGCACATGGAGAACTTCGCCGACGTGGCCCGCGAGCTCGTGGCGCACGGCGCCGCGATCCAGGTGGGCGGCGCGGACGCACTCGCGGAGACGCTCGTCGGCCTGATGCAGGACGGCGACCGACGGTCGCGGCTGGGGGAGGCGGCGCGCTCCGTCGTCGATCGCAACCGCGGGGCGACGCGGCGCACGCTCGAGTCGGTGGCGGAGCTGCTGCCGCCGGAAGTGTGTCGTGGTCCCTGCATTGTCGCGAACGACACTTCCAGCGCGCGCGCTACTCCGGCCGTCGATCCCGACCGCGGAGGAGGCCGAGGCGTGCCGAACATGCTGAGCGCCCTCTACGCGCGCGGGGCGGCGTGGCGCCGGTGGTGGTACGCGCGGCCGGGGGCGCGGCGCCGGCTGTCGCGGCCCGTCGTCAGCGTCGGCGCGCTGGCCGCCGGCGGCAGCGGCAAGACGCCGGTGGCGGCCCTGGTCGCCGAGCTGCTGCGCGACGCCGGCGAGCGCCCGGCGGTTCTGAGCCGGGGCTACGGGCGGCGCCTGCGCGCCTCGGGCGTCGTCGTGGTGCGCGATCCGGACAGGGTGCGCGCCGGCATCGACACGGCCGGCGACGAGCCGCGCATGCTCGCCGAGCGCCTCGACGGCGTCTCGGTGCTGGTGAGCCGCGACCGCTACCGGGCGGGGCGCATGGCCGAGACGCGGCTGGGAGCGACCGTGCACGTGCTGGACGACGGATTCCAGCATCTCCCGCTCGCCCGCGACCTGGACCTGGTGCTTCTGCGCGCGGAGGATCTTGGTCAGCCGACGTTTCCCGCCGGACGCCTGCGCGAGCGCCCGGCGACGGCGCGGATGGCCGATGCGCTCGTCGTCGACGCCGCCGACATGGACGCGGCCCGCGCCGTGGCGGATCGGCTCGGCGCGAGAACCTGGTTCCTGCTGCGCCGTTCGCTCGGGGCTCTCTGCCCTGTTGCGAGCCCACGGGCGGGGGACGGGACCGCGGCCGCCACGAACGCCGGCCGCGGCAAGTCGAGCGGCCCCTCGGAGGCGGCCGGCGGAATCGTCCAAGCAGCGGGGCCGGTGCTCGCGGTGGCGGGCATCGCCGCGCCGGAACGCTTCCGGGACGCGCTGGCTGCCGCGGGATTCGAGGTTGCCGGCCTCCTCGCGTTCGCGGATCATCATCCGTTCACCCCGGCCGACGTGCGCCGGATCGCGGCGCAGGCCGCCGCGCACGGCGCGGGCCTGGTGCTGACGACCGAGAAGGACGCCGTGCGGCTTGCGCCATTCGCCCCGTTCGACTTCGCCGCCGCCGCGGCGCCGTTGCGCGTCGCGGTCGAGCCGGCCGACCGTTTCCGCGCGTGGCTCCTGGAGCGTATCGCCGCGGCGGCGGGAGACGGCAGGTGAGCGCCTCGATCCGTCACCGCCTGGAGTACTCGGCGGTCCTGGCGATCCGTGCGCTGGCGAGGACGCTCCCGCGGCGGGTCAGCCTGGCCGCGGGCGAAGCGCTCGGGGCCCTCTTTCACCGTCTCCACGGCTCCCGGCGCGAGCTGGCGGTGGCGAACCTGCGCGCGGCGTTTCCCGAGCGGACGGAGGCGGATTGCCGGGCCGTGCTGCGCGCGACGTTCGCGCAGCTCGGCCGCCACGTCGTCGACCTTCTCTGCTTCGACGCGATGAGCCTGGAGCAGATGCTGCCGCTGGTCGAGATCGAGGGCGCCGAACACGTCCGGCGCGCGACCGCCCGCGGCCGCGGCGTGATGTACTTCGCCGGCCACTTCGGAAGCTGGGAGCTGCAGATCATGGTGCACGCGCTGCGCTTCCAGCCCATCGTCATGGTCGCCCGCACCCTGGACAACCCGCTGCTCGAGCGGCTGATCGAGCGCATTCGCACCCGGGTGGGCACGCGCGTGCTGCCGCGCCAGGGAGCGCTGCGCGAGCTGCTGCGCGAGCTGCGCCGCGGCGGCTCGGTCGGCATGATGATCGACCAGCACATCCAGGATCGCAGCGCCGTCGACGTCGACTTCTTCGGGCGCCCCGCCTCGACGACGTCCGCCATCGCGTCGCTCGCGCTGCACACCGGCGCGGCCATCGTGCCGGTCTTCGCGCTCCCGCTGCCGGGCAACCGCTACCGGCTGATCTACGAGGCGCCGATTGCCCCGCCGGACGCCGGCGACCCGGACGCGGTCCGCACCTATACGCAGCGCTGCACGGACCTGCTGGAGCGGTACGTCCGGCGCGACCCGCACCTGTGGCTGTGGATGCACCGCCGCTGGCGCGCCCCGGCGGCGATGCGCCGGGAGTCTGTGCAGTAGAACGGTGCAGACTCCCGGGCAGGCCCGGTTGGGCGGAAATCGGCCGTAGGCGACGGTTTTCGGGCTAGAATCCAGGCGCCCTACCGTGAGTCCATCGCCAGGAGCGTTCCCGCAGCGGCGCGAAGCCGATCCATCGTCCCGGCTCATCGATCTGGCCGAGCGGTTCGCCGGCCGGCGGATCGCGGTGATCGGCGACGTCATCGCCGACGAGTTCCTCTACGGGCGGCCGGCCCGCGTCTCGCGCGAGGCCCCGGTCCTCATCCTGGAGCACGATCGCACCGCCGTCGTGCCCGGCGGCGCCGGCAACGCGGCGGCCAACGCCGGCGCCCTCGGGGGCGAGGCCCGGCTGGTGGGCCTCGTCGGTCCCGGCGAGCGGGAGCTGCTCGACGGGCTGCGGGCGTCGGTCGACATCTCGCGCGTGCTGCGCCCGGAAGGCTATCGGGCGCCGGTCAAGACCCGCATTCTCGCCGGCGGGCGGCACACGGCCCGCCAGCAGATCGTACGGGTCGATCGCGGGCCAGGCGGCGATGTACAAGCGGCCGCAGCCGACTTCGGGCGGGCGGCGCTCGACGCGCTCGACGGCTGCGACGCGGTGCTCTTCTCCGACTACGGGTCCGGGCTCGTGACGCCGGCGCTGTTCGCCCGACTCCGGGAACGCCTCGCGGGGGGCGGCGGCAGGCCCCCGATTCCGATGCTGGTCGACTCGCGCCACAACCTGGCCGCCTTCCGCGGCTGCACGGCGTGCACGCCGAACGAGGCGGAGGCGGAGCAGGCGCTCGGCGGGCCGGTGGGCGACGATCCGGGGCGCCTCGAGCGGGCCGGAAGGGAGCTGCTGGAGCGGACGGGGGCGGGCGGCGTGGTCCTGACCCGCGGTAGCCGGGGAATGGCGGTGTTCGTTCCCGGGCGGGAGACCGACCACATCGGCATCTTCGGACGCGACGAGGTGGCCGACGTGACCGGGGCGGGGGACACCGTCATCGCGACGCTCTCGCTCGCCCTCGCGGCCGGCGCGTCCTTGTACGAGGCGGCGCGCCTCGCCAACTACGCGGGCGGCCTGGTGGTGATGAAGCGCGGTACCGCAACCGTCACCGGTGCCGAGCTGATCCGGGCGATCCGCGCCGATCGCGAATCCGATCGGGGAGAGGAGCGCTGAGCCCGGTGGGATTGGTCGTCTCGCACGATCGAGCCGCCGCGCTCGTCCGGGCGGACCGCGCCGCGGGGCGCACCGTGGCGCTCGCCAACGGGTGCTTCGATCTCTTGCACGTCGGGCACGTCCGCTACCTGCGGGGGGCTGCCGCGGAAGCCGACCGCCTGCTCGTCGCCGTCAACGGCGACCGCTCGGTGGCGGCGCTGAAGGGGAGCGGGCGGCCGGTGCAGGCCGCCGCGGAGCGGGCCGAGATTCTGGCCGCGCTCGAGATGGTCGACTACGTCGTGATCTTCGAGGAGGCGACGGTCGCCGGCCTGCTGGAGCGGCTGCGGCCCGACGTCCACTGCAAGGGGACCGACTATACCGCCGAGACGGTGCCGGAGCGCGAGGTGGTGCGCGCCTACGGCGGGCGGACGGCCATCGTCGGCGATCCGAAGGACCACTCGACGCGCGACCTGCTGAGCCGGATCGCCGGCGCGCGCCCGGAATAGACCGGCCGAGCAGATGCGTATCCTGATCGTCCGTCTCGGGGCGCTCGGCGACGTCGTCCACGCGATCCCGGTCGTCGCCGCCCTCGGGCGCGGGTTTCCGGACGCCTTCGTCGACTGGGCGATTGATGAACGCTACGCCCCCCTGCTGGACCTGGTGCCGAGTCTCGACCGCCGCGTCGTGCTGCGGACCCGCGGCCGGCCGGCGGCGGGCTGGGGGGCGCTGCGCCGCGAGCTCCGGGAAGTGCGGTACGACGTCGCCCTCGACGTGCAGGGACTGGGCAAGTCGGCGCTGGTGGCGCGGCTCAGCGGGGCCCGCCGCGTCGTCGGCTTCAGCACACCGTTCCTGCGCGAGCCCTGGGCGCGCTGGCTCCACACGGAGAGCGCCGACCCGGGCCGGCGGCGTCACGTCGTCGACCGCAACCTCGGGATCCTCGGCGCTCTGGGGTTGGCCGATCGCGACTGGAGCTTTCCGATCCGAGCGGACGCGTTGCCCGCCGTGGACGTGCCGCGGCGATGTCTCGACCCGCTCCGCGGCTGCGTCCTGATCAACCCCAACGCCGCCTGGTCGACCAAGCGCTGGCCGCCCGAGCGCTACGGCGCGGTCGCGGCGCACGTCGCCCGCGCGCACGGCAGGCCGTGCGTGGTGATCTGGGGTCCGGGGGACGAGGCCCGCGCCGCCGCGGTGGTGGCGGCGTCGGCCGGCGCGGCGAGACTGGCGCCCCCGACCGACCTCGTCGAGCTGGCCGCGCTGCTGCGGGCCGGCGCCCTGCTGGTATCGGGCGACACCGGACCGCTGCACCTCGCCGCCGCGCTCGGGACCCCGGTGGTGGGCCTGTACGGCCCGAGCGATCCGGCCCGCAACGGGCCGTGGTCGCCCGACGACGAGGTCGTCTCGTCCTTTCCCGACTGCGCCTGCGCCGCGCGGCGGGCCGGGGCCGGACGCGAGGTTCACATGGTGCGCCGCTGCCGGGAGCGAACCGGTTGCATCGACGGCGTCTCCGTGGCGCAGGTCTGCGCCGCCGTCGACCGGCGCCTGCGGTGCATCGAACGCAGCAGGGAGGTTGCCTCCCGACATGCTTGATCTCGACGCCGACCCGTTCCTCCGCTTCCTGTTCCGCGTAGCGCGCCGCCGCGTGATCGCCGGGTTCGTCGTCGCGGCGGTGGCGTTCGCCGGCGCTCGACCCTCGTGGTCGTCTCTCGCGGCCGGCGTCCCGATCGCACTGGTGGGGGAGGGTCTGAGGCTCTGGGCGGCGGGCCATCTCGTCAAGGGCCGCGAGGTGACGATGTCGGGACCGTACAGGCTGATGCGCCATCCTTTGTACGTCGGCTCGGCCATCATCGGCGTCGGCTTCGTCGTGGCGGCCGCCTCATCGCTCGTGGCCGGCGTCGTGCTCGCGTACCTCACCGTCATGATGGCGGCGGCGATCCGACTCGAGGAGGCGACCCTGCGGGCGGACTTCGGCGATGCCTACGCGCGCTACGCGGCGGGCGACGCGACGGCGCCGCCCCGCCGGTTCAGCGTGCGCCGCGCCACCGGCAACGGTGAGCACCTGGCGCTGCTCGGGCTCGCCGCCGCGGTGCTGCTGCTGTGCGCCAGGGCCTGGCAGGCGGCATAATCGAGAAGTCGAGGCCGTGTTCGTCAGATTCGTTACGTCTGCCCGCTATAGTGCCCATACCGGCGGCCGCGGGCGTCGGGGCGGTTAGCTCAGGGGTAGAGCGCCGGTTTTACACACCGGTTGTCACAGGTTCGAATCCTGTACCGCCCACCATTCGCCCGCCGGCGGAGCGGCAGGTCCGGCTACCACAATCCGCTCAACGACGGATTCGGTCGCCTGGACCGCCTGCACGAACTGTATCGGCGCCTCGGGATCCGGGGTCGCCCGGCATGGGCCGGATGCGATATAATCGGTCTTCTGCGCAACCCGGGTCGTAGTTCAGTTGGTTAGAACGCCGGCCTGTCACGCCGGAGGTCGCGAGTTCGAGTCTCGTCGGCCCCGCCATTCACGCCCTGATTCCGCCGCCAGTCCGCGAAGGCGCGTTCGGTGAGGGCCGTCTTCTGCCTGCACGAGTCGTCGGGCGATGCCGGTACCCCTCGGTCGCACAACGATTTGCAGCAGCGACGTAACGTAATCCGATGAGACCCGCGGTGTTTCTCGATCGCGACGGGACGTTGAACGAGGACGTCGGCTACCTCGACCGCCTGGAGCGCCTGCGGCTGTTTCCGTGGAGCCTCGATGCGGTGCGCCTGCTGCGCCGGGCCGGGTACTCCGTCGTGGTGGTGACCAATCAGGGCGGGGTGGCGCGCGGCTTCGTGCGCGAGGCGTTCGTCGACGAGGTCCGGCGCGTCATCGACCAGCGGCTGGGCGCCATCGGCGAGCGTCTGGACGGGCACTACCAGTGCCCCCACGAGCCGCACGCGGCGATCACGGCGTATCGCCGGCAGTGCGACTGCCGCAAGCCGCTGCCCGGGCTCGTCCACCGCGCGGCCCGGGATCTCGATCTCGACCTGAAACGCTCGTTCGTGGTCGGCGACAAGTGGAGCGACGTGGCGCTGGCGCGCGCCGCCGGTGCACGCGGCGTCCTGGTCAGGACCGGCTACGGCCGGAGTCAGGAGCAGGCGCCGCCCGCAGGCCTCCGGCCCGATGCCGTCGTCGACACGCTGATGGACGCGGCGAGCTGGATACTGCGCGAGCCCCCGCCGGACACAACCGGGTAGACTTGGACGTATAGCTGAAAGGAAATGCCGTTCCGTGAAGTCGTCGGCCACCGGGCAGTGATCTCGCGCATCGCGCAGGCGGTCGAGGGGGACTCGCTGCCTCCCAGCGTGCTGCTGACCGGTCCCGGGGGGGTCGGCAAGCGGCTGCTGGCCGGCGCGATCGCCCAGACGCTCAACTGCGGCGCGCCCCGGCGGGACGCGTCCGGGCTCGCGGTCGACGCCTGCGGAAGCTGCTCGGCGTGCCGGCGCATCGCGGGCGGCGTCTACCCCGACGTGCTGGTTCTGGCGCCGGGCGAGGGCGGTTCGATCACCGTCGACCAGGTGCGGGTGGCGATCGAGCAGGTGGGTTACCGTCCGTTCGAGGGGCGCCGGCGGGTCATCGTGGTCGACGACGCCGATCTGCTCGTTCCGGCGGCCCAGAACGCGCTGTTGAAGACGTTGGAGGAGCCGCCGCCCCGGTCGCAGTTCGTGCTGGTGACGGCGCGGCCCGACATGCTGCTGGACACGGTCCGCTCGCGCTGTCCCCGCCTGCGGATCGGGCATCTCCGCCGGCATCCTGCTGCGGCGGCCTGAAATCGACGAACGGGCCGCCCGGGCGGCCGCCGCGGCGGCCGGCGGCAGCGCCGGACGCGCCCTGCAGTTGGCGTCGAGCGGCCACGAGGGGACCCGCGAGGCGGCCATCGGACTGCTGCGGTCGGTGTCGGCGGCGCGCGATGCGCGGGCGCGCCTGGCCGGCGCCAGGGACTTTGCCGCGGGCAGGGGCTCGAAGCGCGCGCCGGCCGCGGACCGGCGGGAGCTGCGCGAGCGGCTGCGGATGCTGGCCTCGCTGCTGCGCGACGTCGCGGCGGTCGCGGCCGGCGCCGCCGTGCCGCTCGGCAACGCCGACCTCGACGGCGCGCTCCGCGATATGGCCGGCGCTTGGGGCGGCGCGCGCGGCCCGCGGGCGTTCGCCGCGGTCTACGAGGCGCTCGACGCGGTGGAGCGCAACGTCAGCCCGAAGGTGGTGGCCGACTGGGTCGCGTGCCGGCTGTGAGGATGATCATGAGCACTCCCGCGACGTCCTTCGTCAGCGTCAAGTTCGACCCGGTGGGGCGCGTCCGGCGCTTCCTGCTCGAGGGCGTCGAGTTCGAGCCGCCGCTCAAGCCGGGCGACGAGGTGGTCGTCGCGCGGGGCGACCAGCGCGCGTACGCCACCGTCGCCCCGACCCTTCCGCAGACGGCCGAGCGGGTGGCGCCGCCGCCGAAGTCGGCCGACCGGGTGGTCCGGCGGGCGACGCCGCGGGACGTCGAGGCGCGCGCCGAGCACCGGCGGCGCGAGCAGGATGCGCATCGCATCTGCGCACTGAAGATCAACGAGCACGGCCTGCCGATGAAGCTGATCCGGGCCGAGCAGCAGCTCGACCGCGCCTATCTCGTCTTCTACTTCACGGCCGACGGACGGGTCGACTTCCGCGAGCTGGTCCGCGACCTGGCGACCGAGTTCCACTGCCGGATCGAGATGCGGCAGATCGGCGCGCGGGACGAGGCGAAGCTGCTGGGCGGGTACGGCTCGTGCGGACGCCCGCTCTGCTGCACGACGTGGCTGCGGGGCTTCGAGCCGATCTCCATCAAGATGGCCAAGCGCCAGAACCTCAGCCTGAGCCCGTCGCGGCTGTCGGGCCTGTGCGGCCGCCTGAAGTGCTGCCTGCGCTACGAGCTGCCCAACGCGGCGGGCGAGCAGTTCGCCGGCTGTGCCCACGAGGGGTCGTGCAGCCGCACCGGCTCGTGCGGCTCCGGCGGCTGCGGCGATTGCGGTTCCGGCGGCTGCGGCGGTTGCGGCTCCGCCTGAGCGGCGGACGGTCCCTGCCCATGGCGCTTCCCCGCATCGGCATCACCACCGGCGATCCGGCCGGCATCGGTCCGGAGGTGGCCGAGCGGGCCGCCCGCGATCCCTCCGTGCTGGATGTGTGCGAGCCGGTTCTCTATGCCACGCCCGGCGCCGACGCCTGCCGGCCGGGAGTGGTCTCGGCAGTGGCCGGGCGGGCGGCCTACCAGGCCGTCACGCGCGCCGTCCGGGACGCCCTGGCGGCGCGAATCGACGCGGTGGCCACCGGTCCGATCAGCAAGCAGGCGTGGGCGCGGGCCGGGCTGCGCTGGCGCGGGCACACGGAGCTGCTGGCGGAGTTGACGGGCGCCGGCGACGTCCGGATGATGTTCTACGCGGGGCGCCTGTCGGTGGTGCTCGCCACCGTGCACGTGCCGCTCGCCCGCGTGCCGGGACTGCTGACGCGCGAGCGCCTCGAAACGACCATCGCCCTCGCGCACGCCGAGCTCCCCCGCTTCGGGGTGGCGCGTCCGCGGCTGGCCCTGGCCGGTCTGAATCCGCACGCCGGCGAGGACGGCCTCCTGGGCAACGAGGAGCGGGACGTGTTCGCGCCGGTCGTCGCGACCTGCCGCTCCCGCGGCATCGACATCAGCGACCCGGTTCCGGCCGATGCCGTGTTCCGCCGCGCCGCCGACGGCGAGTTCGACGCCGTGATCGCCTGCTACCACGATCAGGGCCTGATCCCGATCAAGCTGATGGCCTTCGGCCGGGCCGTCAACGTCACCCTGGGCCTGCCGATCGTGCGGACATCGGTGGACCACGGCACCGGCTTCGACATCGCCGGCACGGGGGTGGCCGATCCCGCGGCCATGATCTCCGCCGTCCGTCTGGCCGCGCGGCTTGCCGCCGTGCGTACCCCGGCGCCGGTGAGCGGCTGACGAGCCCCGCCATGCCAGCGCCGACCCGCGCCGCCGCCGCCGGGGGCACCCAACTGATCGCCGACAACCGCAAGGCGCGGCACGACTACCACGTCTTCGACACCTACGAGGCGGGCATCGTCCTGCTCGGCACCGAGGTGAAGGCGATCCGCGAGGGTCGCGTCAACCTTAAGGACAGCTACGGCAAGATCGAGTCCGGCGAGGTCTTCCTGCACAACCTGCACGTTAGTCCCTACAGCCACCGCGGCTATGCCGCGCACGAGCCGCTGCGGCGGCGCAAGCTGCTGCTGAACAAGCGGGAGATCCGCAAGCTGATCGGCAAGATGGTCGAGCGCGGATTCACCCTGGTGCCGGTGCGGATGTACTTCAGCCGCGGTCTGGTGAAGGTGACGGTGGGCGTCGCCAAGGGCAAGAAGACCTACGACAAGCGCGAGACCATCAAGCGCCGCCAGATCGATCGCGAGACCCGCGCGATGGTGAAGGAACGCTTGCGGTGAGGGCGCTGGTCACCGGGGCGGGCGGGCAGCTCGGCCGGTCGGTGGCACGGGTGCTCGCGGCCGAGCACGACGTCGTGCCGCTGACCCGCGGGGAGCTCGACATCACCGACGAGCCCCGGGTGCGCGCAGGGGTGGCCGAGGCGTGTCCCGGCGTGATCGTCAACTGCGCCGCGTACAACGCCGTCGACGATGCGGAGGACGACGTGGTCGCCGCGCTGGAGGTCAACGCGTTCGGCGTCCGGTCGCTGGCGCGCGCCGCGGCGGCGTGCGGCGCCACCCTGGTCCACTACGGTACCGACTTCGTCTTCGACGGCACCGCGTCGGAGCCCTACCGCGAAGACGACGCGCCCAATCCGCAGAGCGTCTATGCGGCGTCGAAGCTGCTGGGGGAGTGGTTCGCGCGAAGCGCCCGGCACTACGTGCTGCGGGTCGAGAGTCTGTTCGGCGGGCCGGCGCGCCTGGCGGGCGCGGACGGCCGCCGCCTCGGCGGCAGCCTCGACCGGATCGCCGACGCGTTGCTCGACGGGCGCGAGGTTCGGGCGTTCGTCGACCGTGTCGTCTCGCCGAGCTACGTGGAGGACGTCGCCGCGGCCACGCTCGCGCTGCTGCGGGGTGCTCCCGCGCCCGGGCTGTACCACTGCGTCGGATCGGGCCGCGGCACCTGGTTCGACGTGGCGACGGCGCTGGCGGAGGAGCTGGGCGTGGAGCCCGTCATCCGCGGCATCACGCTGGACGATTTGGCGCTGCGCGCCGCGCGTCCCAGGTTCTGTGCGCTGTCCAACCGCAAGCTCGCCGCGGCCGGGGTGGAGATGCCGCACTGGCGGGACGCGGTCGCGCGCTACGCGCACGCTCGACGCGCGTCGCCACGGGAATCGTAGCGCGGAGCTCACGGGAGGTCAGGCAAGCGTCTCGTCCACCAGGTCCGCCACGCGTTCGGCGATGGCCAGCGACGCGGTCAGCCCGGGCGAGTCGATTCCCGCGGCCTGGACGAGGCGCGGTTGCCGCTTGTCGCGGTGGATCAGGAAGTCCGAGAACGTCCGCTCCGCCGGCGCGCTTCGCGCACGGATGCCGCTGCCGCCGGGGCGGAGCTGATCGAGCGTGAGGTCGGGAAGCAGCCGGCGGGCCGCAGCGTGAAACCCGGCGAGCGGCTCCCGGTCGGATTCGTAGTCGTCCTTGTGCGCCTGGTAGCGGGCGGTCGGACCCAGCATCACGCTGCCCCAGGTCGTGCGGGTCAGGTGCACCCCGAGCCCGTGGCCGCTCGGGTGCGGCAGCGGGTAGACGGGGCCGTTCACCAGATGCCGCGCCGCCGGAACCAGCTCCGCGTAGTCGCCGCGCACCGCGTAGATCGTGAACCTCTCGCCGCCGAGCGCGGCCGAGACGTCGTCGGCGTAGAGGCCCGCGGCGTTGACCACGGCCCGGGCGAGAATGGTCTCCCGCGCGGTCCGGATCTCGATGGCGCCGGGCCGGCCGGCTCCGCCGTCGACGCCGGCGCCGGGGAGCAGGGCCACGTCGCGCGCCGACGCCAACTTCGCCAGCGCACGGACGAATGCCTCCGCCTCGATGATCCCCGTCGACGGCGACCAGATGGCGGCCGCGGCGTCCACGTGCGGCTCGCGGCGGCGGACGAACGCGCCGTCGACCACCTCCAGGTCGGTCACCCCGTTGGCGCGTCCACGCGCGGCCAGGGCTTCCAGCGCCCCTGTCTCCTCGGTGCCCGAAGCGACGATCAGCTTGCCGCGGCGCTCGCACGGCACGCCGTGCTCCTCGCAGAAGGCGTAGAGCCGCTCGCGGCCCTCGACGCACAGAATCGCTTTCAGCGAATCCCGCGGGTAGTAGATGCCCGCGTGGATTACGCCGCTGTTGTGGGTGCTCGCCTCCAGCCCCGGGCGCGGGAGCCGTTCGACGAGGCACGTCGCGTGTCCGCGGGCCGCCACGGCGCAGGCCGCGGCCAGTCCTACCACGCCGCCGCCCACCACCGCGACGTCGATGGATTCCAGCGGCGGGTCGGTCATGCGCTCGTCGGGTGGGTCATCGCGCGTCGGATGGACTCCACGGCGACGCGCTCGTCGATGGCCGGAACTGCTGACTCCCCTCAGCTTATGCCATCAGGGCCGGCCGGTGCGCAGCCGGCCGCGTGCGCGCAGGCGGACGCGCCAGGGCATGATCAGCGATTCCGCGAGCACGTCCAGCGACACCTTGGAATGGCCGTGCCGGCGTTCGACGAAGACAATCGGCACCTCGCCGACCCGCGCGCCGTGTCGCAGGGCTTCGTGGAGCGTCTCGATCAGGAACGCGTACCCGTTGGAGACGAGCCGGTCGAGCGGGATGCGGCCGAGGGCGTCCCGCCGCCAGCAGCGGAAGCCGCTGGTGCAGTCGGCGACCCGTGCGCCGGTGATGGCCCGCACGTAGCGGTTGGCCGCCGCGCTGAGCGCGATCCGGTGGAGCGGCCAGTTGACGACGCTCACGCCATGCAGATAGCGGGAGCCGATCACCACGTCGAACCGGCGCGCGGCGGCAACCAGCGCGGGCAGGTAGGCGGGGTCGTGCGACAGGTCCGCGTCCATCTGGCAGACAAGGTCGGCGCCGCTCGCGAGCACGCGCCGGAAGGCGTCGACGTAGGACCGGCCGAGACCTCTCCGGCCGCGCCGGTGCAGGACGTCCACGCGCTCCGGGTGCTCGCGCGCCAGCGCGTCGGCCACCGCGCCCGTTCCGTCCGGGGAGGCGTCGTCGACTATCAGCACGCGGTAGTCGCCCCGGCCGAGGATGTCCGGGACCAGCCCCGGCAGGTTGTCCCGCTCGTTGTATGTGGGGAGCACTACCGTGACGTTCATCGTCGGGTGATTCCACGGCCCGTTTGTTACGCCGGTCGGCGATCCGCCATACTCTCACGCCGTGACGGACCCGTTGCTCGACCGCCTGCAATCGAAGCGCGCCCGCGCGGGCGTCATCGGCCTCGGCTACGTGGGCCTGCCGCTGGCCGTGGCGTTCGCCCGGGCCGGCCTGACCGCCGTCGGCTTCGACGTCGACGCGGAGCGGACCGCGGCCATCGCGCGCGGCGAATCGTACATCGGCGACGTGCCGGGGAACGAGTTGCAGCGCGCGGTCGAGACCGGCGCGCTCACCGCCACGACCGACTTCGCCGAGCTGGCCGGCGTCGACACCATCAACATCTGCGTGCCCACGCCGTTGCGCAAGACGCGCGATCCCGATCTGTCCTACGTCGTGGCGGCCGTCGACCAGGTGGCGGCGCATCTGCGGCCCGGACAGCTCGTCGTGCTGGAGTCGACGACCTATCCCGGCACGGTCGACGAGGTGGTCCGGCCGCGGCTCGAGGCGGCGGGGCTGCGCGCCGGCGCCGATTTCTTCCTGGCCTTCTCGCCGGAGCGGGTCGATCCCGGCAGCACCGAGTGGACCACGCGGAACATCCCGAAGGTGGTCGGCGGGGTGGACGCGCGCTCCACGGAGGCGGCCGCCGCGCTCTACGGGCTCATCGTGGAGACCGTCGTGCCGGTCTCGTCGCCGCGGGTCGCCGAGATGGTGAAGCTGCTGGAGAACACCTACCGGGCCGTCAACATCGGGCTGGTCAACGAGCTGGCCATGATGTGCCGCGAGCTCGACGTCGACGTCTGGGAGGTCATCGACGCCGCGAAGACCAAGCCGTTCGGCTTCATGCCGTTCTATCCGGGGCCGGGGCTCGGCGGCCACTGCATCCCGATAGATCCGTTCTACCTGAGCTGGAAGGCCCGGCAGAGCGGTTTCGAGAGTCGCTTCATAGAGCTGGCCGGGCAGGTCAACGGGGGCATGCCCCGTTACGTGGTCGAGCGGATCGCGGAGGCGCTCAACAGCCGGTCGCGCGCCGTCCGGGGGTCGCGCGTGCACCTGCTGGGGATGGCGTACAAGCCCGGCGTCAGCGACGTGCGGGAATCGCCCGCCATCGACGTGGCCGATCTGCTGCAGCGTCGCGGCGCCGTGGTGAGCTACAGCGATCCGTTCGTTCCGGCCCTGCGCGAAGGATCGGTGGCGCTCGACCGCGTTGCCGTCGAGCGAGCGCTTGCGGAAGGCATCGACTGCGCGGTCATCAC
>JAGWAH010000039.1:483-1016 GCA_021296515.1 Acidobacteriota bacterium | reverse complement strand
CGCGCCGTGCGCCGGTGGTGGTCGACACGCGCAACGCGCTCGCCGGCGTCGCCGGGGCGCATATCTTCAGGTTGTAGGAGGATCGTGTCGAAACGCGCCATCATCACGGGGATTACGGGGCAGGACGGGTCGTACCTCGCCGAGCTGCTGCTCGCCGAGGGCTACGAGGTGGTCGGGGTCACGCGCCGGCTCAGCGCGCCGAACCACTGGCGCATCGCCCACCTGCTCGATCGCATCGAGCTGCGCCCGGCCGACCTGCTCGATCAGTTGTCCCTCATCCGGCTCGTGGACGACGTCCGGCCGCACGAGATCTACAACCTCGCCGCCATGTCGTTCGTGCCGGCGTCGTGGGACCAGCCGCTGCTGACCGGGGAGTACAACGCGCAGGGCGTCACCCGCGTGATGGAGGCGATCCGGCAGGTCGACACGTCGATCAGGGTCTACCAGGCGTCGTCGAGCGAGATGTTCGGCAAGGTGCGCGAGACGCCGCAGACGGAGCTGACCCCGTTCTATCCGCGCAGCCCCTACGGCGT
>JAGWAH010000039.1:0-333 GCA_021296515.1 Acidobacteriota bacterium | reverse complement strand
TCTCGCTCGGCAACCTGGAGGCGCGGCGCGACTGGGGCTTCGCCGGCGACTACGTCCGGGCGATGTGGCTGATGCTGCAGCAGGACGCGGCGGACGACTACGTGATCGCCACCGGGGTCAGCCATGCCGTGCAGGAGCTGGTCGAGATCGCCTTCGCGCACGCCGGCCTCGACTGGCGCGAGCACGTGCGGACCGACCCCGCGCTGCTGCGCCCGGCCGAGGTGGACCATCTCATCGGAAACCCGGCGAAGGCCGAAGCCGAGCTCGGGTGGCGGCCGAGCGTCGATTTCGAGGGTCTGGTCAGGATGATGGTCGACGCGGACGTCGAGCGGC
>JAGWAH010000038.1:40375-65152 GCA_021296515.1 Acidobacteriota bacterium | reverse complement strand
GAGTTCTCGTGGGGCGCGACCGAGGTGAAGCCGCCCGACCTGGCCGAGGCGATCGTCGAGGCGACGGAGACGGGATCGACGCTGCGCGCCAACCACCTGCGCATCATCGACACGGTGCTCGAATCGAATCCGCAGCTCATCGCCAACCGGCGGGCCCTCGACGACCCGGCGAAGCGGACGAAGATCGAGAACATCGCGCTGCTGCTGCGGGCGGCGATGGAGGCGCAGGGACGGGTCGGACTGATGTTGAACGTGCAGCGCACGGACCTGGACGGGATCCTGGATCTGCTGCCCGCCCTGCAGCGCCCGACCGTGTCCCCGTTGGCGGACGACGGCTGGGTGGCGGTATCCACCGTGCTCGAGGAGCGCGACGTCCGCGAGCTCATGCCGCGCCTGCGGGCGGCCGGCGGACACGGGATCGTCGAGTACCCGTTGAACAAGATCGTCCTATGAGGATCATCGCGTCGTCGCAGGCGCGGGCGGTGCGGTCGCTGGTCGAGCGCGGGCGGACGCCCGACCCCGACGTCGCCGGCCGGGTGGCGGAGATCGTCGACGACGTGCGGCGGCGCGGCGACCGGGCCGTGCTGAAGTACGCGCGGGGCCGTCGAGATCGAGGCGGACGAGATCCGGCGCGGCGCGCAGGAGACGCCGCCCGCGGTGCGCGCGGCCATCAGGACCGCGGCGCGACACATCCGGCGGGTGTCGGCGAAGCAGGTCCCCAGGGGCTGGCGCGAGACGGTGGCGCCCGGCGTGGTGATCGAGCAGCGGGTGACGCCGCTCGACCGCGTCGGCTGCTACGTGCCGGGCGGACGCCACCCGCTGCCGTCGTCGCTGCTGATGACCGCGCTGCCGGCGCGGGCGGCCGGCGTGCCGGAGGTGATCGCGACCTGCCCGAATCCCGCGCCGGCGGTGCTCGCGGCGGCCGTCGAAGCGAAGGTCTCGCGCCTGTTCCGCATCGGGGGGGCGCACGCCATCGCCGCGTTCGCCTACGGTACGGCGACCATCCCGCGCGTCGACCGGATCGTCGGCCCGGGCAACGCCTACGTCGCCGCCGCCAAGGCGCAGGTGGCGCGCGACTGCCCCATCGACTTCTACGCCGGTCCGACCGAGATCGTCGTCGTCTCGAGCGACGGCAATCCGGAGTGGATCGCCGCGGACCTGGTGGCGCAGGCCGAGCACGATCCCGACGCCAGGGCGATCCTGCTGACGCCGGAACGGTCGCTGGCGCGGGCCGTGGCCGCCGCCGTGGCCGCCCAGATCGAGGAGCATCCCGGCGCGGCGCCTTCGATCGCGGCCCACGGCGTCGCGGTGGTGACCCCCACCCTGGACGAGGCCGTCGACCTGGCGAACGCCATCGCCCCCGAGCACGCGGTGACCGACACGCTGGCCGTGGCCCGCCGCGTGGTCCGGGCCGGCACGGTCTTCGTCGGGCCCTTCGGCGCACAGGCGGCCGGCGACTACGCCACCGGGTCGAACCACGTGCTGCCGACCGACGGCGTGGCGCAGGTGCGCGGGGGCCTGAGCGCGGCCGACTTCGTGCGCGTGAACAGCGTGCAGCGGCTGACCCGGCAGGGCCTGCGCGGCCTGGCGCCGAGCGTGATCTCGCTGGCCAACGCGGAGGGACTCCACGCCCACGCCGCGTCGGTGGCGCGGCGGGTGCTGCCGCCGCCCCGAGGCAGGAGGTCGAGACCGGAAACCGGCGGCCGGGAGGAGGGCGGTTGAGCACGAACGACGCGGCGGCCGACACGCGGCAGGCGACGATCACCCGCGAGACGACCGAGACGCAGATCGCGATGCAGCTCGCGCTGGACGGCAGCGGGCGGTATACGGTAAGCACCGGCATCCGGTTCTTCGACCACATGCTGGAGCTGCTGGCCCGGCACGGGGCGTTCGACCTTACGCTGCGGGCGACCGGCGACCTCGACGTCGACCAGCACCACACGGTCGAGGACGTCGGCATCGCCCTCGGGCAGGCGGTGACGCAGGCGCTCGGATCGAAGCGGGGGATCAACCGGGCCGGGTACTTCGTCATGCCGATGGACGAGACGCTCGGAGTGGCCGCCGTCGATCTGAGCGGACGCGTGCACGCCGTGACCGACCTGAACCTGGCCGTCGAGCGCGTGGGCGACCTGCAGGCCGAGCTGGTCCACGACTTCTTCGACGGCTTCGCCCAGGGGGCGCGCGCCAACGTGCACGTGAAAGTGCTGTACGGCCGGTCGAGCCATCACCAGATCGAGGCGCTGTTCAAGGCGTTCGCGCGGGCGCTGCGGGTGGCCTGCTCGCGCGACCGGCAGCTCGGCGAGATGCTGCCGAGCACGAAGGAGCTGCTGTGAGCATCGCGTTGATCGACTACGACGCCGGCAATCTCACGTCCGTGCGCAAGGCGCTCACCCACCTCGGCGCGCGCTTCGAGACGCCGGCGGGACCGGCCGCGCTGGCCGGGGCCGGCGCGGTGATCGTCCCGGGCGTGGGCAACTTCGAAGTGACGGCCGCCCTCGACGCGGACTGGCGGCGCGCCATCGCCGGCGTGCTCGAGCGCGGCGGCCTGCTGCTCGGCATCTGCGTCGGCCTGCAGTGGCTGTTCGAAGGCAGCGAGGAGGCGCCCGGCGTGCCCGGCTTCGGCGCGCTGCCGGGACGCTGCCGGCGCATCGAGCACCCCGACCCGGCCGGTCCCGCCGACGGCGCGCTCTTCAAGGTGCCGCACGTCGGCTGGAACAGCCTGCACCGGACCCGCGACTCGTGGGTGCTCGACGGCGTGGAGGAAGGCGACCAGGTCTACTTCACGCACTCGTATGCCGCTCCGGTCGGCCCCGAGTGCATCGGCTCGACCACTTACGGCATCGAATTCGCGAGCGTCGTCGAGCGCGAGCGCCTCGTCGGCATGCAGTTCCATCCCGAGAAGTCGGGCGACGTCGGCCTGCGTCTCTTCCGCAACGTCCTCGATCGGATGGCCGCCTGATGCTGTCCAAGCGCATCATCGCCTGCCTGGACGTACGCGACGGGCAGGTCGTCAAGGGCATCAACTTCGAGGGGCTGCGATCGGCCGGCGATCCGGCCGCGCTTTCCCGGCGCTACAACCGCGAGGGCATCGACGAGGTGGTGATCCTCGACGTCACCGCGACCATCGAGAAGCGCAAGGCGATGGCGCGGACGATCCACGCGGTGGCGCAGGAGATCTTCCTGCCGCTGTGCGTCGGCGGCGGGATCAACGACGAGGCCCACGCCGATGCCGCCATCGAGGCGGGGGCCGACAAGGTCAGCCTGAACACCGCCGCCATCGCGAGGCCGGAGTTGCTGACCGCTCTCGCCCGCCGCTACGGCAGCCAGGCGGTGATCGTCGCCATCGACGCCAAGCGGGAGGGCGGCGGGTTCCGGATATACGTGCGCAGCGGGCGGCAGGCGACCGAGCGCGACGCGGTGGAATGGGCGCGGGAGGCGGCCGACCGGGGCGCCGGCGAGATCCTGCTGACCTCCATCGATCGCGACGGCACGAAGAGCGGCTTCGACTGCGAGTTGACCGCGGCGGTCTCCGAGGCGGTCTCCATCCCGGTCATCGCGTCGGGCGGCGCCGGCACCTTCGATCACTTCGTCGACGTGTTCACGGCGGGGAAGGCGGACGCGGCGCTCGCGGCGTCGATCTTCCACTACGCCGAGCACGCGGTGGCCGACCTGAAGCAGCACCTCCACGAGCGCGGCATCCCGGTGCGGATGGGGCGCTGGGCGCGCACCGGGGGCGCCGAGCCGTCCGCTTGAGAGGAACCGCGGCAGGAACGAGGCAACCGTGCTGATTCCATCGATAGATCTCAAGGGCGGCCAGGTCGTGCAGCTCGTCCAGGGCGAGCGGCCGGCCATCGCCTCGGACGACGTCGAGGGGTGGGTGCGACGGTTCCGGGACTTCCCGCGCGTGCAGGTCATCGACCTCGACGCCGCGATGGGCTCCGGCACGAACGATACGCTCGTCCAGTCGATTGCGCCGCGGCTCGCCTGCCGCGTCGGGGGGGGGATCCGCACGGTCGAGCGGGCGCGCGCCGTGCTCGGCTACGGCGCCGGCGCGGTCATCGTCGGCTCGTCGCTGTTCCGCGACGGCCGGCCCGACCTCGCCTTCGCTGCGGCGCTAGCCGAGGCGGTCGGCCCGGAGAAGATCATCGCCGCCGTGGACAGCAAGGGCGGGCGGGTCGTCGTCAAGGGCTGGCGGGAGGCCACGCCGCTCACCGCGGTCGAGGCGGTCCGCGCCCTCGAGCCGTGGTGCGGCGAGTTCCTCTACACGCACGTGGACAAGGAAGGGCTGATGCAGGGGACCGACATGGAAGCCATCCTGTCCGTCCGCGACGCGACGTCGCGCCGCCTGACCGCGGCGGGGGGCATCACCACCCGTGACGAGATCGACCGGCTCGACGCGGCGGGCATCGACGCGGTGGTCGGCATGGCCATCTACACCGGCCGGCTCGACGCCACCCCGCCGGGAACGACCGCGCGATGAGTCCGCCCGCTATCCCTCCCGCGACGGCTGTATCATCCAGCAGCCGCCGCGCGCCACGCCGCCACTCCCGCGCGCACTGGACGGCAGGGCGGGACGAACAGCATCCATGCAGGTCTGGAACCCGGATCGGTACGCCACGCACGCGCGGTTCGTGTCGGACCTCAGTTGCTCGACCCGCGGCCGGGCGAGCGCGTGCTCGACGTCGGCTGCGGCGACGGCGCGCTGACGGAGAAGCTGGTCGATGCCGGCTGCCGCGTCGTGGCCATCGACGCCAGCCCGGAACAGGTGCAGGCGGCGCGCGCGCGCGGGCTCGAAGCGCGCGTGGCCGACGTTGCCGCCCTGGACTTCGATGCGGAGTTCGACGCGGTGTTCAGCAACGCCGTGCTGCACTGGATCCGGGAGCCGGACGCGGCGCTGGCGGCCATCCACCGGGCCCTCGCTCGGCGGCCACGGTTGCGTCGCGTCGATCCGCGCCGCCTTCGGCGAGGTCCTCGCGAAGCGCGGGCTCGACGCCGAGCGCCTGAATCCATGGTACTTCCCGACCGTGGACGAGTATCGCGAGCGCCTGCACGCCAACGGTTTCGAGGTCGATTCGATCCGCCTGTTTCCGCGCCCGACGCCGCTGCCGTCCGACGTGACCGACTGGCTGGAGACCTTCGCCCAGCCGTTCCTGGCCGGCCTCCCGGACAACGACCGGCCGGCCGTGCTGCGCGAGATGCGCGAACGCCTCGAGCCGGTGCTCGGCACGGCCGACGGCGGCTGGGTCGCCGACTACGTCCGGCTCCGTTTCGCGGCCACCCGGCGGAAGTAGAGGAAACGTGCCGGCCTCACCGTCCACACCCACCGGGACGACGGCGCCGCGCGCATGGGTCTGGGGACTCGCCCGGCTGGCCGTGTACGCCTACTACCGGGTCGACCGCATCGGCGGCGTCCTGCCGGACGGCGCGCTGTTGCTGGTGGCCAACCATCCCAACACCCTCATCGATCCGGCGGTCATCCAGACGACGGCGGGACGGCGCGTCCGCTTCCTCGCCAAGTCCACGCTCTTCGCATGGCATCCGCTGAGCCCGCTGATCCGCCGCTCGGGCGCGATTCCGGTCTACCGGAAGATGGATCCGGGCGTGGACACCTCCCGCAACGTGGAGATGTTCTCGGCAGTCGCCGCATCGCTGTCGGCAGGCGAGGCGATCTGCCTCTTCCCGGAGGGCACCAGCCACGCGCACGGCCGGCTCGAGCCGCTGCGGACGGGCGCCGCCCGCATGGTGCTCAACAGTGGCGCGGCGGGGCATCCGGTGACCATCGTGCCGGTCGGGCTCAACTTCGACGCATTGGCACGGTTCCGCTCCCGCGCTTCGGCGGTCTTCGGGCGCCCGGTGGACTACGCGGACCTGGTCGAGCGCTACGGGCACGACGAAGCCGCCGCGGTGCGGGCCCTCACCGACCGGATCGAGCAGCGGTTGAAGCGCCTGATGGTCGAGGCGGAGCCGCGGCACGACCTGCCGATCGTCGAGCGCATCGACCGCCTCTACGCGGCCGCCCGCGGCGCGTCGCGCGACGCGCGGGAGCGGCTCGGCCGCCGCCGGCTGATCGCCGCGGGAATGGCCAGGCTGCGCGAGCAGGACCCCGCGCGGCTGGCCGAGCTGATGCGGCTGGTCGAGGAGCACCTGGCCAGCCTGGCCCGGTTCGGACTCCGCGAGCGCGACCTCGACCATCGGATTCCGGCCGCCGAGGTGGTCCGCTTCGCGCTGCGGGAAGGGCTCCTGGCGCTGATCCTGGGTCCGCTGGCGCTCGCGAGCATCGTCGTCTTCGCGGCGCCGTACTGGCTCACCGACCGCATCGGCAGGTGGGCGCCCAACCTGCAGAGCCGGGCGGTGTGGCAGATCATCGGCGGGGGCCTGCTCCACGGAGCCTGGATCGCAACTATCGCTTCGCTGGCCGGCGCCCAAGCCGGGACCGCGACCGGCGTGGCCACCGGCTTCGGACTCGTGGCCCTGGCCGCCCTCGGCACGCTGGCCGTCGAGCGGGAATCGGCCGTCTGGCGCACCACCCGCGCCTTCTTCACGCTGCGCCGGATGCCGCTGCGCGCCCGCGGCGCTCTGCGCCGACGACGCGCGGCGGTCGCCAACGTGCTCGACGACGTGCGCGCATGGGTCGAGCGCACGACGCGCTACTGACGGACCGCCCCGAACCGCGACGCCGTGACGGTCCGCCCGTGCGAGAGGCTCTCAGAGCCCGAGCTGGGCCGCCATGTCGTTGAAGTCGGTGGCCACCAGGTCGAAATCGGGGTCCGGCGTCAGATCCCGCTCCGCGTTCGGCCCGTACTCCGTCGGGCGCGGCACGTAGCCGGTGCGGAAACCGATCCGGGCGGAAGCGCGCAGATCGCCCTTGTGCGCCGCGACCATCATCACCTGCTCCGGCTCGAGTCCCAGCAGGTCGGCGGCCGTCAGGTAGGCCTCCGGGTCGGGCTTGTAGTGGCGCGCGAGCTCGGCGGACAGCACCGCGTCCCAGGGGATCCCGGCGTTCTTCGCCATGTTGACGAGCAGCGCCACGTTCCCGTTCGACAGCGACGCCAGCACGTAGCGCTCTCGCAGCCGCGTGAGCCCCTCGACGGTGTCCGGCCACGGCGTGAGACGGTGCCAGGCGCGGTTCAGGTGGTCCAGCTCGTCCTCGCTGAGGCTCTCGAGGCCGTACTTCGGCACGAGCTCGTCGAGGATCATCCGATGCAGAACGTCAATCTTGGTCCAGCCCAGCTCGCCGCGGCGCACCCGTCCCATCGCCGGCCCGTAGCCCGCCCGCCAGTCGTCGGCGAACGCGGCCCAGTCCGCCTCGATGCCCTTCGCGCGTCCCACCGCCTCACCCTCGCGGGTGATGCTGGTACGCCAGTCGACCACCGTGCCGAAAACGTCGAAGGTCATCGCCCGGACCCCGCGCACCCGGTCGCTCAACTCCTGGCCCGCCGGCGGGAGGGCGAACGCAGCGGTGCGTGTGAAGGCCGCGGCCACGAGGGCCCCCGATCCGCTCGCCAGAAACTCTCGTCGTCTCATCGCCCGGTCCACAGCTTGCATCGCAGTCCTCCTGCTTCCGGTCGTTCTCAGCCCTGGCCCCACAGTCGTCGCCGAACGCGACCACAAGCTCGCGCTGCGGCCGCCGATCGCCGCCCAACCGGGCCTGACCATAGTCTACGCCGTCCACGGCGCAGACTGGCGGCGCCCGCGGCACCGGCCCTGCCCATGTCGGATGCCGGCTGTTCGGATAGAATCGTCGTCGACTCGAAATGATGCATCCGCCAGCGGGCCGAGGATCGGAGATGCGCCCGTCGCCGCGCGACGGCGAGCCGGCGTTGCGGCTCGAGGCCGGCGACGCCCGGACGCTCGCCGCCCTCTACGACCGCCATGCCGACGCGATCTACTCGCTGGCGATGCGGATCACGGGTGAGCCGGCCGACGCGGAAGCAATCGTGCGCGGGGTCTTCACCGCCGCCTGGTCGCAGGCCGAACGCCATCCGGGCAGGCCGGCGCCGGGCGCCCAGCGGGTGCTCGCGGCGGCGCGCATTCGCGCCATCGATCACGTGCGGGCGAGCCGTGCGACCGGTCAGGCCGCGCCGCCGGCCGCCGAGACTGCCGGGCGCGACGCGCCTCCCTCCGACGGGGATGCGGGCGGCGCTCGGCCGGGAGACGTTGCGACACTGCACGTGCCCGACCCGGCCCAGGGCCCGAGCACCGGCGACAGCCCGTCGGAGGAAGCTCCACGGTTGCGCGCGGCGTTCCGCGGACTGCCGCCCCTGGAACGGCTCGCCCTCGAGCTCGCGTATTTCGAAGGCCTGACCATCTCGCAGATCGCGGCCGGGCTCGAGCAGGCCGCCGAGACTGCCAATGCGCGCATCCGGAGCGGGCTCGATCGTCTTGCTGGCCGCACCCCCGCGGGCCCGCGCACGAGCGAGCCGCGGCCCGACATGCCTCCGACCCGCAATCTGGCCGGCCTCTATGCGCTCGGCGCACTGAACGCGAGCGAGCGGGCGGCGTTCGAAGCCCATCTCGAGGTGCACCGCGAGTCCGTGGACGAGGTGCTGTCGCTGCTGCCCGTCGCGCGGGGGCTCGCCCTGGCTGTGTCGCCGCACGAGGCGCCGGCCGAGTTGCGCGCAAGGGTCATCGAGAGCGTGACCGGCGCACCGCTTCCCGATCCCGTGGATAACGGCGGCAGGTCCGAACCGGTCGACGCGGGTGGCGGCGCGGAGCCCGCCGATGAGGCCGGCAGCGCCGCTCACGCGGCCGGCGCCGGCAAACGCCCGACGCTCCTCGAGACGACCGCGCCCCTGGCGCCGACTCCGCCCCTCGAAGAGCGGAAGCAGCCCGCATCGAAGCCGACCGAACAGGAGCCGACCCCAGCCATGCCGAAGCCGACTCCGGGCGCGCAGAAGAAAGGCGGGCGCTGGGCACTGCTGTCGCTCGCCGCCGGAAGCCTGGTCGTTGCCGGCGGCCTGGGCTTGTTCGCGGCCCGGCAGGCCAACCTGGCCGCTGCGTTGCAGGAGAACCTCGACGCGGCCAATACCCAGGCTCGCATCGCGGAGTTGGAGACGGCGGCGGCGCAACGTGTCGCCGATGGGCTCCGGGGAGGAGCGCGCGTACTTACGGCCAGCGACGTACAGCCGCTCGATCTCGACGGCCAGCCGGTCGCTCCCGATGCCCGCGGACGCCTGTTCTGGAGCACCACCGAGGGCGGGCTGCTCACGGCAACCGGCCTGCCGCCGGTACCGCCCGGACGGGTCTACCAGCTCTGGCTCATCCCGGACGCCTCGCCGCTGAGCGCAGCGATTCTGTCGGCCGACGCCGAAGGCCGCGTGATGGCGGCCGTCACCCCGCCGGAGGGCGTGACCGGACCCGTCCCCGCGGCCGTGACCCTGGAGCCGGCCGGCGGCGCCGCTACGCCGGGCGGAGAAGTCTACCTGCTCGGCCGCCCCTGATCGGCCGCGGTTCGGGGCGGGAACCATCTCCCGCCTTGCGTCGTCTGCGCGGTTTCTGCGACGCAGACTCCTACCTTTCGGTCCCCAGGCTGAGCAGGTTCGCCAGCAGGGCGTACGCACCGGTCGTTCCCGCGGGAAGTTGCCGCCAGAGACCGAGCCCGACGTAGATCCACCGCCCGCGGCCCGGCTCCGCGTCGACCAGGGCCCCGCGCTTGAGACCGGGGTTGTACTCGAACGTGTCCTCGAGCTCGACCAGATCGGCGTAACGCCGGTCGCGCTCGCCGAGGAAGTACAGGCCGCGCTCCTGCACCCATTGATCCCAGGTCGCCGGACCGATCGGATTGGGCCAGGCGAACACGGGATGATCGTTGGCGAGGATACGGATGGGCGCCGCCTCGTCCGTCACCCGGTTGCGGCTGACGACGGCCGGATACGGACCGTACTGCGCCTGGTTGAACTCGAACTTGTTGTACTGCACGATGACCGTGCCGCCGTTGTCCGCGTACTCCAGCAGCCGATCGTTGTTCGCGCGCAGGTCCTGCCGCCGCTCGTAGGCGCGTACGCCGGTGACGATGACGTCGAAACGGGACAGGTCGCCCCACGCCAGATCGTCGGCGTCGATGAACTCGAGCCGTGCTCCGAGCTGCTCGATCGCCGGAGGCACGGCGTCGCCGACGCCCTCAACGTAGCCGACGAGCAGATCCGGCGCGATGGCCACGTCGATCACCTTGAACGAGCCGCTGGCCGAGCGGCCGAGGTGGCGCCGCTCGATGTGGGGATACTCGATGACCTGGTAGCCGCGCTCGAACCTCTCGCCGCCGTTCACGACCGCCGCGCTCACGCTGTATTCGCCCGCCGCCGCTCCGCCCGCCTCCACGCTGAAGCGCACCGTGCGCGACTCGTCCTCGCGCGAGAACCGCACCGGCACGGTCGCCGGAGTCGCACTCCACCCCCGGGGCAGATCCAGGGTGACGGAGCCCTCGGCCGCCTCCGGGGCGGTGTTCGTCACCGTTACGCGGACCTCACGCACGGCACCGGATCCGGTCGGGATGATCGCGATGTCGGGCGTCATGGAGACGGCGAAACGCGGCGCCACCTGCAGGTCCATCCGCTTCTCGGCCGTGAATACGTCGTCGACGTAGCGGTAGCGGACGGGCCGCTCCACCGCCAGGCGCGCCCGCCCCCCCAGCTCGATCTCGATCACCGCCCGGAACGGCGTCGGGCGGAACGGCAGCCCGAACGGCACGTCCGGATCCAGGGCGTAACGGTCCGCCCCTTCGACATGGCTCCAGTGGATGTCGGTGGTCCGCGCGGCGGCGGGAATCCGCACCCGCTGATCGCAGACGTACACGCCGCCCGCACCGATCGGCGCGCTCTCGCACGCCGCCTCGCCGTCGAAGCCGAGGAAACTGACATCGCGGACGGTCACCCCGGAGCCGCTGCCGCCGGCGCCGTGGTTCGCCGCCCGCACGGTCACCTCCACCGACTGGCCGGGCGTCACGACGCCGTCGTCCGCGAACGCGTCGATGGACACCGCGAAGTCGAGCAGGACCGCCCGCTCGAACTGGCGTTCCTTGGCCGCCAACCGGAAATCGATCTCCCGCCGGGCGTCGGCGGACAACCCCAGTCCGGCGAGGCGGGCGCGCAGATCGCGCACCGCTTCCAGCCCCTCGATCAGCGGCTGGTGCCCCGGCCCGGACCTGCGAGCCGCCCCCCCGGCAGCCATGTGGAATCGTCCATCGCCTCGCTCGAAGGCCCGCAGGGCGTCGGACGCATAGCGGCCGATCAGTTCCAGCGTCCACACGAGCTCGCCGGGCGGATTCTCGCCGGCGAAGCGCGCCAGCCCTGTGATTGATGTGTCCACGCCGTCGAACAGGGAGGTCTCCACCGCCGCCGACTGCTCCGCGATGGTCGTCTCCACGAGGCGATACCGCCCGCCGGCCGCGCCGGACGGCAGCGCGACCAACTGGGAGGTGCCCTGGCACTTGTGCATGCCGCGCGCGCGGCTGCCGATCTCCGCCCAGGTCGTGCCGAGCAGCGGGTCGTAGCCGGCGAGGTCGACCGTGGTCACATCCGGATCCGGTGTGGATCGGGAACGGAATCCCGGCGGGCCGCCCCCCATCCCGAAGGGGAAGCCGACGCGGAAGTAGAACTTCGACGCCTGCCAGGGGGCCAGCCCCTCGGCGATCTGCTCCGGGAAGCGGTCCGGGTCGGCCGCCGCGTGCCACGCCTCGTGGGCGAGCACGGCCGACGCCTGGTGATGCTGGCCCCCGCCGCGGCCTCCCGGCGGCAGGGCGGAGACGACATCGGGGCGGATGGTGCGAATCATCCGCACGAAGTCGCCGAGGATCTCCTCGCGGCCCCACCGCTCGAAGGTCTCCTCGATGCTGAACGAGTAGCCGAAGTCGACGGCGCGCGTGAAGTACTGCTCGGCGCCGTCCAGCCGGTGCGCGGCGTGCAGCTCCTCGGTGCGCAGCACGGCCAGGGCATCGAACAGCTCGGCGCCGATCTCGTTCTGGCCGCCGTCGCCGCGCGTCGCCGACAGCAGCACGGCCCGGTGACCCTCCCCTCTCGACAATCGGGCCAGCAGAGCATTGTTCTCGTCGTCGGGATGGGCCACGATCGACATGAAGGAGCCGGTGCTGTTGAGCTGGCGCAGGGCGACGCCGAGCGCCTCCCGCCCTTCGCCCGACGCGAGCGGCTGCGCGTGGGCCGCTGTCCCGAAACCGCCGGCTCCTATCGCAAGCATCGCCCCGACCACGGCTGCGAATCGATGGATGTGCATGGTTCTCCCAGTATAACGACGCGTCAGGATCCGGGGGATTGCGCCGGAATCGCCGCACCGTCCCGGACCGCCGCCGCATCCTGGAGCAGCACGGCCTTGTAGAACGCCTCGTAGCGCGGCACGACCTCCTCGGCGCAGAAGTGATCGTGCACCCTCCGCCAACCGCCGGCCGCGATGCGGCGATGCAGCGCGGCGTCGGTCAGCAACCGGACCGCGCACGCGGTCATGCCGTCGAGGTCTTCCGGGTCGCGCAGGAAGCCCGACTCGCCGTCGGTGATCACCTCGGGCAGACCGCCCACCCGCGACGCGACCACCGGGACCGAGCACGCCATGGCCTCGAGCGCAGCGACGCCGAAGCTCTCCTGCGCCGAAGGCAGCAGGCACAGGTCCGCCACGGACAGGAGGGGCACCACCAGCTCCTGCTCGCCCAGCGGTTCGACGTCGCCCGCCAGACCCAGCTCACGGGCGCGGCGGCAGGCCGTGGACAGGTCGGGGCCGTCACCCACCAGCAGCAACCGCGCCGGCACCTGCTCGCGGATGCGGCGAAAGAGCTCCACGACCGCTCCGACCCGCTTGACCGGCCGGAAGTTCGAGACGTGAATCACCAGCTTCGTGTCGGGTCGGCCACCGCGGTAACGGGACGCGAGGCCCTCGTCGGCGATCCGCCGGTGGTCCCGGCAGTCGAGAAAGTTGGGAATGACCTCGATCCGCGCCCGCACCGGAAGCTGGCGGTAGGTGTCGTCCCGCAGGCTGCCGGAGACGGCCGTGACGCCGTCCGACTGGTCGATGGAGAACGCGACGGTCTCCAGGTAGGACGCGTCGCTGCCGATCAGGGTGACGTCCGTGCCGTGCAGCGTCGTGATGACCCGGGGCACGTGGCCCTCGCCGGACGCGGCCAGGATCTGCCGCGCGAGATAGGCGGCGGTCGCATGCGGCACGGCGTAGTGGGCATGGATGATGTCGAGCTGCGCCTCGCGGCAGACCTCGACTATCTTGTTGGCGAGGGTCAACAGGTACTGCGGCTCGCGAAACAAGGGGTAGCCGGGCGTCCGGACGGCGTGAAACGCCAGCCCCGCCTGGAAGTCTCCCAGCCGCACCGGCGGTTCGCTGCTGATGAGCCGCACCTCGTGGCCGCGCCGCGCGAGACCCTTTGCGAGCTCCGTGGCGACGATCCCGCTGCCCCCGACCGATGCGTAGCAGACGATGCCGACGTTCATGAGACGCTTTCTTCGGGGCGCGGCACCGGCCTGCCATCATCTGGCGCAACGTCCGATGACACCGGCGCAACGTCCGATGAGAATAGACGACCTTCGCCGGCCCAACGTTGCGCACCCGCGGGACGAGCGCGGGCCGGGCTCATTCTACCGCGCGCCGGCGGGCGACCTGCGTTCCGCCTGCGGCAAGATCGGCCGCCCATCGCCCGGTACGGCACGCATTCTGCAGTCGACCGGAATCGAAGAGGAGGACCTCGTGAAGCGCAAGATCATTCGGACGGCCGCCGCGACCCTGCTTCTGACGCTGGCGGCCGGCGGCGCGGGAGCACAGACGCTGCTCGAAGTCGCCCGGCGGGAGAAGGCGCGGCGCGACGCGATTCCACCCGGGGAACGCTCCAGGATCTATACGAACGACGACCTGCGCGACAGCGGCGGGCTGACCATCGGCGCGCTCCCGGCGGCGGACCTGCAGGAGGCCGATGCCGGGACCGGGTACGCCGGCCGCGGGGTGGACGACAGCGGGGCGGCAACCGGGCCCGTAGCCGCGGAGACCGGCGACCTCCCGGGCGAGGACGACTGGCGCGCGCGCGCTACCGCGGCGCGGCAGGCACGGGAGCGCGCCGAGCTGATGGCCTCGGCGCTTCAGAACCGCGCTGACGGGCTGTGGGCGCAGTTCACCGGGATGGACGATCCCGCCCGGCGGCGGGTCGTCGAACGACAACGCGCGGAGACGCTGGCGGAGCTCGAGCGCACGCAGGCGGAAGCGGAGCGCTTCGAGCGCGAGGTCCGCGACATCCGCGAGGCGGCGCGCCGCGCCGGGGTCCCGCCGGGCTGGCTGCGGTAGCCCCACGATCCGCCTATAATCGTCAACCTGCCTTGCTCAACGCCGGAGCCGGGTTCATCGACGCTCACAGCGAGGGCAAGAGACCACGAACAGCCGCAACGGCTTCAGCAAGTCGTACGCGGCAGCCAACTGACGACCGGGGAATCCAGACACTGGAGCGCGGCATGACCCAGCAGCGACGCTACCGGATCGGCGCCATCCACGCGCTGATGAACGCGATACCGACGACGCAGACCGCCTTCGACCGGAACTGGTCGGCGGCCGACGTCGCCCATCTGCTCGACGGCTCGCTCTACCTCGACCGCAGCCGCGGGTCGGCCGACGACGCGGAGCTCGGCGCCCGCGTCGACCGGCTCGTGAAGTACAGCGCGTCGACCGGCGCGGAGGCGATCATCGTCACCGGGTCGTTCTTCGGCGACATGACCAAGCGGGCGCGCGAGGGAATGGACATCCCGGTGATGACGTCGTTCGACGGCATCGTCGAGCGCGCGTTCTCCCTCGACCGGCCGCTGCACGTGATGTCGACGGCGCCGGACTCCTCCGTGCTGCTGTCGGCGGAGATCGAGGCGGAGGCGTCCCGGCGGTCGCACCCGCTGTCGATCACCCGTTCGGCGGTGGACGGCGCCCTCGACGCGCTGGTGGGCGGCGACCCTGCGCGCCACGACGAGCTCGTGCTCGACGCGGTCCGGGCCATCGACGACGGGACGGCCATACTGTTCGCGCAGTTCTCGATGGAGCGGATCCTGCCCGGCAGCGCCGCCGCGCACCCGGCCCCGGTGGTCGGCCCGGCCAGCGAGGGCGTGTTGCGGCTGCGCGAGCTGCTCACCGGACGGTAGGCCGGCGGCGCAGGAAACCTTCGCGCATGAAGCTTCGTGCCGGCTCGCCGTGAGTGCGCGCTACCGCTTGCCCGAGTACTCCAGCATCTGCTGCGTGAAGTCCTGCGGGTAGGAAATGACGACATCGGTGATGGAGCCGTCGGCGGCCGTCACCGCCTCGAGCTTCGGCATCACGAAGCCGGTGTAGGACGGCAGGTCGACGCGGGCGACCCGCTCGAGCACCTCGTCGCGCAGCGCCGGATCGAAGCGGATGCCGTAGGTCTCGAACAGCGACCGGGCCGCGTCGTAGTCGCCCTCCGACTTGATCCGCTGCACCTCGGCGAGCAGGGTGGCGACGCCGGCGCGGAACGCCTCGGCGTCGGTCACGACGTTGTAGGTCCTGCCGTCCCGCCGGCGCACTTCGATGGCGTCGGTGTTCTCGATGAGCCAGTGGACCACCATCTGCCGGTTGCGCATGTGGTCCTGCTCGAGCTGGTTGCCCTCGCGGACGCGACGGAGCTGCAGAATGGCGTTGCGGGCGTAGGCCTCGTACTGCGCCAGCACGATGTCCGCCTGGTGCTCGGCGTCGAAGATGCCGATCTCGACCAGCTTCGGGTCCGCGATGAAGTACAGCGCGATGAGGTCGGCGCGGGCCTCCTCCAGCGCGGAGTACTGCTCCCGCAGGAACGGCTGCGCGTTGCCGCCGAGGCGCTCGGCGAGCTGTCCCGAGGCGTGCCCGATGACCTCGTGCATGTTCGTGGTCATGTCGCCGGCGAGGCTGCCCCACCGCTCGGCCCGCGCCGTCTCGGCCTCGTCCCAGGTGAACTCCGAACGGTAGGCCGCGGGCGCCGAGAGGTCGTAGGCCTCGATGACGTTCGACAGCGAGATCGATTTGCTGCCGTACTGCTCCCGGACGGTCTGGTCGTTCGGCAGGTTGATGCCGATCGGGGTGACCGGCCCCGCGTCGCCGATCTCGATCACCACGTCGATGGCGTTGGCGGTGATGCCCCGCACGCCCGCCTTGCGGTAGCGCGGATCCCACGGCATGCGGTCCTCGAACCACTGCGCGTGCTCGGCCAGGGTCCGGATCGTCTCGGTCTTCTCGCGGTTGACGTAGTAGACCAGCGCCTCCCAGGCCCCTTTGGCCCCCCGCGCGTCCATGTAGACCTCGGTGAAGCCGTTGATGGTGTCGACGGGCGACTCCCGATCGGCGACCCAGGCGATGTCGTAGGCGCGCCGGTCCAGCGGCTCGCCGGTGCGGTACCAGGTGATCAGCGCCTCGAGCGCCGCCGCCATCGGCCGGGTGGCGAAGGGAATCGCGGCCTCCAGGTGCCGGACGACCTCGGTCAGCTCTTGCGCGTACTTGCCGCCGTCGTCGATCCGGTAGACCTCCTCGACGAGCTCGCCGTCGCGCTTGACCAGCCGCGAGTTCAGCGGATACTGCTCGTCGTAGCCTTCGAGATCGGCCATCGAGACGCCGTCGTACAGGTTGTTGGCGCTCGACAGCAGCATGTCGTCGCCGGGGGCCGGCGTCTTGTTGGTCAGGATGGGATCGACGCCGGCGTCGAAGAAGAGCGGCTCCAGGCGGTCGAGCAGCGCGTCCAGACTCTCGCCGTCGCGGGTCGGGAAGCTGGCCCCCGCCGCCGCGGCCGCGTGCGCGGCGGCGCGGAACGCCGCGGGCGTCGTCTCGAGCGTGAACTTGCGCGCCGTGAGGTTGTTGTACGGCCCGGTGTTGATCCAGAAGAGCTTGGCGTAGCGGTGGATCGCCTCGAGCGTCGCCGCCTCGACGCCGGCGGCGTGCGCGAGGATCTCCTCGAACGTCTCGCGCATGTCCAGGTTGTGGACGTAGCGCTGGTCGTAGAAGATGTCGCGGCCGGCGAGCGCCGCGTTGTACAGGTGCCAGATCAGCACCTTCTCGCGCAGATCCAGCCCCTCGAAGCCGTCGGCGTAGATCTGTCCGATCGCGGCGTCGCCGATACGTTCGAGCAGGTACGGGCGCTCGGCCTCCTGGGCGGCCGCCGCGGACGGCGCTTCGTGGAGCTCCGCGAGCGCCTGGGTCGAGACACCGGCCAGCACGACGACGATCGACAGGACAACGAATCGCAGGCAGGTCATGGAGTTCCTCCGGCGCCGGGAAACCGGCCGCTATACAATGCAGTGTTCCGCGAATTATACCGGCCGGGAGGCTGTTCCATGAGTACTGCACGACCCTTCGACCGCGTCGCTTTCGGGCACGAGTCGCGTTCCGGCGAGCGCCTCGGCGCCGGGGCCCGGCCACCCACATTCGCGCCCGCACTGCTGGTCATGGCGGCGGCCGCGTGCCTCGCCGTTCTCCCGGCGGCCGTCGGGGCCCAGCAGCGCACGCTGACCATCGCCGACATCTTCGACCCGGCGCGGCGGGTCAACTTCGACGGCAACGCCCCGTTCGGCCTGACGTGGCTCGACGACACGCACTACGTCGAGCGGCGATCTCCGCGCGACGCCTTCGCCGGCCCCCTGGTCCGGGTGGACGCGCTCACCGGCGAGCGGACGCCGCTCTACGACGTCGCGCCGTTCGAAGCGGCGGTGGCGGCGCTGCCGGGCCTGAGCGCGGCCGACGCCGGCCGCATCGTCCGACAGTCGGGCCACGTGACGAACCCGGACCGCACGGCGCTGGTCTTCGACTTCGCCGACGACCTCTACCACTACGACGTCGGCACGGAGCGCGCGCGGCGGCTCACCGCCACCCCGGAGGCCGAGGACGAGGTGTCGCTCAGTCCGGACGGCCGGCTCGTCGCCTTCGTGCGCGGCGGCAACCTGATCGTCGTCGACGTCGAGCATCGTCGCGAGCACGCGCTGACCACCGACGGCGGCGAGCGGGTCCGCAACGGGCAACTCGACTGGGTGTACCAGGAGGTCCGCGGCTATTGGTGGAGCCCCGACTCGTCCCGCATCGCCTACCTGCAGCTCGACGACCGGGCCGTGCCGACCTTCACCGTGCTCGATCACATTCCGTATCACCCCGAGGTCGAGCACTGGGAGTACCCCAAGGCGGGCGACACCAACCCCGTGGTCCGGCTCGGCATCGTGCGCGCGGCCGGCGGCGCGACGACGTGGGCCGATCTCTCCGGCTACCGGCCGTCCGATCCGCTCGTGGTCAACGTCGACTGGACGCCGGACAGCTCGCACGTCGTCTTCCAGGTGCAGGACCGCGAGCAGACCTGGCTGGACCTGGTCCTGGCAGACCCGGAAGGCGGATCCGTCGAGAAGGTGCTGCGCGAGACCACCGAGGCGTGGGTCAACGTCAACGGGCCGCCGATCTGGCTGGAGGACGGCACGTTCCTCTGGCAGAGCGAGCGCTCCGGCTGGAAGCACCTGTACCACGTCGACCGATCCGGCGCGGTGAAGCGCACCGTCACGAGCGGCGAGTGGGAGGTCCGGCGCGTCCACGGCGTCGACGAGGAGGCCGGCTCGGTCTACTTCTCCGCCACCGAGCGCAGCCCCATCGGGCTCGACGTCTACCGGGTGAATCTCGACGGTTCCGGGCTGCGCCGGCTGTCGGACGCGCCGGGCACGCACGGAGCGACGTTCAGCCCGGGCCTGACGCACTACATCGACCGCTGGAGCGACATCTCCACCCCGCCCCAGGTGCGCGTCCACGCGGCGGACGGGTCGGTGGCGCGCGTGGTGGCCGCGAACGAGGTGCGCGCGCTCCGCGACTACGACCTTCCCGCGCCGGAGTTCCTGCAGGTCGCCAACCGCGACGGGTTCGAGATGGAAGCGCTGTTGATCAGGCCGCCCGACTTCGACCCGTCGCGCCGCTATCCCGTCTATCAGCACATCTACGGCGGCCCGCACGTGCAGCGCGTCCGTAACGCCTGGAGCCGCGAGACGCTCTATTGGCAGCTACTGGCCCAGCGCGGCATCGTCGTCTGGGTGCTCGACAACAGCACCGCCAGCGGCAAGGGCGCCGTCTCCACTTGGCCGGTCTACCAGCGGTTCGGCGAGCTGGAGCTGCGCGATCAGGAGGACGGCCTCGACTGGCTCGTCGGCCAGGGTTACGTCGACGCCGACCGCATCGGCATCGAGGGCTGGAGCTACGGCGGCTTCATGGTCAGCTACGCGCTGACCCACAGCGAGCGCTGGTCGATGGGCATCGCCGGCGGCTCGGTCACGGACTGGCGCGACTACGACACGATCTACACCGAGCGCTACATGCGGATGCCGCAGCACAACCCGGACGGCTACCGGCGCAGCTCGCCCCGCTTCGACGCCGCCGACCTGCACGGCGCGTTGCTGCTCGTCCACGGCACGATGGACGAGAACGTCCACATGCAGAACACGTTGCAGTTCGCGCTCGAGCTCCAGCGGGCCGGCAAGCCGTTCGACATGATGATCTACCCGCGGTCGCGGCACCGGCTCGGCGGTCCCGACCTCGAGCTGCACCGCCGCGAAAAGATGCTGGCGTTCGTCCTCGAGCACCTGCGGCCGGAGGACGTCGCCGGCGCTACCGACTCGTCGGACGAGTAGGACTTCCCTGCTTCGCCCGCCGGCGCGCCCTTCGATCTCGTCGAGCTCCGTGTGACAGACGCCGCATGCCGCGACGCGGGCGAGGACCTCTGCCTGCCGCGGTTCGGGCACGGGCAGATCGTCCAGCTCCAGCGGCGCGTCGACCACAGCATCCTGGAGAGCGCGCGATCATCCCCGCAGAGGGACCCGCCCGACGGCGGTGGTCACGATCAGCCGTCATCCCGGTGCACCGTGGCAAGCGAAAAGGCGGGCACGCACACGGCGACGTACTCGGCGCCGCCGGGCTCGGGACTGCTGTACCGCACCCATTCGCCAGGCGCTGCCACCACCGCCTGCCCCGCCGCCACGTCGAGACAGCCGCCCTCGTGCTCGACGCGCAACACGCCGCGCAGCACGACGGTAATCTCTTCGAACTCCGGCCGCTGCCCGGGCTCCTCCCACCCTTCCGGCGACACCATGCGCGCCACGCTCACCTGCCGGTGTCCGGAGTTGACCCGGCCGGCGAACTCCTGAATCTGTTTCGGTTTCGTTCCGGCGGCCTCGACGACGGCCGGGCGCTCGATCAGGATGGGCATCGCTGGTCCCCTGGCCCGACAAACCTCGCCTGCGGCTCTGCTTGCCGCCCAACCCGGGCCTGAGTAGCAGTCTACGCCGTTCTACGGTGCAGACGGCTAGCGCAGGTGGCGGCCGCCGTCCACCCGGATCGTCTCGCCGGTGATGAAGTCCGACTGCAGCACGCCGACGACGGCGTCGGCAATCGCCTCCGCGCCGCCCCAGCGACCTACCGGCGTCGCCCGCCCGACCGCCTCGATCTCGTCCGGCTCCAGATGGGAGGGCGGCACCATCGGACCCGGTGCGATGGCGTTCACGAGAATCCCGTCGGCGGCGAGCTCCAGGGCCAGGGCCTCGGTGAGTCCCATCACCGCCCGCTTGGCCACGTAGTAGGGAAGATACCCGGTATAGCGCGGGCGGCCGCTGGCCGCGATCCAGTCGCTGAAGTGGACGATGCGCCCGCCGCCCGCCGCCCGGAGACGAGGCACGGCCGCGCGCGCGAGCCGCCAGGCTGCCGAGAGATCGACATCGAGCGTCGCCGTCCAGTCCTCGTCCGTCAGGGCATCGAAGGCGGTGTGCCGGTAGATCGACGCCATGCTGATCAGGATGTCGAGGCGTCCGAAACGCGCGGCCGTGCCTTCGACCAGCCGTTCCACCTCGGACGGCCGCGTGAGATCCGCCTGCGCAACCGACGCCGCGCGACCCGCCCCGCGCACCCGGTCGGCCGCCTTCTCCGCTTCGGCTCCGGATCGATTGTATGAGAGGGCGACATCCACCCCGCGGCTCGCAAGCCGCTCGGCGACCGCCGCGCCGATACGCCTGCCGCCCGTGATGAGCGCGACCTTGCCGGTGAGCTCCATGACCTGCGAACGCCGGCGCCGATTGCCGCCCAACCGGGCCTGACTAGCAGTCTACGCCGTTTCTACGGCGCAGACTCCTAGCGCGAATCGCCGCCACCGCCTTGACCGACGTCAGGCGCCTGGCTCGGAGATCCACCCGAGTCGTGCACGTGCTGCTTCGCGTCCTCGGCGGGTGGCGTGTGCGCCGGCTGCGCGGCGTTGGGGCGCAGAATCTCGTCGAGCAGAAACACGTCTGTCAGCAGGGCCCGGAGATGGATCATGCCGTTGAGGTTGTCGACCATCTGCGAGGTGATGCCCGGTTGCGCCAGGACCAGTTGCACCGCGGCAAGGCCGGCGGCCGAGTCGCGTCGCATGATTTCTATGAACGCTTGGTAGCGGTCTCCGCTCTCCGAGCCACGCTCCTCGGCCAGGGCCAGGAAGCTGGCCGGAAGCTTCGCGAGGGTCGCTTCCATCTTCTCGAGGCGCTCTCGGACCAGCTTGTCGTTCGAGACCGCCATCTGCGCGTTGACGCCCTTGGCGGCGTACGCGAGACAGAATTCGTAGGTCTCCTCGACGACGTCGACGTGCGCCTGCAGCGCTTGGGTCGCGGACTGCGACATTACAGACACCTCACCTATCCGCTACGCACCGACCGGCAACGGGGTGCGCCGTACACAAGAGGAGCGACGCCAAGCCCTGCCCGGCGCCGCCCCACGAATCACCTGTGCGAATGCGATGCTAACCCTTTGACGTCGATTCCTTGGACACGTCCCAACGCTTCGGGTCGTGGTGCGCAAGATATTGGTCGCGGTCGACCGAACCGAAGAGCATCGACTTCGTCAGCCAGAACTTGTCCGGCCGAATCGCGAAGTAGATGTGGGTCAGCGTCAACATGACGAAAAGCACCGCGCCGAGGCCGTGGAGCGCGTACATCAGCCCCCATGTGGCCTCGGACAGCAGATACGCGTTCCGCGGCACGAGCACGTTCTCGATCCGGAACATCATGACGAGTCCCGTCCCGATCACCGCCAACCCCGCCAGCATGACCGCGGTGTGGTACAGCTTGTGGTCCAGCGGATACTTCCCGTGCTTGTGGATCTCGCCGGCTTCCTGCCCCATCTGCCGCTTGACGCGCTGCACCGCCTCGTCCATGTCGTCCGGGAGAATCCAGATCGACCAGAAATCGAGGTAGAAGGTCGCGTGCACGATGTGGTACAGAATCGAGATCGTCAGCACCACACCGGCTATCCAGTGGATGGTGACCCACGCGAACTGGATGCCGATGATCGGGAAGAACCCGGTCACCAGCAGCACCAGCATCGCCGCGGCCATCACCCAGTGGAATATCCGGGCCCACAACGTGTGGCGCTCTATTGTCTCCGGGACGTCAGCCGCCGCCGCTCCTTCCTGACCACCGTTCGCTCGCGCGAGCTTCGGCAACCAGACCGCCGCGTACACGACGTGGAAGACGATGAAGGCGATGCCGGCCCAGAAAAACAGATAGAGAAGATCCCAGGAGACCCTGATCAGGGTCTCCTGCCCCCAAGGATTGGTTCCCCACTGAAACAGTTCCATCTACGCCTCGGCACCTTCAACGGACCGCTTCACGAGGTTGCGCAGCAACGTCACCTTGTAGGCGTTGTGCCGCAGCGGCCGCACCCCGTTGATGGCGATGTCGCCTGCTTCCATCGCAACCGCCGGACCCACCTGGCGCCCGCGCACCGCATCCTCGGCCGCCAGGAACCGCACCGGATAGGGCGCGACGCCGTTGGCCACGATACGGATGTCCTCAACCACGCCGTTGCTGATCTTCGCCGCCGACGCCACGTTGGCGAGCGGGAAGTCCCACACGGCCCGGTCCCTGGCCTTCTCGAAGTAGAACCGCGTGTTCGCGAACGTCCAGGGAATCCGAATCGACGTGAGGATGTCGCCCGGCTGCAGCGCCGTCATGCGCATGATGTCGACGGCCGGTCCGATGAAGAAGTCCTGCGCCGGAATGACGCGCTCGCCGGTGCTGTTCCGCACGACCATCTCGGCGTCGAGCGCCACCAGAACCGGAGCGGTGTCCGACGGGTTGACGGCCACGCACCGGCTTGCGCCGAGAATGGCATGCTCGCGGTTCATCGCGGTGGGGGTGTCCGCGTAGCAGATGTTGCCCCCGGCGCGATAACAGCTCCAGCCGTCCCGGTAGTACCAGCAGCGGGTGTCCTGGCCGACGTTGCCGCCGAGGGTGCCCTGGTTCTGAATCTGCGGCGACGCGGCCTGCGAGGCGGCGTCGGCGAGCATGCTGAACTGCTCCGCCACCTCGGGGTGGCGGATGACATCCCGCAGCGTCGCCATCGCGCCGATCTCGAGCCCGCCGCCCAGGGAGCGGATCTCACTCAGCTCCGAAACCCCGCCGAGGTCGACGACCGCGGCGGGCTTCTTGACGCGGTCCTTCAGCCAGTCCCAGGTATCCAGCCCACCCGCGAGCACCCAGGCATCGGCGCCGTACTGATCGAGCACTCCCAGCGCCTCCTCCGTGCTGGCAGGCTGGAAGAGCTGAAATGCCGGCATCTTGTCGCGAATCACGGCCATTGTTTCTTCTCCCTTTACCTTCCCAGTGTAGCGCTAGACGTGCGTCGACAGCTTGTTGTGAGCCTCGTCGAGCTCGGGATTGAGCATCGTCAGAATCATGTCGCCCATAATCGGCGAGCGGTTGAAGTCGACGTTGCCGCCCAGCGCGTCGGAGATGGCGTTGAGCACGGCACCCGCGCCCGCCCCGACCGGCGCCTCGCCGATGCCCTTGGCACCGAGCGGGTTGAAGGGATCCGGCTCGTCCGCGACGCTCCAGGCCATCTCCTGGTCGTGCGGCGCGTCGAGAATCGTCGGCGGCCGGTTCGAGTAGAACCGCTTCGCCACGTGCAGCCCCCACTGCGGGTCCATGACCCACTTCTGGCCGAGCGCCACACCGAAGCCTTGGATCCCGCCGCCGTGCACCTGACCCGCGAAGTTCTGCGGATGCAGAACCGTCCCGGCGTCGGATGCCACCTTGTAGTCCTTCAACACCACCGCCCCGGTCTCGGTGTCCACCTCAACCTCGGCGAAGCCGATGCAGAACGACATGTTCCGGCCACCGGTCTCGAAGTTGTCCTTGGCGGCGACCACGAGACCCCGACCGGCGAGCGCCGTGGCCGACCGCGTCGTCATCTCGTTGATGTCCTCGGGCAACTGCGACCCGTCGTAGACGCCGCCGAGCTGGATTGCGCGCTCGGCCGCCTGACCGAACGTCATCGCCTGCCCGCGGTTGCCGCGACGGAAGACCCGGCCGTCCCCGACGTCGAAGCTGTCCGGCGAGCCGCCGAACCGATCCGCCGCGATCTCCTGGAGGCGCTTCTTGGCCTCGAGGCCGGCTGCCCAGTTCGAGCGGGTGTGGCCGTGGGTCGTCTGGCTGCCGCCCTGGATTGCGCTCCACGGCAGATGCTTGCTGGTGTCGCCCCAGACCACCTCAGCCTGTTCCCACGGCGTGTCGAGCGCTTCCATCGCCGCGCGCGACGTGTCGGAGAACGACTCGGTGCCGAGGTTGCCGACGCCGGTGTGAATCTCGACCATGCCGTCCGGCCGAATCACCAGCAGGCCGTCGACGCCCGACGTTCCGGCGGAGTAGGAGCTGATCGCAACGCCGACCCCGGTCACCTTGGAGCCGTTGCGCTGGCCGCTGCGCGCCTTCATGCCTTCCCAGTCGAACTCCTCGCGCGCCTTGTCGATGGCTTCCTTCGGGAAGGCGCTCGAGACGTTGC
>JAGWAH010000038.1:19944-40216 GCA_021296515.1 Acidobacteriota bacterium | reverse complement strand
CGGTCATGCCGCGCACGCGCATGTGCTCCGGCTGATACATCAGCGAAGCCTGGTCGGCGCACGACATGTAGTCGCCCGACCGCCCGTACGGTCCGCCGTCCTGGACCATCGTCAGGTCGATGGCGACAACCCGCCCGTCGCTCCTGAACCCGAACTTGGCGCGGGCCTGAATGCCCGGCCGGGCGCGACCGAAGAAGTTCTCTTCCTGCCGGGTCACGCGCATCATGACCGGTCTGCCCGCCTTGCGCGAGAGCAGCGCCGGAATCCGCGCCTGGACGGAGGACGAGATCTTGCTGCCGAACCCGCCGCCGCAGTACTCGGTGATGAGCACGAGGTCGGTCGGGTCGATCCCGATCCACCGCGCCATGCCGGCCTCGGTGCGGGCGGTGCTCTGCGTCGAGCAGTGCATGTAGCACTTGCCGTTCTGCCAGTAGGCCATCGCGGTCCGCGTCTCGAGCGGCTGGTGCGACAGCGACGCGGAGAACACCGACTCGTCGAGAATCAGATCGGCCTCGGCGAACCCGGCGTCGACATCGCCGACCTGCCACTCGTCGGTCACCTCGCCGCCCAGCGGCATGACGCCGCGGTCGAACTCGCTCCAGTCGACATCGCCCCACTTGATCGTCGACAGGTCGCGGCCGGCCATCGTGTTGCCGTCGAGCCGCGCGTTGGGACCGCCCGGACGCAGACTGTCCATCGGGTCGAGCACGAAGGGCAGCGGCTCGAAGTCGATCTGCACCGCCTCGATCGCTTCCGCCGCGGTCTCTTCGTCGACCGCCGCGATGGCGAGAATCGGCTCGCCCTCGTACAAGGGCTCGTTGGTCAGACCCGCTTCCTGCGGCGCCTCCGCCTCGGGCAGATCGTCCGCGGTCAGAATCGCTTCCACCCCGGGCATCGCCATCGCCGCGCTGGTGTCCAGGCGTCGAACGCGCGCGTGCGGCATCGGGCTGACGAGCAGCTTCGTGAAGAGCATGCCCTCCGCGCGAAAGTCCTCGGCGTACTTTGCACGCCCCGTGACCTTGGCGAGAATGTCGGGCGTCGTGTAGTTCTTGCCGATCAGCTTGTACGTTACGCGTATACTCGCACGCCTTCTCGGCGACGTTGAGGATCTTGTTGTAGTCGATGCACCGGCAGATGTTGCCGGCAAGATGGTGCGCACACTCGCCCCGAGTCGCGTCGGGGTTCTCTTCGGTCAGCGCGACCATGTTCATGACGAAGCCCGGCATGCAGAAGGCACACTGGAAGCCCTGCAGGTCGACGACCGCCTGCTGCACCGGATGCAGCGTCCCGTCGGCGCCCTCGAGCCCCTCGATGGTCTGCACTTCGCGGCCGCGCACCTGATGGGTCAGGGTCGAGCAGGAGTACTGCGGCACGCCGTCCACGAGGACGGTGCAGGCGCCGCACTCGGCGCGGTCGCAGCCGATCTTGGTGCCGGTCAGACCCAGCTTGTACCGCAACGTCATGGCCAGGGTCTCCTGCGGCATGACGTCGACGCGGCGCTGCTGCCCGTTGACGTTCAACGTCACCAGCCGCTCGACCGCGCCCGGCGCCTGCGCCAGGGCCACGCCCTGACCGTTCCGCAGAACGTAGTTCGACGCCGATACGCTGGCGCCGGTGGCGATCACTCCCTTGATGAAGCCCCGCCGTGAAACGCCCTGCTGCTCTGTAGTTGTCTGCACTTGCGTGTGCGCCACGTCTCCCATGAGACGACCTCCTCGTAGCGCGACCCTGCGCGCCGGGAACCAGAGGGAAGAAATACCTCTCCCGAAGTGCGAAGTCTAGCACTGGACTTCGCAGATGCCAACCCCGAAACGCGACTTTCTGACACCCGCCTCGACGCACCCACAAGATCCATAGACCCAGCGGTTTACATGGAACATGCCGGTCGCTGGAAATGAGATTCCGTCTCACTTGCGGGGGAAATCCGGCATCGTGGATCGCGGGATCCGGGGCCGCCGCCGTCCAAGGTGCACGAGCCGCGCCCCGCGGCGTCAATCCTCGGCCCGGATCATGCCATGCGCCCGGCCGAACCAGTAGCTGACCAGGTAGTCGAGGCCGTTCGTCTCGAACGGCGCCACTGCGAGGCGGTCGCCTCCGACCCGGTAGGGATTGTGGACGAGGAAGCTCCATGTCCGGCCGCGCTGGGCGACCGGCAGCGGTCCGTCGCCCGCGAGCGGCACGACCGGGTCGGCGGTGAACGAGAATCCGAAGCGGCGCGCGTAGGTCGCGATGGTGCCGGCGTTCCACTTCATGTCGAGCGGCACGCGGCGCAGCGTGTCGAGCGCGGCGGCGTCATACGCCCGGTCGCCGGTCCAGTGCCGGTGCAGAAACGTCGCCAGCGGATTCCCCTCGACGTCGATGCCGGGATGCGTCCGGCCGTGGAACCAGCGCTGCGCCGCCCGCTCGTAGTGCAGCCGGACCGCGGCATCGGTCTCCAGCTCCAGGAGCGGGTAGAGCGCCAGCGCTATCAGGACGTCGTCGGAGTGGTTCGCCTCCCGCGGCGGACGGTCCAGACGCGCGCCCTCGCCGATGCGGGCGTACCCCATCTCCAGCAGCCGCCCGTACTCCCGGCCGAAGCGGGGCAGCCCGGTCAACTCGTGCGCCACCTTGACCATCTGCAACATCAGCAGCGCGTTCATCGGCTCCTCGCCGGCGACGTAGGCGGGCTCGTAGCGCCCCCAGCGGGTGGGCCGGCCGTCGTAGCCGATGATGCGAAGGCCGTTCCCGACGATCGCGTCGACCACCGCGGCCACCGTTTCGCCGATCCCCTCCCGCTCGCGCGCGTCGGCCAGATGCATCGCGTACACGAAGAGGCCGAACATGACCGCGTCCACCTGATCCGAGCTGACGTTGCCGCGCCAGCGGCGACGGCCGTCCGAGCTCTCCCGCCATGTACCGTCGTCGAGCCAGGGCTCGTCGAGCGGCGCCGACGCCCGCGCCAGCAGACCGTCGCGGCCAGTCACCGCGACCAGATGCCTGAGCGCGGCGACGGCCGTCCGCGCACGCTGCGCGGCCTCCGGATCGCCGGTAGCCAGGTGGCGCCACGTCTGGGCCGCGCAGTAGAGGCCGGTCATGTACGCCGTGTCGGACATGTTGTAGGTGACATAGGGGTGCTCCGCGGTCGGCAGCCTGCGGCGCACCCGCACCTGGCCGTCCGCGGCCAGGAAGCGCTCCGCCAGGTCGACGTCGAACAGGGCCGCCTTCGCCGCGAGCGAGAGGTCGTCGGCCGCGCGCCCGGGAGCGGCGCCGATGCCGGCCAGGACCGCGGCCGCAACCGCGCCGGCCGCGGCTCTTCGCCGCAGGCTGCCGCCGCCGTGCCGTTCCGGCCTGCAGCGGCGCCGCCGCGCGGGCCGGCGTGTCTCGCGCGCACGTGTCGGTGCCGGGATCATCGCGCGCCCCGCGCGTCGAACAGCGGTTCGGCGACGGTCATGCCGGCGCGGTGCGCCTCGACCGCGGCCAACAGCTCGGCCACCACGTCGGGACGCTCCGGCGCCAGGTCGTACTTCTCTCCCGGGTCGTCGCCCAGATGGAAGAGCAGCGGCGGCTCGTGCGTGGTACGCGCGGAACCCAGGCCGTAGCGCCCCTCGGTCACCAGATGCACCTTGTAAGGCCCGCGGCGGTAGGCGTAGAGCTCTCCCATGCGGTAGAACGCCATCCAGTCGCGCGGGCTCGATCCCCGCCCGCGGAGCACCGGTCCAAGGTCGACTCCGTCCAGGGGCCGATCGTCCGGCACGGTCCCCCCGGCCAGCGGAACGATGGTGGTGAAGAGGTCCGTGGTGGCGCCGATGTCCCTGATCACGCCCGGCGGCACGGTCCCCGGCCACCAGAAGATGCCCGGGACGCGCATGCCGCCCTCCCACGTGGTCCCCTTGCCCTGGCGCAGCATCCCGGCGCTCCCCCCGTGCTGCCGGTAGGACAGCCACGGCCCGTTGTCGCTGGAGAAAACGACCAGCGTGCGCTCGGCGAGCCCCTCTTCCCGCAACGTGTCGAGCATGCGGCCGACGCTCCAGTCGATCTCCTCGATCACGTCGCCGTAGCGCCCCGCGCGGCTCCGGCCGGCGAACGCCTCGGAACGGAACAGGGGAACGTGCGGCATCGTGTGGGGTACATAGAGGAAGAACGGCCGGTCACGGTGCTCCCGGATGAACCGCACCGCCTCCTCCGCGTACCGGCGCGTGATCGTGGTCTGGTCGGCCGGCCGCTCCAGCACCTCGTCGTTGCGCATGAGCGGCACGCGCCAGTAGTCGATCGACGGATCGAGAATCGCGGCGCGACGCGCATCCCGCCCGGGCGGCACCTGCCAGTCCATATCGTTCGAGTAGGGGATCCCGAACCACGAGTCGAAACCGTGCCGCAGCGGGCGATACTCCGGCTGGTGGCCGAGGTGCCACTTTCCGACGATGCCGGTCGCGTAGCCGACCTCCTTCAACGCCTCGGCCAGCGTGATCTCGCCGGCCGGGAGACCATGGTGCGAGTCCTGGAAGAACACCCCCTGGCGCCGGCCGAACATCCCGCTCCGCAGGTGTATGCGCCCGGTCAGCAGGGCCGCCCGACTCGGGGAGCAGACCGGGGCCTGCGAGTAGAAACTGGTCCAGCGCTGGCCTTCCGCGGCCATGCGGTCGAGGTGGGGCGTCCGGATCGTCGGGTGCCCGTAGGCGCCGAGATCGCCGTAGCCGAGGTCGTCGGCGAAGATGATGACGATGTTGGGCGGTGGGCTCTGCGCGGCGAGCGGCTGGCGCGGACCGAGCGCCACGGCGGCAACCCCGGCCACTGCCGCGATCGCCGCCAAACGCCTCGTGGCGGCCGCACCCGCACGCCGCGCCCCGGCATCCCGGATCGAGCGCCGATGCCGCCCCGCAGGTACCAGCCCCGTGTCAATGCATGGCATTCCGTTCATCCCCGATGTCAAGCCGGCGCAGGCGGGCGCCGGAGCAAACCGCGGTCGGCGCCGTGACCGGCGGCCGGTCCGATTGTAGCTCCTGCACCGCGGCAGGCCGCCGGCCACCGGCCTTGTCGCGGCGGTCACGACACGCGGCGTTCCGTGCACCGCCCGGAAAACACGCGGCTGCGGCCTTTGAACTTTCTCTTCGTTCATACGTATGATTGAAACAGTTGTTTAAGAACAGGAGATCCAGCTCGATGGCAATGGACACCCGGGAGCGCATCCTCGACGTCGCGGAGCGGCTGTTCGGCGAGCGCGGGTTCCCGGCGACCCCGCTGCGCGACATCACGACGGAGGCCGGGGTCAACGTCGCGTCGGTGAACTACCACTTCGGCTCGAAGGAGGCGCTGCTGGCGGAGGTGCTCGAGAGGCGTCTGAAGCCCATCAACGCGCGCCGCCTGGAGCTGCTCGACGCGGTGGAGGCGCAGGCCGGAGACGGACCTCCGGAGCTCGAAGCCGTCATCCGGGCGTTCCTGTCGCCGCCGTTCCACACCCAGCGCACGTGGGGCGACAAGGGCCGGAGCTTTCTGCGGCTGGTGGGCCGGATCCACGGCGAGACCAACGAGGAATTCCGCGCGACCTTCGTCAAGCAGTTCGACGCGGTGTTCGAACGGTTCAGGACCGCTCTTCACCGCGCGCGGCCGGAGCTCGACGAATCGGACCTGAGCTGGCGGATGCTGTTCATGGTCGGGTCGATGGCGTTCACGATGTCCTGGGGGCCTACGCTCCTGGCGCGGGGGCGCGGCACGGCGCGCGATCCGGAGGACGTGCTGGAATCCCTGGTGTTGTACGCCGCGGCCGGGATGGCCGCGCCGGCGCCGCTCGGCGTACCGGCCGTGGCGACCGCCGCACGGTAAAGGTGCTGACGTGCAGTTGCTGAGACCAACCTCGATGATGCGTGGATTCCGGGCCGTGCCGCTCGCCGCCGTCGCGGCGCTGGGCGCCGGCTGCGTGACCGCTCTGCCGGTGGAGCGGCCCGAGATCCGCGTCCCGGTACCGGACGAATGGACGGCCGCCCAGGTACCGGCCGGCGAAGTGGGTCCGGACTGGTGGACGGACTTCGGCGACGACGAGCTGAACGCTGCGATCGAGACCGTACTCGAGCGCAACCTCGATCTGCGGGCGGCCGCCGCCCGTCTCGAACAGGCCGCCGCCGACGCGCGGATCGCGTCCGGCGCGTTGCAGCCCACGGTGCAGGGCTCGTACAGCGGCAGCCGCCGCAAGCAGAACTTCGTGGGCTTTCCGATTCCCGGTGAGCACGGTGTTCACCAACCAGGGCATCTCGCTGGACACGACGTGGGAAGTCGACCTCTGGGGCAGGCTGCGGACCACCGAGCAGGCGGCGCTGGCCGACCTGCAGCGTTCGGCGGCCGACCTGCGGGGCGCCCAACTGTCCATCGCCGGCCAGACCGCCAAGGCCTGGTTCGCCATTGCGGAGGCCCAGCAGCAGGTACTCCTGTCGGAGGCGACCGTCGAGAGCTTCGGCGAATCGATGGCGCGCGTGCGGGATCGCTTCGAGGCGGGGGTGCGCCCGGCGCTCGACCTCCGTCAGGCGATGCTGAACCTGTCCAACGCCCGCGCCGATCTCGCCCAGCGGCGGCAGCAGCTCGACGCGTCGACCCGCCAGCTCGAGGTGTTGCTGGCGCAGTACGCGGGCGCTGACATCGCCCCGCCGGCGGATCTGCCGGAAATGGCGCCCGCCGTGCCGGGCGGGATCCCGGCCGACCTGGTGGCGCGCAGACCGGACCTCGTCGCGGCGGAGCGGCAGGTGGCGGCTTCCGAGGCGCGGCTGCGAGTGGCGCGGCGGGATCTGCTCCCGAGCTTCAACCTGACCGTGAACACCGGCACCTCCACGAATACCCTCCGCACGCTGCTCAACGGCGACTTCGCAGTGTGGGGCCTCGTCGGCAACGTCCTTGCCCCGCTCTGGCAGGGCGGACGGCTGCGCGCACAGGTCAGCCGCGCCGAGGCACTGGTCGCCGAGGTGCTGGCCAGCTACGTGAACACCGCCCTCGTGGCGTACTCCGAGGTCGAGACGGCGCTGGCCGCCGAGGAGTACCTGGCCGACCGGGTCGTCCACCTGATGACGTCGGTCGAGCAGGCGCGCGCCGCGGAACGCCTGGCCGACGAGCGCTACCGGACCGGGCTGGACACGTACATCACCGTGCTCGACTCGCAGCGGTCGGCGTTTCAGGCCGAATCCCAGTTGATTGCGGCGCGGCGCCTGCGTCTGGAAAACCGCGTGGACCTGTACCTGGCCCTCGGCGGCGGGTTCGAGCAGCTCGACTCGCCGATCACCATGACCAACTGAACGTATCCGTCACCAATCGAACCACTTGCGGCATTGAACTGGAAACAGCCATGAAACCCGTAATCACCCGCATTCTCAGGGCGCTTCTGCCCCTGATCATCGTCGCTGCGGCCGCCTTCGCCGCGGTCACGATGATCATGAACCGTCCTCCGGTGGAGACCCTGACGCCGGTGATCGAGCCGCCGGGCGTCCGCGTGCACGAGGTCACGCTCCAGGATGCGCGCCTGTCCGTCACCAGCCAGGGCACCGTCCAGCCCCGCACGGAGAGCCAGCTCGTGCCCGAGATCGCGGGCCGCGTCACCTGGGTCGCTCGCTCTTTCGCGGAGGGCGGGTTCTTCGAGGCGGGCGACGTGCTCGTCGAGATCGACCCGTTCGACTACGAGCAGGCGCTCGTCAGCGCGCGGTCGCAACTGGCCCAGGCCCGCCTGCGGCTCGCGGAGGAGGAAGCCGAGGCGGAGGTGGCGCAGCGGGAATGGGACACGCTGGGCCGCGGCGACCCGCGCGAGCTGGCGCTGCGCAAGCCGCAGCTCGAGGATGCGCGCGCCTCGGTGGCCGCTGCCGAAGCCGCTGTCGAGCGGGCTACCCGCGACCTGCAGCGGGCGGAGATCGTGGCGCCGTACGCCGGCCGGGTCCGCACCAAGAACGTCGACATCGGCCAGTATGTCCGGGTCGGCGACGCACTGGCCACCGTATACGCGGTCGACGTGGCCGAGATTCGCCTGCCGCTGCCGGACGACGAGCTGGCCTACCTGGACGTCCCGCTGTCGTATCGCGGCGTCGAGCAGCAGGTTCAGCCGCTCGTGACGGTGCAAGCGACGTTCGCCGGCGAGACCCACGCATGGGACGGACTCATCGTCCGCACCGAGAGCGAGATCGACTCGGTGAGCCGCATGGTGCACGCGATTGCGGCGGTCCCGGACCCCTACGCGCCGGGCCCCAATCCCAACCGGCCCCCGCTCGCCGTCGGGATGTACGTGGAGGCCGAGATCGACGGCCGTACCGCGCGCGACGTCGCGGTGTTGCCGCGGCAGGCGCTGCGCGGCCGGGATCAGGTGCTCGTGGTCACGTTCGACGACCGTCTCTCGTTCCGCACGATCGACGTATTGCGGACCTCGACCGAATCCGTCATCGTGCGTTCCGGCCTGCAGGCGGGCGAGCTCGTGGTCATCTCGCCGCTCGACACGCCGACCGACGGCATGCGGGTGCAGTTGGCCGATGCGGACCCGGGCCTGCTCGAGCGCCGGGCGGCCGCCGCTGCGGCCCGGCCGTCCCAGGCCGCGGCTCCGGCCGTGCAACGGGAAGATGCGCCGGCCGCCCAGGTCGGTGTGCCGGCTGCAGCGGCTGCCTCGGACGTACCGATCGAACCCGCCGCCGACCGCCGGGCGGAAGCCGCACCAGGGGCGCCGCCCGTAGCGGCTGAACCCGCGTCGGTAGCGCGGCCCGGCGCGGCCCGGACGGCAGCGGCCGCGGAGCAGGCGCCCCCGGGCGCGCCTGCCGGCGACGCGACCACGGCCGGACGCCCGGAGCGCCCGCAGTGGCTGGCGTCGCTGCTGGAAGAACGCCGGCCGGCGGTGGAGAACCTGCGCTCTCGTCCCGCGCGCACGAGACCGGCGGCGGCGCGTCCGGCGCGCCGCGAGCCGGACGTCGCGCCCGTTCCGCGACCTGCGGCGACGCTTGCCGCCGCCCCCCGGCGCCCTGCTCCCCGCACGCCGGACGCGGCGCCCGCCAGCGTCGTTGCGGTCGCCTCGTTCGCGAGTCTCAACCGCGCGACCGGCGATTCCGAGCTCGGTCCGGCGTTGAGCCGGGCCGTCGCCGCGCGCCTGGCGTCGTCCGACGGCATCGCGGTGTCCGAGAGCGAGTCCGATGCGCGGTACGTCGTCCGCGGCGGGCTCCAGCAGGTCGGCCCGCTGGTGCGGGTCACCGCACGCATCGTCGACACCGCGAACGGCGCGGTGCTGCACGCGGCGAAGATCGACGGCTCCACGGCCGATCGCCCGGCCCTCGAAGCGGACGTCGCAGCGGCCGTCATCGAGCACCTCACCGCCATACCCGGATCGACAGCGCCGTCCGCATCCGGCGGCATGGCGGCCGGCGCGACGGCGCCCAGCGCCCTGGCCGTGCTGCCGTTCGACGATCTCAGCGCGGGCAGTGCGTCGGCCCTCGACGTCGACCTCGGGAGCGTCCTCGCGGAGGCGATCGCCGAGCGGCTGTCCACGCTGCCCGCGGTGGCCGTCGTGACGCCCGGCGATGAAGCCGCCTGGGCTGTCGGCGGCGGCATCCAGCGCATCGGAACGATGGTCCGCGTGACCGCCCGGCTCACCGACGTCCGCAGCGGATCCGTCGTGACGGCGGTGAAAGTGGACGGCACCGTCGAGGCGCTCGCCGACCTGCAGTCGCGCGTGGCGGCCGCGATGATCGAGAGCGTGCGCGAAGCACTCGCCGGCGAGTCGGTCGCAAGGTCGGGTCCCGCGACGGATCCCGCGACGCCCCGGCACGAAGGGAGACGGTCATGAACAACGGTGGAATCGCCTGGTTCGCGCGGAATCCCGTGGCCGCGAACCTCATGATGGTCTTCATCATGGTGAGCGGCCTGATCGCTACCGGTACGGTCAAGGAAGAGGTCTTTCCGGAGGTCGAGCTCGACCGCATCAGCATTCAGGTGTCGTATCTGGGAGCAGCGCCCGAAGAGGTGGAGGAAGGAGTCGTCATCCGCATCGAGGAGGCGATTCAGGGCGTCGACGGCATCAAGGAGATCCAGTCGACCGCATCGGAGGGCAACGCGTCGGTGATGGTCGAGCTCGAGCTCGGCGCCGATGCCCGCCGGGTGGTCGACGAGGTCAAGAACCAGGTCGACGCGATCACGACGTTCCCCATCGAGACGGAGAAACCGATCATCCGGGAGATGACCGCCCGCAACCAGGTCACCGACATCTCCATCTCCGGGGACACCGACATCTTCGCCCTCAAGGCGCTCGCCGAGCGCGTGCGCGACGAGCTGACCGCGATGCCGGAGATCACGCAGGTGGACGTCGTCAGCGCGCCGCCCTACGAGATCTCGATCGAGGTTTCCGAAGTGGCGCTGCGTCGTCACGGGATGACCTTCGATCAGGTCGCCGACGCCGTGCGCCGTTCGTCCCTGGATCTGCCCGGCGGCTCCGTCCGCACGGACGGCGGCGAGATCCTGCTCCGTACGATCGGACAGGCCTACCGCGGCGCCGAGTACGAGGACCTCGTGCTGTGGACGCGGGCCGACGGCAGCCGGCTGCGCCTGGGCGACGTGGCGACGGTCGTCGACGGCTTTGCCGAGACCGATCAACAGGCCCGGTTCGATCACCAGCCCACGGTGCTCGTATCGGTGTTCCGCACCGGCGATCAGAGCGCCCTCGACATCGCCGCCGCGGTCGACGGCTACGTCGAACGCGCCAGGGGATGACGCTCTGGCAGGACCAGGCGGAGGTGCTGAACGACCGCCTGACGCTCATGCTGCGCAACGGCGCCACCGGGTTCATCCTGGTCTTCGTCGTGCTGACGCTGTTCCTGGAGCTGCGCCTGGCCTTCTGGGTCAGCCTCGGGATCCCGATCTCGTTCCTCGGCGCGATCGCCCTGATGCCGGGGCTGGACGTCTCGGTGAACGTCATCTCGCTGTTCGCTTTCATCCTGGTGCTCGGGATAGTGGTGGACGACGCCATCATCGTCGGCGAGAACATCTACCGGCACCAGGAGGAGCACGGCGAGGGCTTGCGCGGCGCCATAGAGGGCGCGAGAGAGATCGGCAAGCCGGTCACTTTCGCCGTCCTGACCACGGTGGCGGCGTTCATGCCGCTGATGTTCGTGCCCGGGATGATGGGCAAGATCTTCCGGGTCATTCCGCTCGTGGTCATCCCGTGCCTCCTCTTCTCGCTGGTCGAGTCGCTCGGGATCCTGCCCGCCCACCTGTCGCACATCCCCCGGCGCGGCAAACCCGGCCCGTGGCGCCGCTTCCAGAGCCTCTTCTCCAACGGCCTGAAGGTGTTCATCCGGCGCGTGTACACGCCGATCCTCGAAACCGCGCTGCAGTGGCGGTACGTGACGGCGGCGATCGGTCTGTCCACCCTGATCCTGACCGGCGGCATGGTGCTGGGCGGCTGGGCCAACTTCCACTTCTTCCCGTCCATCGAGGCCGACTTCATGTCGGCGTCGGTCACCATGCCCCAGGGCACGCCGGTCGACGTCACGTCGCGGGCGATCGACAAGCTCGAGGAGGGCGCCACGCGCCTCCGCACCCGGCTGCAGGAGGAGACCGGGATGGACTACTTCCGGCACGTGTCGACGGCGGTCGGCGACCAGCCGATGCTGTCGCGCGGCGGCGGGCCCATGGGTCCGGTCGATACCGTGGCAGCCGCCAACGTGGGCGAGGTGACCATCGAGCTCGCGCCGGCCGAGACGCGGGCCTTCACCAGCGAGCAGCTCGGCAACCTGTGGCGGGAGAGCACGGAGGCGATTCCGGAGGCCGTCGAGGTCAACTTCTCGATGTCGATGATGAACCCCGGCGACGACGTCGACGTGCAGCTCGCCGGGCCGGACATCGAGCGGCTGCGGGATGCGGCCAACGCGGTCAAGGCGCGCCTGGCCGAATACGCCGGCGTCTACGAGATCTCCGATTCGTTCCGGGCCGGCAAGGAGGAGATGCAGCTCGGCATCAAGCCTGCCGCCGAGACGCTCGGGCTCACGCTGCAGGACCTCGGCCGCCAGGTCCGGCAGGCCTTCTACGGCGAGGAGGCCCAGCGCATCCAGCGCGGTCGTGACGACATCCGCGTGATGGTGCGCTATCCCGAGGCGGATCGCCGGTCGCTCGGCGATCTGGAGAACATGCGCATCCGCACGCCGAACGGCGGAGAGGTGCCGTTCAGCCAGGTGGCGGAGGTGCAGCCGGGGCGCGGCTTCGCTTCGATCAAGCGCGTCAACCGCAACCGGGCCGTCAACGTGACCGCCTCGGTCGATGCCGCGGTCACGTCGGCCGGCGCGGTCATCTCCGACCTGCAGACCCGGATCCTGCCGGACGTGCTCGCCGGCTATCCGGGCGTGTTCTACACGTTCGAGGGCGCGCAGGCGGAACAGGTGGACGCCGTCGGCGGCCTGCAGCGCGGGTTCATCCTCGCCCTGCTGATGATCTTCGCCCTGCTCGCGGTCCCGCTGCGCTCCTACGTGCAGCCGATGATCATCATGGCGGCCATCCCGTTCGGCCTCGTCGGCGCCATCTGGGGCCATATCGTGATGGGCCTCGACGTGACGATGATGTCTATGTTCGGCCTGGTCGCGCTGACCGGCGTCGTCGTCAACGACAGCCTCGTCATGGTCGACTTCATCAATCGCGCGCGCCGCGTCCACGCCGATCTGGGCCGCAGGATCCGCGAGGCGGGCGGCAGGCACACGAGCAGCCGCGAGTTCGACTCCAGCGGACTGCAGCTCGCGATCCGCGAAGCGGGCAGCAACCGCTTCCGGCCGATCCTGCTCACGTCGCTGACGACGTTCTTCGGGTTGGCGCCGCTCATGCTGGAGCGCAGCATGCAGGCGGCGTTTCTCGTGCCCATGGCAGTGTCGCTGGCCTTCGGCGTGCTGTTCGCCACCTTCATCACGCTGATCCTGGTGCCGGTCTCGTACCTGATCCTCGACGACGTGCAGCGCACCGTGCGGCGGATCTTCGGTTCGGGAGAGCCCGCCGAGGCGCAGGCGGGGCCTGAGGATGAACCGGTGGCCGTGGGCGGCGCGGCGGCAACCGCACGAGTCGCCGAAGCGGCGTCATCCTGAGCCGCCCGGGCGGGCTGCCCGCCGCAGGCCGGACAGCCCGTCCGGGCGGGCGCAACGCACCGGTGGGAATGCCCGGCGCCGGCGCACTCGATGCGTCGGCGCCACTCCGCCGGCCTGTTCCGCCGACTATTCCGCGCCGGCTACCTCGGCGACGAGCTGGTCGACCAGCGGGGGGCTAATCCCACAGGCCGAGTCGTTGATCCGGCACTGCGCCAGCGTCAGCGAGCAGCCGCAGGGACAACCCTCGTCGTTCACCCGGCGCAACACCTCCTCGCGCTGCTCCGGCGTCAGCACCGACAGGTCCACGCCGGGAATCTCGGTCGCCTGCGCGGCGTTGGCGAGGCGGATCTGGTCGTTGGACGGGGCCGTCTCGACCGTGGCGTCGTGCGTCAGCGATGCCAGGTAACGGGTCTCCTGCTCCAGGATCACCGGGCTGATCAGCCCGACGTGGCTCTCGACCATGCGGCCCTCGGGATCGACGACGAACGAGGTGGGCAGGGCGAACACCCCGGGGAACGCCCGCTTGATCTCGGGCGTCGACATCACGATCGGGTAGTTGACGCCGTACTGTCCCGCGAACGCGGCCACGGTGTCGGGCGATCCGTGGTCCTCGGAGACCCCGATCACGGTCAGGTGGTCCGGGTATCGCTCGGCGAGGCGCACCAGGAACGGGATCTCCTCGCGGCACGGACCGCACCAGGTCGCCCAGAAGTTGACCAGCACCACCTTGCCGCGCTGGTCGGCCATCGAGATCGTCTCGCCGTCGAGCGCCTCCATCGTCAGGTCCGGCACCTCGGCCGGCGTGTCGACGAAGCGGAGCGTCACGCCGCCGTCGGGCGTAGCGAACAGCGGCGGAGGTCCGGGAGCGCCGCCGGTCCAGTCGCTTCCGGGCGCGTCGACCGGCGACGGGCCGCAGCCGGCCGCCCAGAGAATCGGAACTACCAGCAACGCGGCGAAATGGCGTGTGGACACGGGAACTCCTTTGCTGACCGGAACGGTTCATTGTATAGCCCGAACGCACCCGGTTGCGGCGAGACAAACAATCGCGCCTCCGCGTGCTGCGGGCCCGGTCGCGCGAACCGAACGCGCAGCCGGCGCGGCGGAGCGCCCCCCGGTCAGCGGTAGCCGAGCGCGACCGCGGCGACGAGCGCGACCGCTGCGACGACGTACAGCTTGACGAGCAGCGGGACGACGAAGGCCGCCCAGCGCTGGTACGGGATCCGGCCCAGACCGAGCATCCCCATCAGCAGGGCGTTGGTGGGCACGAGCATGTTCGTGAAGCCGTCGCCGAACTGATAGGCGAGCACCGCGGTCTGCCGCGTCACCCCGGTCAGGTCCGCGAGGGGGGCCATGATCGGCATCGTCACGTACGCCTGCCCCGATCCGGAGGGAATGAACAGGTTGCAGACCGACTGCACGACCAGCATGCCCAGCGCCGCGGCATGCGACGGCAGCCCGGCCAGCGACGCGGCCAGCCCGTCGACGATCGTGTCGATGACCTGCGCTTCCGACAGCACCACCTGGATGGTTCGGGCGAAGCCGATCAGCAGCGCCGTGGCGGTCATCTCCGCCGCCCCGCGGATGAACGCGCGCGCCGCCCCGTCGGGCCCGAGCCCACCGACGCCCGCCGCGAGCAGCGCGATGCCGAGGAACACCGCCGACAGCTCGGCAAGGTACCAGCCCCGGGCCGCCACCCCGTAGACGAAGAGCCCGACACCGGCCGCAAGCACCACGAGCACCGCCAGGCGCCGCGGCGTGAACCGCACGTCGTCCGGGAGATCGAAGCCGCTCGAGTAGTCGACGTCGGCCACCAGGCTCGCCGCGGGATCGCCGCGCAGCCGCTGCGCATACCCCAGGATGTGGTGGACCCCGATCGCCGCGCAGACCACGAGCAGCGCCCACCGCACGGCCTGCCCGGAGGTCAGCGGCAACCCCGCGATGTCCTGGGCGATCAACACCGTGAACGGGTTCAGCGCCGCGCACGCATAGCCGACGCCGGCGCCGACGTAGACGATGCCGACCGCGACCACGGCGTCGAGTCTCAACGCCAGGCACAGGGTCACCAGCACCGGCACGAACGGCATGTACTCCTCGGCCATCCCCACGGTCGACGCGCCCAGCGCGAACAGTCCGACCATGCCCGCGACGAGCCACCCCGGACGCGACGCGAGGCGGGCGATGGCGGCGCCGATCGAGGCGTCGATCGCACCGGTGGCCCGCACGACGCTGATAACCCCGCCGGCGATGAAGACGAAGAAGATGATGTCGTGCGCCGCCGACAGACCGGCGGGAATGGAGGTCAGGAAGGCGAGCGGCGGCAGCGGCTCGACATCCACCGCGCGCCACGTGCCGGGGACGACCCGGCGGCCGTCCCGCTCGAACTCGCCGGCCGGCAGGACGTAGCTCGCGAGTTGCGCGAGCACGATCAGCGCGAAGATGAGAACGAGCGCATCCGGGACGCGGCGGCGTGGCGACACGGGACGTTTCCTCCTCGCCGGCGCGCCCGACCGGGCAGGACGGCGCCGCGCCCAGCCAGGAGTCTACGCCGTTCTACGGGGTAGACTCCCAGGTGGTCGGATCGTCGGAGACCCGCACCAGCAGCTTGCCGAAGTTCTCGCCGCGCAGCAGGCCCAGAAAGGCCGGGATCGCGCGCTCCAGCCCGTCCACCACGTCCTCCCGGTACCGGATCCGCCCTTCCCGGATCCATGCCGCGACGTCCCGCAGGAAGTCGGGCTGCCGGTCCAGGTGATCGAACACGATGAACCCGCGGAACGTGAGCCGGCGCACCAGGGTCAGCCCCATCAGCCGGGCCACCTGGTCCGGGCCGGGCGGCGGCTCCGTCAGATTGTAGTTGGCGATGCGGCCGCAGACCGGGATGCGCGCGAAGTCGTTCAGCAACGGCAGCACGGCGTCGAAGACCTTCCCGCCGACGTTCTCGAAGTAGACGTCGATCCCATCGGGACACGCCGCGCGCAGAGCACCGCGGAGATCGTCCACGCGGTGGCTGACGCAGGCGTCGAAGCCGAGCTCGCCGGTCACGTACTCGCACTTCTCCGGCGCGCCGGCGATACCGACCACCCGGCAGCCCTCGATCCGGGCGATCTGGCCGACCACCGCGCCGACCGCACCGGAAGCGGCGGAAACGACCACCGTCTCGCCCGGCTTCGGCCGCCCGTGATCGAGCAACCCGACGTAGGCCGTATGGCCCGGCATCCCGAGCACGCCGAGCGCCGTCGAGATGGGCGCGCGGGCAGGATCCAGCTTGCGGACCCCCGTGCCGTCCGACAGGGCGTAGTCCTGCCAGCCGTTCGCGCCGAGCACGACGTCGCCGGCGGCGTATCCGTCCAGCCTCGACTCGACCACCTGCGACACCGTGCCGCCGACCATCACCTCGCCGAGACCCACCCCCTTCGCATAGGACGGCCCCGGGTTCATCCGCCCGCGCATGTACGGATCCAGCGACAGGTAGATGGTGCGGCACAGCATCTGCCCGTCCGCCGGCTCGGGAACCGGCGACTCGGTGCGCGAGAAGTCGGTCTCGGAAGGGAAGCCGACCGGATGGGCGGCAAGGCGGATCTGGCGGTTCGCGGCGGCGGTCATGACCCCACTTTCGTCTCGGTATCGGTTACGCGCGTTGGGAGTATACTGGGCGGTTGATTATCGGCCGAACGTTCACACCTGTCGCCTCCTGGAGTACCCGATGCGCGAGCACCTTCTCTTCACCTTCAAGTTCAACCTCGGCCACCTCGAGTCCCTGGTGAAGGACCTGACCGACGAGCAGATGGTCCAGCAGCCGCACGGGGTGGTCAACCACCCGGCCTGGACCCTGTGCCATCTGGCGTCGGCAGCGAACCATACCGGCGTGGCGCTCGGCCTGGAGTCGAGCTTCCCGGCGGACTGGGAGGAAGCTGCGAAGACCGGCGGCGAGCCGAGCGCCGACGCGGCGCGGTATCCGTCGAAGGAGGCGCTGCTGGCCGAGCTGAAGAAGCAGCACGAGCGCGTGTCGGAGGCGGTGGCCGGCGCCGACCCGGCCACCTTCGCGAAGGAGTACCCGGACGAGGGAACGCGCAAGTACTTCCCGACCATCGGCGACTTCGTCGACTACCTGCTGTCGGCCCACGAAGCCAACCACATCGGCCAGATCGCGGCGTGGCGGCGCGCCATGGGCCTCGCGTCGAGCGCCGGATAGGGATAACGCGACCGCAAGGCCGCGCGACGACCGTCAGCCTGGGAGCGCCGATGCTGCAACATCTCCTCTTCACGTATCAGTTCAACCTCGACCGCGCCCGGACACTCGTGCGAGACCTCTCGAACGAGCAGATGACCCGGCAGCCGCACGGCGTCGTCAACCATCCGGCGTGGCTCCTGGGCCATCTCGCCGCGTCGTCGAACCAGGTGGCGAAGATGCTCGGTCTGCCGTCGACCTTTCCGGCCGACTGGGCCGAGGCGTTCAGTATCGGCGGCACGCCGAGCGGCGACGCGGCCGACTTCCCGTCGAAGGAGGAGCTGCTCGCCGAGTTGGCGGCGCAGCACGAACGGGTGGCCGGGGCGCTCGCGTCGGCCGATCCCGCGCTGTTCGACCGGGAACACCCGAGCGAAGGCGCCCGCAAGCGCTTCCCCACCATCGGCGACTACACGGTCTTCATGATCTCGACGCACGAGGGGAGCCACCTGGGCCAGATCGCCGCGTGGCGCCGCGCGATGGGACTCGGATCGGCCACCGGCGTCTGAACCCGACGGCCCTCATCTCCGCCGGCCGCTTCCGGGACTCTCTGATGTAGACGTCGACCTTGGGATTCATCACCGGTTGGGGGCGCTCTCGCCCGTCCGCGGCGGCCGGCGAATGGGCCGGCCGGCCAGCGCGCCGCTGGCGTCGCCGTTCCGAATCGCGAAACGACCGTTGACCAGCACGTGCACCGTCCCCTCGGAGAGTTGCCGCGGCTGCTCGTAGGTGGCGCGATCGCGGATGCGGTCGCGGTCGAACACCGCGATGTCGGCGACGCCGCCGACGCGCAGGTACCCGCGATCGTCCAGGCGCAGGAAATCGGCGGCCAGACCGGTCATGCTGCGGAGGGCGAACGGCATCGTGACGATCTCCTCGTCGAGCACGAACTGGCGGAGTTTGCGCGTGAAGGCGCCGAACACGCGCGGGTGCGTGACGTTCTGCGCAGGGGACGGGGTGCGCCCGTCGGTACAGGTCATCATCCAGGGTTGCCGCGCCAGGTAGCGCGTGTTCTCGACGTCGTAGAGGTCGAGGTTCATCACCGCCGCGTTGCCGGCGGTGATGATGCGCCGCACCGCCGCCGGTACCGGCAGATCCCACTCGGCGGCCACCGCGGCCAGCGTCCGGCCGTTCAGCTCCGGCCGCGGGTCGGCGAACAGCAGCTTCTCGGCGCCTCCCCGGATCGCCAGCATCTCCATGGTCTCGACGTTCAGCCGGCGAACGGTCTCGGGGTCGCGGAACCGTTCCAGCATCTCCTCGCGGCCGCCGTTCGAGGCCCACCGCGGTATCGTGTACGCGGCCAGGCTCGACTGTGTCGCCGTGTAGACGTGCTGCGCCGCCGCCACCTCCACGCCCCGCGCGCGCGCCTCCTCGATCAGGCGGGCCCCCTCGGGCGCGCGGCCGTAGTTGCCCGCGCCCTGCGCGTTGAAGTGGCTGAAGATGACGCGCGTCCCTCCCTCCTCCCCGATCCGGATCGCCTCACGGATCGAGTTGAGATAGCCGATGCCCCGGTAGCTGGCGCCGAGGTCGCGATCGTGCGTGTCGTAGATGCCGTCGAACGCCGCGGCCACCCCCGCCAGCTCGATGACCTCCCCGGTGGCCGCATAGTAGCCCGGCACGTAGAAGAGCCCGGTCGAGAGCCCGAACGCCCCTTCCTGCATGGCCTGCCGGACCAGCGCGCGCATCTCGTCCAGCTCGGCCGCAGTCGGCGCGCGGTCATCGTTTCCGATCACCCGTTCGCACGTAGGCGAACGCGTTCACCCCGATGCGGCCCTCGAGCCCCGCGAACAGCTCGGCGACGTCGGGCGTACCGCCGCCGTCCACCCCGATAGCCACCGTGGTGATGCCCTGATGGAGGAACGGCAACCCGTCCCGGCCGTAGTCCTCCGTCAGCTCGGCGTGCGAGTGCATGTCGATGAAACCCGGCGTGACCATCAGCCCGTCCACGTCCACCACCACGGCAGCATCGAGGCCGGCCGCCGCCGCGTCGCCGACGAAGCTGATCCGCTCGCCCGTCACGGCGAGGTCCTGCCGGGACGGCGGCTCTCCCGAGCCGTCGTGGACGAGTCCGCCGACCAGCAGGAGATCCGCGCCCGGCTGGGAGCGCAGGTCGCCGACCCACAACGCGGCCACCGCCGCCGCGGCCAGGAGGGGCCGGTACCGCCAGCGTCTGTCACAGTCCGTCTTGATGGACATGACGGAATTCTAGTCTAGTAGGTGGTGGCGGTTGGGAACGGGGCGTGCCGGTCGAGTTGCCGGGCGTTCGCGCTGCCGGATGGGGAACGGGACCGGCGCGAGTGGACGGGTGCGGTCCGTCGCACCCGTCACACCCGCCACGCTACGCACGCGCGATCCGTTATGGATTCTCTATCGCGATGCGAGCGATTCGTCAAGTCCGGGGCGGCGCGGGTAGTCGACCTGACGCACTACCGCGGCGCGCAGCGTCACGGCTGGTCGTTCGCGACGTCGACCGGAATGTCGCGCAGCCGTTCCTGGACCGTGCCGGGGATCCCCAGCTCGGTGGGGCGAGGAGCGCCGCCGTCTCGGGCCAGCTCTGGAACTGGAACGACTGCTTCGAGCCCTCGGCCATGCGGTAGGCGGTCCGGCCCCGGAAATCGCGGGCGTCGATGTCCGCGCCGTTCTCCACCAGGTACTCGATGACCTCGTTCATGCCGCGGAACGCCGCCCCGTGCAGCGCCGTGAAGTTGGCCTCGTTGGCGGCGTTGATGTCCGCGCCGGCCCGGTGCAGGAACTCGACCGCGCGCTCCGAGCTGCGGGCCCGCACGCCGCGGGGCTCGCGCGGCGTGTAGGTGGCGGGGCCCAGACCAGCCGCCGCCATCAGGGGGGTCGTCCCGTCGCTGGTCGTCAGGTGCAGGTCGGCGCCGGCATCGAGCAACGCCCGCATGACCTCGACGCCGGTCGTCGTGGCGCTCGGCATCACCGCGAAGACGTGGGCCTGCCCCCGCGCACCGTTCATGTCATAGGCCGCCACCCAGAGCGGGGTCGCGCC
>JAGWAH010000038.1:18105-19900 GCA_021296515.1 Acidobacteriota bacterium | reverse complement strand
TCATGATCATCGCCCACGCGGTGATCCGGCCGTTCGGATCGGCGCCGCGCTCGAGCAGCGCCTCCACCAGGGCGAGCCGGCGGGCCGCGCCGAGCCGGGCGCCCCCGAGGCCGGCATAGAGCCGGTTGCGGCCGTGGCGGCGATACCACTCGAGGAGCCACGGACTGACGTTGCCGGCCGCCGCGTGCAGGGCGGAGACGCCACCCATCTCGCCGTTGGGATCGGCCCCCTGCTCCAGCAGGTACAGGGCGAACGCGTCCTGGCCGCTCACGATCGAGAACGGCAGCACGTGGGTGCCGTCGGCGCTCGGCTCGTTGACGTCGCTGCCGGCCGCGATCAGGGTGGCCGCGGTGGCGACGTCCCCGTTGCGAGCCGCGTACATCAGCGGCGTGAAGCCCTTGAGCGTCGCGGCGCCCGCGGCGAGCAGCAGCCGCACGACCTCGGGATGCCGTTCCGAGACCGCCCACATCAGCGCCGTGCTCCCGGTGGCCGTCACCACGGCGTCGGCGTCCGCCCCGCCCGCGATGAGCCGCCGCACCACCCCGACGCTGCCGGTCCGCGCGGCGGTCATCAGCGGGGTGAGCCCGCTGGTCTGCGCCGCGTCGACGTCGGCGCCCCCCGCCAGCAGTGTCTCGACCATGGCGATGCTCGCGTTCTCGGCCGCGCGTTCCAGCGCCGTCACGCCGTGGTCGTCTGCCGCGTTCACGTCGGCGCCCGCGTCGAGCAGCCGCTCCGCCAGCTCGACGTCGTCCCAGTGCGCCGCCCAGAGCAGTGCGGTCACCCCGTCGGGCCGTGCCGTGTTGACGTCGATCCCTTCATCGAGGAGCGCGAGCACCGCCCCCCGGTCCTGATCCGCGGCGGCGGTCACCATCCGCAGGTCCTGAGCGGCCGCGGCGGCGCCGAGCGCGAAGAACGCAACGACAAGGACAAGACCGTGCAGCGTGCGAATCTTCATGGTCATCGCTGCAATTATGCATCAGCCGCGCGAGCGTCCACGACCCACCGGCCCGGGTCGACATTGAACCCGCGGCAGAACGCCCTGCTCGAGCCGAAGCTGGCCGGGATACGGCTGCGCAATACGTGCGAACCCGTTCACGTGGCGAAGGAGGTGCGGCACGAGCAGTTCTACGATCTCGACGTGCTCACCGTGACCGTGGACACGCGGCCGCTGGTGTAACCAGCAGGAACCGCCGACGGCCGTCGCTCCCGCGGGCGGGGACTCGCCGCGGGCGGTCACAGGCTCGTACAGACGACGAGCCGGCCAGCGCCAGCATGGCGCGGACCGGCCCACCGTGAAGGATCGCAGGGCCGCTCTACACGCCGGAGAGCGGCTCCAGCGGCAGCCTGCCCGTGGCGTCGCCGAACTTGTCCGTGTGCACGCCGGACCGCTCCAACATCGCCAGGAGCAGGTTGTTCATCGGCCGCAGGATCTTGCCGCCCTTCACCCCGCCCGCGCCGCCGACCAGGACCAGCGGCAGGTCGATGTGCGAGTGCTCGTTCGCGTCGCTGATGCCGCCGCCGTGGAGCACGAGCGAGTGGTCCAGCAGGTTGCCGTCGCCGTCGGGCGTCGCCTTCAGCGCCTTGAGGAAGTGGGCGGTCAGTCCGATGTGGTACTGGTTGATCTTGTGCCCCTGCTCGAACTTCAGCGGGTCGTGCTGGTGGTGCGACACCGCGTGGTGGGCGCCGTTGACGCCCAGTTCGGGATAGGCGCGGTTGGTCTGCTCCTTGCCGAGCGTCAGCACGAAGACGCGCGTGATGTCGGCCCGGAACGCCAGGGCCACCAGGTCGAACATCA
>JAGWAH010000038.1:0-17952 GCA_021296515.1 Acidobacteriota bacterium | reverse complement strand
GCAGATGCGCGATGTCGGCGGTCACCCAGTCGAGGATGCTGCGATCCTCCTGCACCTGCGCCAGCCGCTCCTCCGGCGACCCGCCGTCGCCGAACATCCGCTGGAAGACGATGCGCGGGTTCGTCTCGTGCGGGTTCGGCGTCGTCGCCGTGCGCCACGAGATGCTGTTCGTGTAGACGCAACTGTAGCCGTTGTCGCAGTTGCCGATGAGGTAGGTCTGCTCCATCGCCAGCTCGAGCGACCGCAGCGGGGTGTCGCCGCCGATGTGCTGCGCGGCGATCTGGTCCGCCGTGATGCCGTTGCGGACATCGGCGCCCTCGGTCTCCTTCGGGTGCACACCGCTCAGCCACACGGTCCCGGCGCGCGAGTGCTCGCCGTTGCCGTCGCCGAGCGCCTCGGCCTGCTTCTGGCTCAGTCCGATCGGCACGATGACCTGATCCTGGAACGGCGCGAGCGGGCTCAGCGTGGGCGACAGCTCACCGAGCGCACCGTCGCCGGCGGGCTGCCAGTGCTGCATCACCGCCCCGTTCGGGATGTACACGAAACCCAGCCGCCGGACCGGCCTGGCCGCCGTGTTGGCGAGCGCCGACGCGGCCGGCACCATCGCGTCGAGCAACGGCAGCCCGAGGGTGACACCCATGCCGCGGAGGAACGTCCGACGAGGCAACGCCGTCTTCGTGATGAACATGACAGCTACTCCTGCTCAGCGATGTCTTCTTCTACTGCTTCCGCGTTCAGTCGGCAACCGCGCCGGTCCTGGCCAGCCGCATCTGGAACGGCGTGCTCTTCACGACGCCGACGATGAGCGACGCCAGACCGTAGTCGTACGCGGCCGCGGCGCGGGTTATCTCGCGGACGGCCGGCGCGTCGTAGTACTCCACGCCGCGGCCGAGCGCGTAGGTCAGCAGCTTCTCGGCCACGACGGTGACGAACTGCTCCGGGTTCCGGACGAGCAGCCCGCGCAGATCAGCGGGGCCGTCGAACGGCGTACCGTCCGGCATCGCCCCGGACGCGTCGATGGCGATGCCGCCCGGCATGTGCCCGCGCCAGCGACCCACCGCGTCGAAGTTCTCCAGCGCCAGCCCCAGCGGGTCCATCAGGCGATGACAGCTCGCGCAGACCGGGTTCGCGCGGTGCTGCTCCATGCGCTCGCGCATCGCCAGCACCCTGCCCGCATCCTCGGCCGGCTCCAGCTCCGGCACGTTGGGCGGCGGCGGCGGCGGCGGCGTCCCGAGGACGTTCTCCAGCACCCACTTGCCGCGGCCGACCGGCGACGTGCGGTCGGAGTACGAGGTGACGGTCAGGATGCTGCCCTGGCCCAGCAGGCCGCGCCGGTTGGGGTCGGTCAACGCCACGCGCCGGAAGTCGCTGCCGTAGACGCCGGTCACGCCGTAGTGGGAACGTGTAGTCGGCGGTCAGCAGCTCGGTGACGCTCCGGTCCTCGCGCATGACGCTGTCGAAGAACAGCTCGGTCTCCCGCACGAAGTCCTGCCGCAGGCTCTCGCCGAAGTCGGGGAAGAGCACGTCCGACGGGAGGGCGCCCGTAATGTTGCGCAGGCGCAGCCACTGGCCGGCGAAGTTCTTCGCCAGCGCCTCGGACCGCGGGTCGGCCAGCATCCGCCGCACCTGCCGTTCCAGGACGCCGGGATCCCGCAGACGCCCCTCGGCGGCGACCTCCAGCAGCTCGTCGTCCGGAATGCTGCTCCAGAGGAAGAACGATATGCGCGACGCCAGCTCCAGGTCGCTCAGCCGGTAGGGGGCCCCGGGTGCGGTCCCGGGCGGATCCGACACCACGCGAAACAGGAAGTCGGGGCTCACGAGGAGCGCGCGGACCGCCCGCTCGATGCCGGCCTCGAAGCCGCCCGCGGCCCGGCCCTCGTCGTAGAAGACGAGCAGCGCGTCGACGTCCGCGGCGGTCACCGGCCGGCGGTAGGCGCGCCGCGCCAGGGACTCGATGATCTCCCGGGCGCACGGCGTCTCGGCCGCCTCATCCGCGGGCCGGCAGACGAAGATGCGGCTTCGCGACGGCGTGTCGCCGGCCCCGAGCGCGTTGAACGGGCCGGAGATGGTCAGCGTGCCCAGATGCGGCTGGTACAGCAGATAGTCGCCTTCGCCGTGCGGCCGGTCGAACGGCTGCCGGACGCTCTCGGCAAGGGCGCTGGTCTTCTTGATGAACGCCGCCGTCACCACCCGCGGCCCGGCCCCGACCTGCACGCGGGCCTGCAGCGAGTCGGGACCGCGGTTGTAGGCCGCGCCCTGATCGCGGTCGGGGTCGGGCGGAGTCAGGTGAAAGACGGCGACCCGCTCGCCGTCGACGCTGAGCTCGAGCTGGTGCGGCTCGCGGATCGGGGCGCCGGCGAACAGGTCGAGCAGCTCCAGCTCGATCTCGTACTCGGCGTCGCGCGGAAAGTTGTACTCGACGGACATGCCTCCGCGCGTCCCGAACGGCAGGCCGTCCTGATGCTGATACTGGGACAGGTCCGATACGATGCGGAACGTCTCACCGGCCGGCGCCAGCGGCGACGCCCCGACGGCCAGGCGGCTGATCGTGCGCGCCGCATTCATGTACCGCTCGAGCAGCGTCGGCGAGACCTTCACCCGTAGCTCTGGTCGTCGGCCGGAACCAGCGCCGCGGCGTCGACGTCGAACGCCAGCAGATCGCGGATGGCGTTCTGGTACTCCGTGCGGTTGAGGCGGTGCAGCGGCTCCGTCCGCCCCGGATTGGGATGGGCGGCGGCGACGCGGTCGATCTCGGTCTCCAGCCAGGCCGCGAGCGCGTCGCCGGCCTCCGCGTCGGGACGCGGTCTGCCGGCCGGCGGCATCGAACCCGTGCGGAGTTTGCGGATCACCTTCTCCCAGACGTCCGCCGTGCCCGGCACGTCGGCCAGATCGCCGGTGCGCAACGCGATCGGAACCGTGCCGCGGGCGGCGAGCCGCTCGTTGTGGCACGTGAGGCAGTAACGCTGAAGCAGCGCCTCGTGGGCGGCTACCGGCGACTCCGGCCCCGCTGCCTCGGCCTCTTGAGCCGGACCGGCCAGCGCGGCGGGGGCGAGGCACACCGCCCAGACGCCGAGCAGAACGAGCACGCGTTGCGTCATCGGCTCTTCCCTGTCACCGTGACCTGTCCCGCACCGGCCACCGAACACTACCCGCAATCCGATAGATCCTACGTCGTTCGCACCCGTTGTCAACGACAATCGACGGTGGAGGGGCGCGGTAATCTGCGATACCATGGGACGAATGGAACGTGCCGACAGGGTCACGATACTCGTCGCCGCCGGCGCGCTCGCCGGCTCCATCTCGTCGATCGGTACCTGTTCCACGAGTCGCGAGATCGACCGGCTGGACGGCGCCGTCGAGACGCTGCGCACCGACGTGCGCGGTGATGTCGCCGACGTGCGCGCCGACATCGCCGAGGTTCGCGCCGACGTCCGGAGTCTGGACGATCGCGTCCGAGCTGTCGAGATTGCGATCGCCGGCACGGCTGCGCCGCCGGGCGAGTGACGGATGCACGCCCGGTCAGGACCCGTGCGATGGCCTGCAGAATCCGGATCAGGTGGGGGACATCCGACATGTCGGTAGAAGCAAGAACCTCTTGGTCGTTCCGTACCGCCCTCCTCGCGACGTGCGTCGTCCTCGGCCTGCCGCTCGCCGGCACGGCGACGGCCGCGCCCGCACGCGCTCTGCCCCTGGTCGAGGCGGCCCGCACCGCCGACGTCGACGCCGTCCGGGCGCTGCTGGAGAGCAACGTCGACGTCGACGGCGCCGAGACGGACGGAACCACCGCCCTGCACTGGGCGGCGTACAGGGGTCAGGTCGAGACCGCGCGGCTCCTGCTCGGGGCGGGCGCCGACGTCGAGGCCGCCAATCGCTACGGCGTCACCCCGCTCGCACTGGCTGCCGGCCGCGGCAGCGCGGACATCGTGGAAGCGCTCCTCGACGCCGGCGCCGACCCGAACACGACGCTGCCGGAGGGCGAGACGGTGCTGATGACCGCCGCGCGGACCGGCAACGTCGACGTGCTGCGCCTGCTGCTGGCCCGCGGCGCGGACCTGCGCGCACGCGAGAGCTGGCGCGGGCAGACCGCGCTGCACTGGGCCGCCGCGGAGAATCATCCGGCCGCCGTCCATGCGCTGATCGAGCTCGGCGCAGCCGTCGACGAACGCTCGACGGCCGGCTGGTCCGCACTGTTGTACGCGGCCCGCGCGGGCAAGGCCGACGCAGTGGTGGCGCTCCTCGAGGCGGGGGCCGACGTCGACGACACCATCCGGCGGATCGCCTCCGAGAACGACGCTCCGGAGGACGCCCGGCGCGACCCGACCATCGGCACCAGCGCCCTGGTGCTCGCGGTGATGAACGGGCACTTCTCGCTGGCACAGTACCTCGTCGAGCGCGGGGCCGATCCCAACGCGGCGGAGCAGGGCTGGACCGCGCTGCACCAGTTGGCCTACACCCGGCGCCCGAACTCCGGCAAGGGCATGCCTCCGGTGGTGCTGCTCGACCGGGTCGACACCCTGGCCTTCGCGCGCTTCCTGCTCGACAACGGCGCCGACCCGAACGCACGCCAGACCGCGCGGTTCAACAACCGCGAGCGAAACAACCTGAACCGCGTCGGAGCCACGCCGTATCTGCTCGCCGCCAAGCATGCCGACCCGCCGCTGATGCGCCTGCTGGCGGAGTACGGGGCCGACACGCGGCTGCCGACCGAGGGCAACGCGTCGCCGCTGATGGCGGCGGCCGGCGTCGGCATCTTCAACCTGGGTGAGAGCGCGGGGACCAACGAGGAGGCGTTCGAGGCCGTGCAGCTCGCCTGGGAGCTGGGCGACCACGACGTCGACCGGGCCGACGACCGCGGCTACACGGCGCTGCACGGTGCCGCGCTCCGGGGCGCGAACCCGATCGTGGAGTTCCTGGCCGAGCGGGGCGCCGATCTCCTCGCGGAGAGCCAGGAGGGCTGGACGCCGTTGCGGATCGCGGACGGCGTGCACTACACCGGCACGGTGAAGCGCGCGGACCACACCGCGGAGCTGTTGCGCCGGATCATGCAGGACCGCGGGGTCTACGACGCCGCGAAGCACCAGAAGGACGTGAACAGCGTGGCCGTGGTGAAGCCGGCCGGCCAGTAGGCGCGGCGGCCCGTCGAGCCAAGCCACACGACACGACGCCGGGCCGAACGCGCTGCCGTGTCTCGGCGCCGAGGAGCGCCGATCCTGCGGGCAGAGGCGTTGGGGCTCTGCTGCGAGCAGGCGTTGACGCTTTGCTACGGGCAGGCGTTGCTCACCTACTGCGCGCAGGCATCGGCTACCATCCCGAGCGAGCTGACGTTGATCCGATCGCCGTTCGGATCCCGGATGAGAAAGCCCTTGACCGCCATCCGGTGCCCGGCGTGCTCGGCCGGATTCGGGTAGACGTTCATCAGACCGAAGGTCCGCGTGCCCGTCGGACGCGAGCCGAGGGCGCTCAGCTCGTCCTCGGTCGAGGCGGACGGGTCCCGGGTGCGAACGGCCCGCGTGCTGTTCGTCAGCAACCAGCCGCCGGCATCCTCGGTCAGGCAACCGACCACTTGCACCAGGGCGAAGCTCGGCACCTCGGCCGGCCCGTCCCGGCCCTCGATCCGGATGTCCTCGAGGCCCTCCGACATCAGCTCGCGATCGCCGGGCGGGAACCCGTTGAACTCCAGGATGTAGGCGACGCTGTCGAGGTAGGCGTCGGCGCTGAGGGTCGCGGGCTCGTCGAACGGCATCAGGTTGCGGATGCGGACGAACAGCGTGTGCAGCGTGTCCTCGCGCCAGTCCTGCATGAAGCGCTCGCCGGCGAGCGGGCGCGCCTCGTCCGAGCCGCTCATGTCGGGCAAATGGCACGCACCGCAACTGGTGTCGTAGACGACCTTGCCGCGCGCCGCCTGCTCGGCAGTGTAGACGCCGTCCCACACCGTACGCCCGTCCTGCCGCGCCAGCGCCTCGTGCACGCCGCCGGCCGGGACGGTCACGGACAGCAGCACGACGGCCGCTGCCGGTACCGACGCGCGAAGAAGCCTCTGCGGCACGGTTGTCGATCCTGTCTGCATGGTCCTGTGGCCCGGCCCCGGAATCAGGGCGTGACGGTGACGGTTACGTCGGCCGCCGAGTAGAGATAGCCGTCGTCGGCCATCCCCCGAATGACGTAGGTCCCCGGCTGGCTGAACCGCGCCGTCGTGACGATGCGCCCGTCCTCGGGCAGCGGCGGCGGCGTCCAGCCGGGCGTATGGTCCTCCATCGGCGCGCTCCACGGATCGAAGTCGACGGTCCCCGGCCCCCGGTACTGGATCCACGCCAGGCGCAGGCCGAGCGCGTTGCGCCGCCCCGGCGGACGGCTCTGGCGCGCGGGGCGCATCTCCGGGATGCCGTCGTCGCGGATGATCGCGGTCAGGATGAGCGGCTCGCCCAACTTGACGGACCGCGCCGTGCTCTCGACCAGCACGATGGACGGGGCCGCGTTGACGATGTCCGGCGCGCCGCCGCCGCTCCGGTTCATCGCGATCACCTGCTCGTCGATGATCTGCTCCGGCACCAGCCACCCGACCGCCCGGTCGGTCCGGCCGTGCGCGGTGACCGTCCAGACCAGCTCCTTGTCCCCCCAGTCGGCGGGCACCCGGACGCGGAAGATGACGCGCTGGCGGCGCGGATAGAAGAACGCGGGCTGCCCCTGGTCGGCGGCGCCCGGCTCGAAGTAGTTGTCGGGGCCGACCGGTACGTTCAGATGCTCCTCGTAGTTCCGGTTGAGGTACCCGAACACGAAGTTGAAGCTGCCGTCGCCGTTCTGCTCCCAGCCCTCGAAGACCGGCTGCAGGTTCTGGCCGCTGTGGTAGGTCTGGGCGGACGCCGCCGGTGCGCCGCCGAGCAGCAGCGCGGCCAGCGCCACGACGTTGCGGAACGGGCATCGCCTCGGCGTCATCGTCTGCTCCGTATCAGTCGTTCGTCGACCGCGCGCGCTCCTCCAACCGTCGCTCGAACTCGTCCTGCGGCATGTGGAAGAAGCTCATCCAGGCGAAGCTCATGTCGTCGATGGAGCGGTTGCCGAAACCGACCCAGTTCTTCGGATCGGGGTTGTAGCGGTTCGACGCCGTGTTGTTGTGCCAGCCGATGACGTGCAGGATGGTGCCCGCCGGCAGCAACGGCGCCTCGTGGTCGGCGTAGTTGTAGACGATGTGCCAGCCGAAGTTGTGCCCCGTGCAGCTCAGCGTCTCGATGCGGCCGCTCGGATAGATCGCCTCGACGCACATCCGATCCCCGCGGATGTGCATGTGGGGCTGGAAACCCGTCACCTGGGTCGGCTCCGGCAGCACGTAGTAGCCGTCGCTGCGGGCGTTGTCCTCGCCGGCCCGGATATCGAGGGTGTCGAAGCTGTCGCCGACGTGGCGCGAGATCAGCACCCGCTCCGGCACGTGGCCGGCCGGATAGAACTGGAAGCCGACGCGCGTGCGGTCCTTGGTCTCCTCGCCGACCGAGCTGTAGTGCATGTTGAACCGGATCTGCGTGCCCGCCCTGATCAACCGGCCGGTGCCCTCCGGGAAGATGTCGCCGTTCTTGCCCATGGCGTACTCATTGAGGAAGCCGCCGCCCTCCTCGCCGTCCTCCTCCTCCCAGACCATCGACGTCGCCACGTGGTGCACGACCGGGTAGGCGCCCGGCGAGGGCTTGGTCTCGACCGCCTTGATGTAGCGGTCCTCGGTCAGGCGCGAGTCGGCCCAGATGTTGAGCCAGCGGTCGGCGTCCACCGCCCCGATGGTCTGCTCCTCGGGCAGCTCGACGATCCACTCGGGCGTGCCGATGCGCCAGTCGTCGAGCGAGGCGAGCTCGATCGCCGGCGGCGCGTCCGCCGGGTTGCCCCGGGGCGCACCCGCCTCGACCCAGCGCCCGATGGTGGCGATCTCGTCGTCCGACAGCGACGGGTCCTCCTTGAACGCGCGGACCCCGACGTTGCGCTCGATGTACCAGGGCGGCATCTCGCGCTGCGCGGTCTTGTCGCGGATGGCGCGCGCCCACGGCCGGACCTCCGCGTAGGTCAGCAGCGACATCGGGGCCACCGAGCCGGGACGATGGCACTGCTGGCAGGCGCGCTGCAGAATCGGCAGCACGTCCTTCGTGAACGTCGTCTCCGTCCCGATCGTCTGCGCCCCGGCCAGGCTGGCCGCGGCGAACAGTACCAGCCCCACGACGGCGGCGACCACTCCGGCGCGAACGGCAAAGCGCATGTAGTTGCAGCAGTACATCCCGTTCATCGTCCTGTCCTTCCCACTCCGGTTCACGCTCGGGGCGCCGCCACGTGCGGCGGCGGATCCCCGACGGCCGACACACAGCTCCCGACCCGCCCGTCCCGGCGACCCACGCGGGCCACGACACCGACCGCCCCCGTTATACCACGCCACGCGCCGGCGGCGTTCGTCCCCGGATCCGCGGCGGACCTGCCGCACGGACAGGGTACACCGTTGCAACATCGCTGAACGGAGCCTCGTCCGTCAGTCGAAAGGCAGCGAGTTCAAATGAACGTCAAGTGGAACCAGAAGGACGGGACTGCAGTCGACTCCGACGCCCAGACCGTGGTCGTGGACTTCGAGCAGGTCGCCTTCATTAGCAGCGCAGGGCTGCGTGTCGTGCTGATGCTCGCCAAGCAACTCCGGAAACGGGGCGCGCAACTCGCCCTCTGCTCGCTCCAGCGCCCGATCAGCGAGATTTTCACCGTCAGCGGCTTCGACAGAATCGTGCCGATTCACGGTTCCGACACCCAGGCGATCGACGCGCTGACCAGCGATCCGCAACCGGCCGGCCGAAAGGACGGGACGCTCAGGAACGAGATCGATTTCGACATCGTCGGCGACAACCTGAGGGACATCGCGGGTTTCACACTCGAGAAATACGAGTAGGTCAACGACTGCACGCTGCCCCGGGAAACGCGCGAGAAAGCGCCGGAGAGCATCAACGAGGCCTTGTGGCAGTGTGTCGAGGCGTCGAAGCACGAGCGGCTGGTCATCCTCAAGAGGATGTTCCTCGCCGCGTCGACCGCGCTCGACGACCTGGTGAAATCCACCGGCGACTGACGCGGTGGGCGCGGTCTCCCTGTTTTCTTCTCGCGCTCACACTTACCGGCCGGCGGCCACCTCGTCGTAGAACGCCTGCAGCGCCGCCGGGCGGAACGGCCAGCCGAGGTCGGCGGTCTGCACCCGGTCCGGCACGTCGTCGCGGCTGGCGCCCGCCTCGATGGCCGCCCGCATACGGTCCTGCAACGTCTGCATCCGGTCGCGGAAGATGCGCACCTCGTCCTTCGAGAGAATCTGGCCGTGGCCCGGGATCACCGTATCGAAGTCGAGCTCCAGCACGCCGTCCAGCGTCCCGGTCCAGGCCAGGCCGCTCCCGCCATTGTTGTAGTCCATGAAGGGCGACAACGTGCTGCCGTCCGAGCGCTGCCCCCAGATGAAGAGGTCGCCCGTGTGAATCGTTCGCAGCTCGGGGAAGTAGATGACCGCGTCGCCGTTCGTGTGTCCGCGCCCGAAGTGATAAGCCCGCGCCTCGACCCCGCCGAGGAACACCGACGTCTCGTCGCTGAAGACGATGCGCGGCGCCCCGGGCTGGTTGTTGCGAAGCATGTTCCCGCGCGCGTTCTTGTGCGAAATCACCTCGCCGACCGCCATGAAGTCCGCGTTGCTGCCGGCGTGATCGCCATGATGATGGGTGTCGAGGACGTACTTGATCGGAAGCGATGTCACCTTGCGCACCTCGGAGGTGATCATCCGGAAGCTGTGCGGGAACTTGTTGTCGACGATGATCACGCCGTCGTTGGTCACCCGCACCGCGACGTTGCCCCCGGTCACTCCGCCGTCGTAGCCCGGAATCACGTACAGCCCGTTCTTCCCCGGCACCGGCCGGATGGCCGTCAGCTCCGCGAGCTCCTCGACCGTCACCGCCTGCTCGGCCGCGGGCCGCGCCGCCGACATCATTCCCGCCACCGCCAGCACGACCGCCGACATTCCCGCAATCATCCTCAGTTCACGCATGGTCCCTCCGGGCGCCATCTTAGCCGACTCTGTTCATCCGACGTCGCCTGCCCCGACATTCACGAGCTCCGATCTCGCAAGTCCAACTCAGTCCAGCGACTCAACGACTCCACATCTAACAGCTATCCTGCGTGCAAGTCTCTCGAAATCCCGGTAGCAGTCCTGCACGGCGTAGATGTGCCCGCCGAGTGCGCCGTCAGCGGCCTTCAGATGGAACATCGGCTTGCGCGCTTCGTGAGCCATCGCCATCAAGCTGCGGTAGTGCTTCAGCGTGGCCAGGCATTCAGAATCGTCTTCCGTCGACGACACGCTGCCGTCTGCCTGTTGGAGTACCTCTTTGCGATAGACGTTCGGAATGCGCTTGATCCATTTCTGGTAGGCCTGAACGGGGCGACCCGCACGAACTGCATGCTGCATCACGATGTAGCCGGCCGGCAGGATGTCGGCAGACGGCAGTTGCAGATCCGGAACCGGCGGGCGGCGTTCCAGACGATCCTGCCAGTCGTTGCGCCACTCGCGGAGCGTGGGCCCGACGTTACGGAGTGCCTGCAGGGAGAACAGATCGGGAGCCAGTGGAAAGACGACGAAGTTCGCCGCGATGATCGCCGCCCGGTTGATGGCGCCCAGGTTGGGGCCGACATCGATCAACGCCAAATCGGCATTCCGCTGTTCGGCGGCGTTGAGAATCGTTCTATGGAACGCCGACTCGGTGCGAAACGCCGACTCGTCACGGCCCAGACAATCCGGCCACGCCGACGACAGCTTCGCTTCGAAGCTTGACAACCCCAAGTCGCCCACGACCAGACCGAGGTTGGCGGCAATACGCTCGACATGAGGCTCCCGGATATCGCCAAGACCTCTGAGGATCGGTGACACCGCACCAAGGATGCTGTCGGGATGACCGTCGTCAGGCCACAACTCCTCCAGCCGGTCCTCGCCGAGAAACACCGCACTCAAGTTTGCCTGCGGATCGAGATCAGCGGCCACCACGGAAAACCCGAGCTCCGCGTACATCCAGGCCAGGTGGTACACCAGGGTGGTCTTGCCGACGCCCCCCTTGTTGTTGAAGAAGGCGATCGTCTTCACGCCGCGGCCTTCCGGATGGTCGCCAGTACATGGGAGGTCTCGAACGTGAACTCCGCTTGCGGGTTCCCGTTCCTGCGCAATGCCTCCTGCGCACGGATTACACCGCGGCCGAACGCGTTGACGTAGCCGAGCGTCGCCAGGGCCTCGGACAGGACCGGGTTGCGATAGTCGGTCTGGCGCGGGAAGTTCTCGGGCGACACCATGCCATAGAGCCCACCCGGGTTCTGGATCTCTATGCGATCGTCGTACCAATAGAACCGAACCGGCGCGTTCGACTCGTAGGAACGGTGCATGATCGCGTTCAGCAACAATTCACGGATCGCCACCGTCGGGTAGTCGACTGCCGTGCGCTCGCGAAGAGCGGATTCCGGCACGGGATGCGACTGTGCCGGAAGAGAAACGAACGTCTCGACCTCCCTCAAGACCGTGATGAGGTCGCCGCTGAATCGTCTCTCGGCGATCGGGTCGTCCGCCACCGTCGCCCCCGCCCAGCGGACGAACTGAATCCAGGCGCCGGGGATCCAGCGCAGGGGATCCCTGCCGAACAACAGCGCCCCCGCATTGGTCGGACATCCTGAGGCCAGGTCATAGAACCGCAGCGACGCCATCTGCTGCTCGGCGGGGCGGTTGTTCTCGTCGATCACGGCGCGCTCCACCGCGGCCGGGAGGTAGGTGACGAGAAACAGGTCGAGAGTCAGGTCGGTCATCGTGCATCCCATGCACGGACGGACATCGAAGGACCGCTGCAGGGCGGTCCTCTTCTCTGTCAGAATCCGTTCTTCCTGCTGGTTCGCCCCCCGCCGGGAAGGCCCCACACGAATCCAGACGCGCCCCTTGTAGCGCACGGGCGGCAGGTCCGACGGCAGCACTTCGACCACCGCCACCTCTCCCTGCCCCAGTGTGTACTTCTGCACGGTCATCGCCGGGAGCGGTTCGATGTTGACGTTGGAACGCAAGTCTCCGAGGTTCTTCAGCAGCTCGTCGCTCACGGTCAGGCCGCTGAACCGCGCCTTGTCGTCCACGCCGATGATCAGGTAGCCGGGCTGCCCGTGGTTGGGAAAGTCGTTGGCGAAAGCGCAGATGGCCTCCCCGAACTTGTCCGTCTTCGTCGTCGAGGTCGTGAGCTCGACGCGGTCGGATTCGTGGTCCGCTATCAACGTGCGCAATTCGTCCGTCGTCAGCATGACCCCGCTCGCCTCCAGCGTACATCAGGGTCCCGACGGGGCGATGCCGCCCGCTCCCCGGAAGGTCCGAACGGGCGCACGAGGTCGACCGGGTGCTCAGGAACCGCCTTCGATCAACTCCAGCGCCATGCCGTCGAGATCCTCGATGAGCACCGCGCGGGTCGCACCGAAGGGATACGGGCCGTCGAGGATTGGAACACCCCGCTCCTCGAGGTGAGCGAGCACCGGATCCAGATCGGGATACGCGATCGCCACGTGGTCGACCACCTGACCGCGCGACGGGACGAGCGGGCGATCAAGCTCCGGTCCACAACGGCCGTCCCGGCACTGGCGCGTGTACCACATCCAGCCGGCGTTCTCCAGGCGAACGCTCGCGATCGGCCGCCGGAGCTGGCCTGTCGGCAGGAACGAGGCGTAGCTGACGTCGCCGACCTCGACGTCGCAGGGATCGTGCAGGTCACGCGGGGTCAGCGCGCCGGTCTCGGGATCGCGAAGCGGCGGCAGCGCCATCCCGAGATTCTCGACATACCAGTTGGCGGCGCACAGCGGTTGCTCGTGCCAGAAGTGGGTGTGTCCGTAGAAGAGATCCTCGGTCTCGGCGTTCCCGTTGAACTCGACCAGGATGCCGTCCGGATCGACCAGATACCCGAAGTCCTGCCCGCTGCCCCGGTCGCGGGGCGGGTTCGGGCCCTCGCGGGCGGCGCGCTCGGCCATCTCCGCCACCGTCAGGAGCTGATCTCCGAAGGGCGCCAGGCCGGAGTGCGGCACGCCTTCGGTATCGTCCGGCCCGGTGTAGACCGGCAGGAACGCAAACCGCTCGCCCGCCGGGTCGAGCGCCGTCAGCCGTTCGTACAGCGCGAGCCCGTCCGTGCTGGGGCCGGTGGTCCAGAAGGGGCTCTGCGGGATCGACTGCCGCCGCTCCCGGTCGAACGCCCCGGGAGCCTGGGTTTCCACCTCGTTGTAGAGCAAGTAGATGCCGTCCGCGGCGAACGCCTGCAGCCCTGCGACGGTGGTCCGCTCCCCGGCCGGCCAGAAGGTCGACCACCAGTCGAGGGCGCGCTCCGGATCGACCGAGTTGATGTGGATGTGGTGGAAACCGGGCGCCGGAAGCTCGGCCGGCCCCGTGCCGGAATCGCCGCCGCCCGCCGCGGACGGATCCGAACCGGCCGGATCGCCGGAACACGCGACCACGACCGCCGAGACGAGCGCCCACGTGACTGCCGCGCGAATCCCGGGAGTTCGTGGCATAAGACTATGCATCGACTTCGATTCCCTTTCGCGTTTCGGCGATCACCAGATCGACCACGGCGCGCAACGCCTCCTCCTCGGTGTCGCCCTCCAGTCGGCGCAGGCGGAAATGGTCGAGCTGCCGGTCGGCGCTGCTGCCGTCGTGGATGATCGTGAGCACGTGCTGCAACTCGTCCTCGCAGCCGAGGTCGCGGGCGTCGTTCGCCAGTTCGTCGACGAGCCGGGCGGCGTAGTCCTGGATGTCCACGCGTCCGCCGCCGCCCCAGACGTTGCCGAGGAAGGCGAGCACGCCGTAGCGCTGCGCCAGCCAACGGTTCTCGGCGATGATCTCCGTGGGCGGATCGGGCGGCAGCAGACCTCGGCCGTCCAGTTGCAGCAGCCGGCGCACCAGCGACGCATAGAGGGCGACGATGCTCACCGCATCGTCCAGACGCGGGCAGGTGTCGCAGATCCGCATCTCCACCGTCGGGTAGTCCTGAGAAGGCCGGACGTCCCACCACAGCTCGCTGCCGGTCTCGATGAACTGCATCCGCTGGTAGGCCGCCACGATGCGGTCGTAGTCCGCCCGCGACAGCAGCGGCCCGGGCATGCTCGTCCGCGGCAACGCGCCCATGATGCTCAGTCGGCACGACTTGAACCCGGTCTCACGGCCGCCGTGGAACGGTGACGACGTCGACAGCGCGTGCACCAGCGGCAGGTAGCGCCGGGTCGCGGTCATGACGCGGATGCGCGAATCGGCGTCGCCGAAGCCGGCGTGGACGTGCATGCCGCCGACTACCAGCCTGCGCATGCTCTCCTGGAAAGTGATGGCGAACCGCTCGTAACGCTCGCGGGGGGTGATGAGCTGCGACTGCCACTCGGCGAAGGGATGGCTCGACGCGGCCATCACCGCCACCCCGTGCTTCGCGGCCGACTCGATGACCAGCCGGCGGGTCTGGCGGAGCGCCTCGCGGGCCTCGGCCACCGACCCGCACACCTTCGTGATCGTCTCGATCTGCGCCCGGAGCGCCTCGTGCGCGACCTTGTGCGGTCCGCGCTCGCGCTCGCACGCCTCGAAGATGTCCGGGTCGGGATCGGACACCAGGTCGCGGGACTCGGGGTCGACGAGGAAGAACTCCTCCTCGACCCCGAGCGTGATGTTGAGATCCGGTTCGCTCATGCGCCGGGCCCTCCCTCGGGCGTCGGTCTCGTTGCAGTGTAGCAGCGACGAGAGGGACGGCCAGCACCCAGGACGTAGGGCCAGTCACGCCAGGGGAAACGCCCCCCGGCCGCGGTACGATGCACTGATGGGTGATCTGCTGCGGCTGCTGGCGCTCGACGGTCCCGTGGCGGGTGTCGGCGTGCTCGTCGCGCTGGCCTGGCTGATCGTCAGAGTGGAGTCGACCAGATCGGAGAACGCAGCCGCCCATGCAGCCATCGCCACGAACATCGACGGCGTCAAGGCGCAGATGTCCCGCGACATCGACGGCGTCAAGGCGCAGATGTCCCGCGACATCGACGGCGTCAAGGCGCAGATGTCCCGCGACGTCGACGGCCTCCAGCAGCAGATCGACGGCGTCAAGCAGGATGTCCGGGACATCAAGCAGGATGTCCGGATGCTGACGGAGCACCTGCTGAACCGGAAGACCGACGCCCACGAATGAGCGGCGCCTCGCCGGCGCTGGCCGAAGCCGTCATCGGCGAGCACGAAGAAGAGAGCTTGAGCACCGCGACGTAATCGAGATGACCCCACGTCGAGACGCGGTTCCAGAGCCACGCCACACGACGGCGGCAGTCTTCCCGAACCCTGTGGGAACGTCGATGAGCATCGACTCGCACGCGGCACCGGCATGCAGCCAGTCATCGTCGCCACGCGCCATGCGTTCGCCGCATGCGAGTCGTGCTTGGTACTCGTGGGTACTCGTGCGGACGGAATCCCGTTGCTCTGGCAAACAGGTGATCGAACCTGTCCGTCAAGATCGGATCCCGCTCACTCCGCCGGCACGATGGCGATGCCCCACGGCCGTTCGCCGGCCGGTATCCGAGCGACCACCTCCAGCGTCTCGGTGTCGACGACGCTGACGTCGTGCGACGGGCCGTTCGCGGTGTAGAGGTACCGGCCGTCGGGGGTGATGCCGATGCCCCAGGGCCGGTCGCCCACCTCGACCTCCGCCACCGCCTCGTTGGTTGCCGCGTCGATGACCACCACGTCGCGCCCGCGGCCGTTCGTCACGTACACGCGCGATGCGTCGGGGGACACGACGACGCCCATCGGCCGCATCAATTCGCCGGTGAGCTGGATCGTCTCGATGACCTCGTGGGTCGACGTATCGACGACGTGGACGGTGCCGCTGTTCTCGGCCGTCACGTAGGCGCGGCTCCCGTCCGGCGTGAACGCCGAGGCGCGCGGGCGGGCGCCCACCTCGAACACCGCCACGACCTCGTTGGTGGCGGTATCGATGGCCGAGACCTGGTTGTCCTCCTCGGAGGTGACGTAGACGACGCTGCCGTCCGGGCTGATCCGCACGCCCTCGGGCTCGCCCCCGACGGGGAGCCGGGCCAGGATCTCGCCGCTGGCGATGTCGACCACGCTCGCCTCGCCGGCATCCTCGTTGGCTGCCGTCCGTGCTGAGCGCGAGCTGCTCGGGGTCGGTGCCGGCGTTGATGACGTTCACCACCTCGCCGGCCGCGATGTCCACCACGCCGATGCCGTCCGCCGAGCGGTCCGGTGGGGGCAGGGTGCTCTCGTCGATGCCCGGCGGGGCTGGCGGCGAGCCGCTCAAGGCCACGAACAGTTGCGTGCGGTCCGGCGACACCTTGATGCCCCGCGGCCGCTTGCCGAGCGGAAACGTGGCGACGACCTCGTTCGTGCCGCCGGCGATGACGGTCAGGTCCCCGGAGTACTCGTTCGTGACGAAGACGTGGTACGGGGGCGGAGGCGCCGGCGGGGGCGGAGGCGCCGCCGGCGCGGCGTCAGCCAGTTCCGCCAGGGAAGCCCCCTGGGTGCGCAACTCGCCTTCGAGGGTCGACAGACGCTCCTCGAAGCCGTCCATCCGCATCGTCACGACGTTTCTCAGGTCAGCGATGCTGGCGTTCGTCGCGCAGGATCCGCCCACGACGGTGACCGCGATCGCTGTGGCGCCGAGCAGGATCGCCGTGTTCTGACTCATGCCGTTCGCTCCTTTCCGGGTGCGGGAACGCCGGAGACAAAAACGAAGGGGACAAGCGCCACGGGCCTGCCCCCTTCGTAACGAAAGCTGCCATCAGGTCGCGCGGAGCCGCGGACCGGTTGGCCCGCGTCCCCGAACGGCCGCCTGTCCGACCTACTTCGCGAGCGGGTCGGGCCGGAGCTGGAAGTGCACCATCTTGCTCTTCGTGCCCTTGCCGCCCTCGGTGTGCCACACGTAGTTGGAGCCGTAGTTGGCCCACAGGCCGCGGCCCTTCCAGCCGGTGGTCGGATCGTCGATCCGGCCGTCGAGCCCGCGCGAGTAGAACGCCATGGGGTACGGCACGCGCAGCGTGGTCCACTCGCCGGTCTCCGGATCGAGGGCCAGCAGCGAATCCGAGCCCGAGCCGTTGGCGATCGGGATGTTCTCGCCCAGCCCGAGGGTGTTGTACTGGTCGACCCAACTGTAGTAGTGGAAGTCGGCGCTGCCCGGCGTCTCCACGCCCTTCATCTGCGGGCCGGGGACGTCGTACAGCGTCCACCCCTCGGGGCAGTGCTGGCCGGTCGCCTCGGGCCCGCCCGTGACGGCGCACTTCGAACGGTCGAAGCTGGCCATCTGGCTGCTGCCGGAGAGGGCGGTCCAGACGACGCCGTGGCGGTCGATGTCGATGCCGCGCGGCGCGAAGCCGGTCTGCGACGCGTCGACGTTCGGGTTCTCGATGGACGGCGGCTCGTAGACCTCCGCGATGCAGGTCTCGGGCGGGTTGTCGCCGCGGTCCAGGCGGACCAGCCGGCCCGGGAACGGACCCGTGCGGCTGATCCAGACCGAGTCGTCGATCGAGCTGGCGATGATGCCGTACCCGAACCCGACGGTGCGCGTGTCGAGCGCCGGGTCGATCTCGACCTCGCCGCGGCGGTTCGGCTCGTTCCACGGCTTGGTGATGACGCCGTCGCCGTTGGTGTCGATGACGGTCGGGCACCAGCCCTGCGACGCGATCTCGTCGCCGGTGAGATCGTACGCCTTCGTGTCGATCCAACCGATCGATTGGCTGTCGCCGCTGAACCAGAGCGTGTCGTTCTTGTCCTCGCCGAACTGCAGGTGGTGCGTCCCGAAGCAGGTGTCGATCAGGACGAACTCCTCGCTCTCCGGGTCGTAGTAGGACGCCTGCCGGCCGCTCGCCGACAGCGGCAGGTACTGCGCGAACTTGTTGTCCGAGCCTTCCCGGCACCAGTCGGGGTTCGGACGGGCGCGAATCGTG
>JAGWAH010000037.1:13872-15817 GCA_021296515.1 Acidobacteriota bacterium | reverse complement strand
GCTCGGCGACGAGTTGCTCAAGGACCTCATCGAGGGACTGTCCGTGGTGCCGCTCGGCAACACGGCGGTCGGGTCCGACATCCTCGGCGATGCCTACGAGTACCTGGTCGGCAAGTTCGCCGACATCACGCGGCGCAAGAAGGCGGGCGAGTTCTACACGCCCCGAAGCGTGGTGCGGATGATGGTTGAGCTGCTCGATCCGCGGGAGGGGCGAGAGCATCTACGATCCGGCCTGCGGCACCGGCGGCATGCTGCTCGGCGCGATCGAGCACGTCGAACGGGCCGGCGGCGACGCGCATCTTCGGCGAGGAGAAGAACCTGACCACGTCGTCCATCGCGCGCATGAACCTCGTGCTGCACGGCGTCGAGGACTTCTGGATCGAGCAGAACGATACGCTCCGCGGCCCGGCCTTCACCGACACGTCCGGCGCCCTGGCGACGTTCGACTGCGTCGTCGCCAATCCGCCGTTCTCGCTCAAGGAGTGGGGCCGTGAGGTGTGGGAGGCGGATCGTCAGGTGGGTGCGGCGTTTCCGGAACGTGGAGGACCGGGCCAAGGTCGTCTCGACGGAGGACATCGAGGGCGAGGACTGGACGCTCAACATCTCCCGCTACGTGCTGCCGTCCGTCGGCGAGGACGTGCCTCCGCTGCCCGAGGCGTTGGCCGCTTTCAAGACGGCGTTGACGGAAGCCCGCGCCGCCGAGGATCACCTGCGACGCGTGCTGGTCGAGGATGGCTGGCTGGAGTGACTCAATCAGGCCGGGCAACGGCTGAACGAGGAGCACGTGAACGTGGCTGACGCGCATCCGTCCCCCGACACTTGGGCCAGCAGGCGCTGGAGTCATACCTCTGGGGCGCGGCCAACCTTTTGCGGGGACTGATCGACGCCGGCGACTACAAGCAGTACGTCTTTCCGCTGCCTTTCTTCAAGCGCCTCTCGGACGTGTGGGACGAGGACCACCGGAACGCTCTTGATGAGACCGGCGACCGCGGGTACGCGGAGGCGACCGCCAACGATCGGTTTATCATCCCGGCCGGGGCGCATTGGTCCGACGTCCGCCGTGCGGCGCGCGACGTGGGTCGGACGCTACGGACCACGTTCCGCGCCATCGAGACGGCCAACCCGGAGCGTCTCGCCGGCGTCTTCGGGAACGCGCCCTGGACCGACAAGGCGCAGATGCCGGCCGCAACGCTCAAGAACCTGATCGAGCACTTCTCGAAGCACACGCTGAGCCTCGCCGCGGTACCCGAGGACGAGCTCGGCAACGCCTACGAGTACCTCGTCAAGCAGTTCGCCGACGACAGCGGCCACACCGCGCAGGAGTTCTACACCAACCGGACACTGGTGCACCTGATGACCCAGATGCTCCGGCCGCGGCCGGGCGAGCGCATCTACGATCCGACCGCCGGCACAGGCGGCATGCTTATTTCCGCGCTGGCGGAGGTCCACGGCAACGGCGGCGATGCTCGGACGCTCGGCCTCTACGGGCAGGAGTCCTGCACGGCGTCGAGGACTTCCGGATCGCGGTCGGCAACGCGCTGAGCGATCCCACGCATCCCGCAACGCCTTTGCTGACAGAGGCGAGCACGTTTCTGCACTTGTGCACTTGGCAACGTTGCACCACGCCCCGAGAACCGAACACGTCGGTGATGGCCCGGCGCAGCCCCGCCGCGCCATCGACGACGAACAGCAACGTCCGGTCGGTCGGTAGTCCGCGCGTCACCAGGTCGCTGAGCAGGCCGGTCGTGACGGCAGCCGTCTCGGTGGCACCTTCGCGCAGGCCCAGCACGTGTTTCCGGCCCTGTGTGTCGATGCCCAACGCGATCACCATGTGCCCGCGTAACGGCGCGTCGACACCCCAGCGGAGACCGCGGCCAGCGTGTGCTCGTCCAGCGGGTCGGTCGATGCCGCCCACTGGAAGCTCGCCAGCGGGACTTCACCCTCG
>JAGWAH010000037.1:0-13786 GCA_021296515.1 Acidobacteriota bacterium | reverse complement strand
CCCCTTCGGGCCACACAGGGCTTCCCGATCCGCCTCCATCATCGCCTCCAGGACCTGCAGACCGGTCGCGATGCACAAGTCTCCATGGCCGATGATCCGTGGCATCCGAGGGATGAGAACGAGGCGCGCCGCTGCAATCGGGCGCGTCGTGTGACGACTCCGGGTGTGGGCGTAGCGTGTTTGCGCAACGCAGCAGGTTTTGCTAAGGTTCGCACTTGGGGAAGTGTCGATTCTCCGGGGCTTGACCTGCGGATTGGTGTCCGGCGGTCGTCCTCGGAAGGAGGATTGGTGACATGCCTAAGTCTATCGTTCTTGGGTGCCTGCTTGCGGCGTCGATTCCCCTGGCTGCCCAACCGGCGGCGGCGCAGGTGGGCGGCGACGTCGCGATTGGCTATTCGTACCTGACGAACAACGAGCTTGCTGCGAACGCCACCAGTCTGCCGGCCGGCGTGTTCTTCGACATGTCGGCGCAGGTGAACGACTTCGTGTCCATTGCGATGGACATCAACGGGCACTTCCGGCGCGGCATCGAACCGAGCACCATGTACGCCGGCGGACCCAACGACATGCCGGTGCGGCCCCTGGAGAACCAGGACTTCCAGGCGTTCTCGTTCAACCGGCCCGAGAACGAGTACTGCTCGCCCATCCTCGAGCTTTCGGGGTGTCACGTGCACATCCAGACGGTCGGCGCCGTGGCGGGACCGCGGTTACACGTGCAGGCAGGCGGGGCGCGGCCCTTCTTTCACTTGATGGGGGGCGTCTCGCGCTCGTTGCGCAAGATCGGATTCTTTGCCCATACGGCGACGCACCTGGCGATCCAGCCGGGAGGCGGCGTCGACATCTCCATGACGCCGAACACGGCGTTCCGGATCCAGGCGGACTACCGAATGACGTTCTTCCCGGAGCCGAACCAGGCCGATCCGGGGTCGCAGTCGTCGCTCGTGAGCAACGATGGCGTCGACTTCAGGGATTTCAAGCTGTCGTTCGGATTCGTCTTCAACCTCGGCTCGCGGCGCAACTAGCGGCATAACTGCCGCCAGTCGGCGTCGGTTTCTCGCCGCGGCTCAGCGTGGCCTACGACCTGTTCGGGGATGCCCCGGGGGCGCCCAAGCGGCTGACACCGCCAACCGCAACGTGCGTGTCCTCGATGACGTCCGGCATCGAGGCTCAGACACGGTGAGGCCCCCGGCACAGTCAACCGGACCGCTTGCGAAGGAGCGCCTCCAGTCTGGTCACACGTGCTTCGGCCGCTGCGGCGCGGGACTCGGCGACCTGCCGGGCCCCTGCTTCCGTCAGGCGGGCAGCGGCTTCGGCCAGGCGACCCTCTGCCTCTTCGTCGTGGCTTCGCAGGTCAGCACCGGTAATCGGATCCCGAAAAACGCATCTCTCGCCCGGGCGCCGCCCGCAGTCTGCAGCCCGAGCGTCTGGCTGCATAGCGACAGCGTACCGGCCAGCGCCGTCGACGCCGGTTGACGCTCGTAGCCGGACCGCGCCAATCGCTCGCCCTGCAGGCGTGCCGGCAGGTGTTCTCCCGCCGGGTCGTACTGCTAGTACTCCGACACGCCGAGTCGGGCATAGACATCCCGTTTCCACCCAAGGTCGTCACGCCAGGTGCTGGGCGAGGCCACCTCCAGCACGAAGTCCGGCGCGCGCCCCTCTTCCCACAGCCTCCATCCGGCGGCACAACGGTGCGCACGACATTCCCCAAGCTACCACACGCTGGCCAGCCGCCGCTCCTGCGTCGGAAGTCCTTGCGCAACCGAAAGCACGTGTCGTGCCAACTGCCGGTCGGCGTACCGAGGCCCTGGGACCCCGGGCCGCCCAGCTATCGACTTTCTGTTTGCTACACTGCGGTCGATGCACGGAGGTGCCGGTACGGCCCACCGGCGGTGGGGGCGCGTGTGGTGTGCGGCGGCGGTGGTTCTGGGCATGGGCCTCGCGGGTAGCGTGGAGGAAGCAGGCGCTGCGCGATCTGGCCCTTCGGCCGCCGGAGGCCAGGCTTTCACGTTCAACAGCCAGGTCGGACCGCTCCTCCGCGACCGTTGTGGCGCCTGCCACCGTCCCGGGGCCATCGCTCCTTTCAGCGTGCTGACCTACGCGGAGGTCCGGCCCTGGGCGCGTGCCATCCGCAACGCCGTTCGGACGCGCTCGATGCCGCCGTGGAAGCCGGTGCCCGGGTACGGGGGTCCCTTCGTCGGAGAGCAGCGGCTGAGCGACGCCGAGATCGAACTGATCGCCGCCTGGGTGGACGCGGGAGCGCCGAACGGCGAGGGCGCCGACTTCACACTGGCGCCGGCGAGTCGCGGCGGTTGGAGACTCGGCGAGCCGGACCTGGTAATCGAGATGCCGGAGCCGTATACGCTCCAGGCCGAGGGGACGGACGTTCTTCGCAAGTTCGCGATTCCGATCCCGATACCAGACCGGCGCTACGTGCAAGGCGTCGAGTTCCAGCCGGGGAATCCGAGAGTCGTCCACCACGCCAACATGAAGATCGATCCGACGTTGGCGTCCCGGCAGCTCGATGCCGAGGATCCGGAGCCGGGCTACGACGGTGTCACCCCGTTCTCGGCGCGCTTCCCCTTCGGCTACTTTCTGGGCTGGACGCCCGGACAGGTGCGGCCGTTGGCCGCCGAGGGCATGGCCTGGATCCTTGATCCTGACTCGGATCTGCTGCTGGAGCTGCACCTGACGCCGAGCGGGGAGCCGGAGACGGTACAGTCGCGCATCGGCTTCTTCTTCACCGCCGCGCCTCCGACCACGGTTCCGTTCACCATCAGGCTCGGGAAACAAGACCTGGACATACCGCCCGGGGCCCGCGACTACCGCAGCGAGGATCGCTACGTGCTGCCGGTCGACGTGGAGGTGCACGGCATTCAGCCCCATGCGCACTACCTCGCCAGGCGGGTGCGCGGATACGCCACCCTGCCGGACGGCACGCAACGGCCCCTCATTGCCATCGACGACTGGGACTTCCACTGGCAGGACTCGTATCGCTACGCCGAGCCCTTCGTGTTGCCGCGAGGCACCGAGCTGACGATGGAGTTCACCTACGACAACTCCGCCGCGAATCCCGCCAACCCGCATGCGCCGCCACGGCGGATCACCTGGGGACAGCTTTCGGCGAACGAGATGGGCGACCTGTGGATCCAGGTGGTTCCCCGCCGCGCCTCCGACCTCGACCTCCTGGTCCGCGACCGGCGTCCGATGGAGCTGGCCGAGGACATCATCGGCTTCGAGATGGTGCTCGCCGCCGATCCGGACCAGCGGATGGTCCACGACGACGTCGCGCTCCTGTATACGCAGTTCGGGAGAATCCCGGACGCGGCGAAGCACTACCGCGAGTCGGTGCGGTTGGCGCCGGGGTCTGCCGCCGCAGCGTACAACCTGGGTACCGCGCTGCTGCAGCTCGGTGACCTCGACGCGGCGATAGCCGAGCTCGAGCGCGCGCTCCGCATCGATCCCGCGTACGCCCTGGCGCACAACAACCTCGGCGCCGCCCTGAAGCTGCGAGGCGACCTCGTGCGGGCGACGAGCCACTACCGGCAGGCGGTGCGGCTCCGCCCCGGCGACGGGGAGGCGCTCTACAACCTGGCGAACGCCCTGCTGATGCAGGGGGCGCTCGACGAAGCGGCCACCCAGTACGAGCGGGCGATTGCGGGGCGACCCGGCTCCGCGGAGCCATTGGCTGAGCTCGCGTTGTTGCTGGCGACGCACCCCGACGCGGCGCGCCGCGACCCGGGCCGCGCCGTGCGGCTCGCGGAGCGGGCGGCGGAATTGACCGGGCACGAGCAACCCGGCGTCCTGGAAATACTGGCGGCTGCCTACGCGGCCACGGGCGCGATCGGGCGGGCGGTGGCGACCGCGGATGCGGCGCTCCGGCTGGTGCCGCCCGGCCGCGAAGACGTGGCGGCGGCCATTCGCGAGCGGCTGGACGGGTATCGGCGAATGCGCGCGACCCGGCCTCGATAGGGGACCAGCATGACTGCGCGCCGCCGTTCGCGCCGTGCCTCCTCCGGGCCCCGCCGCGCAGCAGCGCCCGTGGTCCACCGTGACGCCGCACCCGGCGCGTCTGGGCGCTCCGGGGTCGGCTGGTATCTCCTCGCGATCTTCACGCTCGCGCTCGTGGTTCGGCTTGTCCATGTCTGGCAGTTGCGCTCGGCGCCTTTCTTCGGCCTGATGATGGGCGACGCGCAGAGCTATCACGCGTGGGGTCTGGAGATACTGTCCGGGGACTGGCTCGGGAGTGAGGTCTTCTACCAGGCGCCGCTGTACCCGTACTTCCTGGGCGTCGTCTACGGACTGTTCGGATCCGATCCGTTCGCGGTGCGGCTGGTCCAGAGCGTGCTCGGCGCGGCGTCGTGCGTGCTGCTGGCGATCGCGACCGAGCGTTTCCTGTCGCGCAACGCGGGCATGGTTGCCGGCGTGATGCTGGCCGTCTACCCGCCCGCAATCTTCTTTGACGGTCTGGTGCAGAAGGCTACGCTCGGCCTGTTTCTGCTCTGTGTCGTGCTCGCGCTGCTTGGCCGATTGGTTGCGCGGCCAGCCCCGGTCCGTGACTGGATCTGGCCGGGCGTGGCGCTCGGCGCGCTGCTGTTGACCCGCGAGCACGCCCTCGTCTTCGTCGTCGCCGTGCTCGGCTGGCTCGCAGTATCCGCGGGGCGGCGCGCCGACCGGCTCGTGCGGGCGGGTGCCCTCGGGATCGGGCTGGCCCTCGCCGTCTTGCCCGTCGGCGCGCGCAACGCCCTGGTGGGCGGGGAGTTCGTGCTGACGACGGCCCAGTTCGGCCCCAATTTCTACATCGGCAACAACCCCGCGGCCGACGGTACGTACCGGCCGCTGGTGTTCGGGCGGGGGGACCCGCGCTTCGAGCGGCAGGACGCCACGCAGGTCGCCGAGCGGGAGCTCGGCACCAGGCTGACTCCGGCAGAGGTGTCTCGGTACTGGACACGCCGCGCGCTGGAGTACATCCGGTCGGAGCCGGTTGACTGGCTCCGACTGACGGGACGCAAGGTGGTGCTGGCGTTCAATGCGGCGGAGGTAGCCGATACGGAAGACCAGCTCAGCCACGCCGACTGGTCGTTTCCGCTGCGGACGACCGGCTATCTCTGGCACTTCGGCGTCCTGGCCCCGCTGGCTGCCGCCGGCTTCTGGCTCACGTGGAGCCGCCGCCGGCAACTTTTGCTGCTATACCTCATGGTCGGCGCGTACGCTGCCAGCGTCGTGGTGTTCGCCGTGATGGCGCGTTATCGGTATCCTCTCGTGCCGCTGCTAATCCCTTTTGCCGCGGCGGCCGTCGTCGAGGTGCGCCGGATGGCCGGGGCCGGCTGGGATCGACGGGCGGCGACCGCGGCTGTCGCGGCTGCCGTCATGTTGGTCTTCTGCAACTGGCCGGTGCTCTCGATGGACGTCATGCGGGCGGTTACCGCGCTCAACGTGGGCACCGAGCTGCAGGCCCAGGGACGTCTGGACGACGCGGCCGGGCAGTATAGGCAGGTGCTGGCGCTGACTCCTGACGACGCGCTCGCCCACAGCAACCTGGGAACCGCGCTCGCGGCACTGGGGCGACCCGCCGAGGCCATCGGTCACTACGAGAGGGCCATCGCGCTGGAGCCGGGCGACGCCGATTCCCATTCCAACCTCGGCAACGCGCTCGTTGCGCTGGAGCGTACCGCCGAGGCCATCGCGAGCTACCGCCGCGCGCTCGCCATGGATCCGAGCTCGGCCGAGGCGCACGCCGCCCTGGGCATGACGCTGCAGGCCCAGGGTAGCCTGGATGACGCGGTCACGCACCTCCGACGGTCGTTGGCTCTCGGTCCGCCGACCGCGGTGGCACTCAACGTCCTCGGTGTCGTCCTGGCATCCCAGGAGCGGCTGGACGAGGCTGCTGTCGAGTTCCGCCGCGCGCTCGCCATCGAGCCCGATTTCCGCGACGCGCACGCAAACCTGGCGATGATGGCCCAACTTCAGGGTCGTCCCCAACAGGCCATCGCGCACTACCGGGAGCTGGCGCGTCTCGATCCCGGCTCGCCGGTGGTCCACAACGAGCTGGGGTTGCTGCTGGCCGAGAACGGGGATCTGGATCTGGCGGTAGACCACCTGCGGCGGGCAGTTACCCTGGACCCCGCATTCGCGTTTGCCCACGCCAACCTCGGGACGGCGCTTCAGATGCAGGGCGACCTGGAGCAGGCAGTTGTCCACCTCCAGGAGGCGCTGCGACTCGATCCCGGCGCCGACGGTCTGGAGGCCCGGATCGAAGCTGTGCTCGCCGCGATCGGCGGGCGGTAGCCGACAGGTTCGCCTTTTGACCGCTCCCGGTGGCGCTGCTATAATCACGTTTGGTGCGTACCATTTCCCCGCGCGCCCCACTCCGAGCCTGCCTTGCGACCTTGACCGTCGGCTGCGCCACAGCGGGCCTCCTGTCACAAGCCGGTGCCAACGGCGCCGGGTGGTTCACGGATGGCGCGGCGGCAGCGGGGCTCGACTTCGTGCACTTCAACGGCATGTCCGGCGAATACTATTCGGCGGAGATCATGGGGCCGGGGGGTGCGCTGTTCGACTTCGACAACGATGGCGACCTCGACGTGTATCTGGTGCAGGGGGAGATGCTCGGTCCCGGCAAGACGTTGGGCGACGCCCTGTTCGGTCCGCCGTCGGGGGCTGCATCGCGACCCGGCGACCGCCTGTATCGGAATGATCTGCAAGTCGACGCGGACGGCACGCGGACGTTGCGCTTCACCGACGTGACGGCAAGAAGCGGGCTCGGCGTGGGCGGCTACGGTATGGGGGCGGCCACCGGCGACGTGGACAACGACGGCTGGATGGATGTCTATCGAACCGGACTCGGCGCCAACCACCTCTTTCGCAACAACGGCGACGGCACCTTCACGGACGTGACCGCGCACGCGGGAGCGAACGATTCGCGATGGAGCGTCTCGGCCTCCTTCGTCGACTATGACCGGGACGGTTGGCTGGACCTGTACGTCGGCAACTACGTCGACCCGCGTCTCGATGACCGGATCGAGTGCTTCAACCGCACCGGCGAGAAGGACTATTGCGGGCCGAAGCGCTACGTGCCGGTGCCAGACCGGCTGCTGCGCAACCGCGGGGACGGGACGTTCATGGACGTGACGACCCCGGCGTTGCAGGGTGACGCGTACGGGCCGGCCCTTGGGGTGGTCGCGGCGGACCTCGACGGCGACGGCTGGCAGGACCTGTACGTCGCCAACGACGGCGAGCCGAACCAGCTCTGGCTCAACCAGCGGGACGGGACGTTCGTGGATGGTGCGTGGCTGGCCGGGGTTGCCGTGAACCGCGACGGAAACGCCGAGGGAAGCATGGGGGTCGACGCGGGGGACTTCGACGCCGACGGCGACGATGACCTCTTCATGACGCACATCGCCACCGAGACGAACACGCTCTACATCAACGAGGGTTCGGGCCTCTTCGAGGATCGGACCGCACGTGTCGGGCTCGGTCCGCCGAGTCTGCCGTATACGGGATTCGGCACCGCGTGGGCCGATCTCGACAACGACGGCTGGCTGGACCTGCTGATCGCCAACGGCGAGATCCGGACCCAGGAAGCTCTGGTGCGCATGAACGATCCCTTTCCGCTGCACCAGCGCAACCAGTTGTTCCGCAATCTGGGCAACGGCCGCTTCGAGGAGATTGGCGAGAACGGCGGCACCGTGTTCCAGGTCTCGGAGGTCAGCCGCGGCGCGGCGTTCGGGGATGTCGACAACGATGGCGACATCGACGTGCTGCTGACGAACAACAACGGTCCGGTGCGATTGTTGCTAAACCAAGTCGGCCATCGTAACCCGTGGGTGGGGCTGCGGTTGGTGGGCGGGGACGGCCGCCGAGACATGCTCGGTGCCCGGGTGGCGGTATTTCGAGAGGGAGGCGAAGTGCTCTGGCGCCGTGCCCGGACGGACGGGAGCTACGTGTCGGCAAACGATCCGCGCGTGCTCTTCGGACTGGGAGCGGCGGCGTCCGTCAGCCTTGTGCGGGTGATCTGGCCGGGCGGCCGCGCCGAAGAGTGGGCCGGGGTAGGCGTCAATAGCTGGACGACGCTGATTGAAGGGACGGGGCGTAGCCTGGAGTGAATCGCCGCCGCCGGGTGCGCGCGGGTCGCAACCTCCCGTCGGCGGTGGCCGCGTTCAATCGGTTGTTGCGCCGCTTCGCGTTGGGATCAGTAGTGGCTTGGATGACACCGTGCGTCGCCGCACGCGGTCTGGCGGTGATGGCGCTGCTCGCCGTGTGGGGCGGGGTGGAGGCGCTGGCGGCGCCGCGCCTCATGGCGGCTGCGCAGTCGGCTCAGGCGCAGTGCGAGTTGCCGGATCTCGGCCGGATGCATCCGGCCGTGCAGGAGCAGCTCGGCGCGGCCCACGATTCCGTGGTCGCGTTGGAGGCGGCGGCAGCGCGCGACTCGCCGGCTGAAGACGCGCGACGTCAGGAATACGCCGAGGCGTCCGGCGCGTTGGGAGTGCTTCTGCTTGCCGGTGACTATCCGGACGCAGCGGCGCCCTGTTTTCGGCGCGCGCAGGCGTTCGCCCCCGCGGACTACCGCTGGTCCTACTACCTGGCTCACGTCGCCATACGCCGGGGAGACCTGCAGGAGGCCGCCGGCTGGCTCGAGCGGGTCCTGCGAATCGAACCGGCGGACCTGGCGACGATCGTCTGGCTGGTTCACGTCTACGTGGACCTGGATCGACCCGCCGCGGCCGAGCCGCTTCTCGACAGGGCCCAAGCGCTCCACCCGCAAGCTGCGGCGTTGCTGTACGAGGGTGGCCGGGCCGCGCTTGCAGTCCGGGACTACCCGCGCGCGGTCGAACGCCTGGAGGCGGCTCTGGCCCTGGACACGTCGGCCACTGTCATCCACTACCCGCTTGCGATGGCCTATCGGGGTCTCGGCGATCTCGATCGGGCGCGCGAGCACCTGAGCCGTAGCGGCAGCCGCACCGGCGCTGGTTACGCAGCCGGCGCCGCCGTTTCGATGGCGGACCCGCTGATGGCCGTATTGACGACCGCGCTGCGCAGTCCGCAGGCCCACCGTGATCTCGGGATCCAGGCCAGCGCACGGGAGGACTGGCCGGAGGCGGCTCGCCAATTCGAGTCGGCGGTCGAGATGGCGCCCGAGAACGCGGCCATGCGGCTGAACCTGGGAACAGCTCTGATCCGCACCGGCGCGGCGCGCGCCGCTTCAGGCCAACTCGAAGCGGCGGTGGCGATCGACCCGCGGTTGGCGGCGGCGCACTATCTGCTCGGGACGCTGCTGGAGCGCAGCGGCCGCGACGCCGACGCCATTGAACGCTTTCGGGCTGCCGCCACCTACGACGAGACACTCGGTGCGGCTCGGTTGCGCCTTGCCGACGCCCTGCGGCGCAACGGCCGCTTCGAGGAGGCCCTGGCCCACTACAGAAGGATCGGAGAGGGCGATCAAGCCCAGTTCGGCGAGGCGATGGCCCTGGTCCGCCTGGGACGCTACTCCGAGGCCCGCACGAGGCTGGGCGTGGCGATGGCGCGGCACCCCGAGCAACCGGCGTTCGCACATGCCCTCGCGCGCGTGCTGGCGGCGGCTCCCGACGAACGGGTGCGGGACGGGCAGCGGGCGTTGGATCTCGTACAGGCGTTGGCCACGGAGTACAAGACCGCGTCGGTGGCGGAGACGATGGCGATGGCCCTGGCCGAGGTGGGGCGCTTCCCGGAGGCCGTGGAATGGCAACGGTTCGCGATGGCGATCGTTTCCGATGCGTCGTTGTCCGAGGTGGCCGGGGCGATGGCCACGAACCTCACGCTCTATCTGCGCGGAGAGCCGTGCCGCACGCCGTGGCGGAACGACGAGCCCGAGCACAATCCGGGTCCGGCTGTGGATCCGATGCTGCTCCATCCCTCCCGGCCCTGAGATCGGCTGCGGTTCGCCGCCCGGGGCCGCCTCTGCGGCGGCTTGAAGCGGTCCAGCGGGGCGGCGGATAATGGTCCCGTGTTTCGGCCACTCCAGCTACTGCGGACCGGCTTCGCGGCGCCGCTCCTGTTGATTCTCGCCACCGCTTCGGGCTGTAATCCGGCCGGCTCCGGCGCTCCAGCGTCCGAGGTCGAGGAGTCCGCAGTCGCCGGCGATGCGGCTTCCACGAGGGAGAGTGCGCCGCTCGATCCGTGGTTCACCGACCGCGCCCGGGAAACCGGCATCGACTTCGAGCACTTCAACGGCATGTCCGGCGAGTTCCATCTCGCCGAGATCATGGCACCGGGCGCCGCGCTGTTCGACATGGACAGCGACGGCGACCTGGACGTGTATCTTGTTCAGGGCCAGATGCTTGGCGCCGGCAAGTCCCTTGACGACGCGCTGATTCCGCCCCCGCCGCAGGTCCCGTTGCCGCTCACCGACCGCCTCTACCGGAACGACCTGGAGGTCCACGCGGATGGAGGCCGGACGTTGCGGTTCACCGACGTGACCGAGGGGAGCGGTCTCGATGTGGGTTCCTACGGCATGGGGGTGGCGGCCGGAGACTTCGACAACGATGGATGGGTCGATCTGTACCGTACCCGGCTTGGCGCCAATCAGTTGTTTCGCAACAACGGCGACGGCACGTTCCGCGACGTCTCCCGGCGGGCCGGTGTCGGCGACTCCGGATGGGGGGTGTCGGCGTCGTTCCTCGACATCGACCGGGACGGCTGGCTCGACCTGTACGTCGGCAACTACGTCGTCTACGACCCCGAGGACGAGGAGCGCTGCCTGACGCCCACCGGCGAGCGGGACTACTGCGCGCCGAAGAGCTACCCGCCGGCACCCGACCGGCTCTATCGGAATCGCGGGGACGGTACGTTCACCGACGTGACGGCGACCGCCGGCGTGGGCAGGGAATACGGACCCGGACTCGGCGTCCTGGGCGCGGACTTCAATGCCGACGGCTGGGTCGACATCTACGTCGCCAACGACGGCGAGCCGAACCAGTTGTGGATGAACCGGCAGGACGGCACGTTCGGCAACGGCGCGCTGCTTGCCGGCGTGGCGGTCGACAGGGGAGGTGACACCGAGGCGAGCATGGGGGTCGACGCGGGCGACTTCGACGCGGACGGCGACGACGACTTGTTCATGACCCATGTGACGGCCGAGACCAACACGCTCTACGTCAATGTGGGCAGCGGCTTCTTCGAGGATCGCACCGCCATGATCGGCCTTGGCGCACCGAGCATGCCGTACACGGGGTTCGGCACCGCGTGGGCCGACTTCGACAACGACGGTTGGCTGGATCTGCTGGCGGTCAACGGGCATGTGCTGGTCGTCGAGGGTCTCGTCGCGGCGGGCGACCCGTTCCCGCTGCATCAGCGCAACCAGTTGTTCCGCAACCTGAGCGGCCAGGGCTTCGAGGACCTCAGCGACAGGGCCGGTCCCGCGTTCGCGTTGTCGGAGGTGAGCCGCGGGGCGGCGTTCGGTGACGTCGACAACGACGGTGACGTCGACGTGCTGGTGGCGAACAACAACGGTCCCGCCCGACTCCTGATCAACGAGGTGGGGCAGCGCAATGCGTGGCTGGGCCTGCGCCTGGTCGGCGGCGCCGGTCCGCGGGACATGGCAGGAGCGAGGGTAGGAGTGATTCGCGCCCGGGGCCCTGTACTGTGGCGCCGTTCGCGGACGGACGGCAGCTACGCGTCAGCCAGCGATCCGCGTGTCGTCGTGGGACTCGGGGAGGCGAGCGAGGTGACCGCTGTCCGGGTCGAGTGGCCGAGCGGACGGGTGGAGGAGTGGAACGACGTGCCCGTCCGGCGCTGGACGACGCTGAATGAAGGCACGGGACAGCGGCTGCGCGCCGAGGGCCGGTGAGCGGCAGGAGGATGGTGTGGCTCGCGTGATGTCGCGCCGGGTGCGTTGCACGGCGGCCGCAGTCCTTCTGCTGGGTCTGTGGGCTTCGACTGCGGACGGGCAGCGGGCCCGCGCCCCGCGCGACCCGGGCACGGTCGACATGACGCGCCGGCTCGACGCCATCGCCTGGGAGGGCGCTGACGCCAACCCGTACGCGAGCTCGTTGCGGGCGCGGTCGTTGGCCGCGGCGACTCGGCCGTCCCTACTGCCCGATCTGTTGCGGTACCGGTCGCAGATCGCCCGCTGGCAGCTCAATGCAGGGCAGAGCCGGGAAGCCGCCGCCGCTCTAGAGGACATCCTGCGCGAGGCGGAGGGACAACCCGCGGTATCGCGCACGTTCGTCAGCGCCGTGCGCCAGTTGCTCGCCCTGTCGTGGCTGCGCGTAGCCACTCAGGAGAACTGCGTGCAGGAGGGCGCGGCAGGACGCTGCTCGGCGCCGATGCGACGCTCCGCGGCGCACCCCGACCAAGGCGCCGCGCGGCGCGCCATCGAGGAATACGCGCGCGTCCTGAGAGATGCGCCCGACGAGTCCACCCTCCTCGGAGCCCGGTGGCTGCTGAATGTCGCCTACATGACGATCGGCGAGTATCCGTTCGGCGTGCCGGAAGAGTGGCTGATTCCTCCCGCCGCGTTCCGTTCGGAATACGACATCCGGACGTTCGTCGACGTCGCGCCCCGACTCGGCCTCGACGTCGGCGGCCGCAAGGGAGGCAGCGTCATGGACGACTTCGACGGCGACGGAGATCTCGACATCTTCACGTCGTCGGCGGGCCTGTTCACCGTCGCCACCGACGACAACCCCAACCAGCTCCGCTTTTTCCGCAACGACGGCGACGGCACGTTCACGGACCGGACGGCGGAAGCGGGGCTCGAAGGACTGGTCAGCGGCCTGAATCTGGTGCAGGCCGACTACGACAACGACGGGTTCCTCGATCTGCTGGTGCTGCGCGGCGCATGGCTGAACGAGCCGCATCCGAACTCGCTGCTGCGGAACAACGGCGATGGCACGTTCTCCGACGCAACCGAGCAGGCGGGCCTGCTGAGTCCGGCCCCTACGCAGGCTGGAGCATGGGGCGACTACGACAACGACGGCTGGGTCGATCTGTATATCGGCAACGAGTCGGGGGAGGGCACGGCGTATCCCGGCAGCCTGTTCCACAACAACCGTGACGGAACGTTCACCGACGTGGCGTTCGAGGCCGGTGTGGCCGTGGTCGGTTTCGTCAAGGGTGCCGTGTGGGGCGACTACGACAACGACGGGCGGCTCGATCTGTACGTGACGCTGCTGCGCGCCGATCAGCCGAACCGTCTGTTCCGCAATGAGGGGCAGGGACCGGATGGCGCGTGGACGTTCCGGGACGTGGCGGCCGAGGCAGGTGTGCAGGGGCCGCCGGTGAGCTTTCCGACCTGGTTCTTCGACTACGACAACGACGGTTGGGAAGACCTGTTCGTGAGCGGCTTCAGCGGGGGCCTGTCCGACGTCGTACTCGAGCGCCTCGGGCAGCCGCACCGCGGGCAGCTCCCGCGCCTGTACCGCAACAACCGGGATGGCACGTTCTCCGACGTCACGCGCGCCGTGCGGCTCGACCGGATCATGGTGGGGATGGGGTCGAACTTCGGCGATCTGGACAACGACGGGTTCCTCGACATGTACCTCGGCACGGGCGATCCCGACTACCGGATGCTCATCCCGAACCTGATGTTTCGCAACGCCGGGGGGGCGTTCTTCCAGGACGTGACCTCGTCGGGCGGGTTCGGGCATCTGCAGAAGGGGCACGGCGTCTCGTTCGGGGACATCGACGGGGACGGCGACCAGGACCTGTACCACGTGCTCGGCGGGGCGTTCGAAGGCGACACCTTTCCGAACGCGCTGTACCTGAATCCCGGACACGGCAACAACTGGATCACCCTGCGGCTCGCGGGGGT
>JAGWAH010000157.1:667-5543 GCA_021296515.1 Acidobacteriota bacterium | reverse complement strand
TCGATGGTCTCGGCCGAGAAGTTCGGCCGCTCCCCGGCGACGCACTCGCTCCAGGTAGTCGTGCCGTCGACGTCTTCCAGCTCCAGCAGCAGAATCCGGCGACCTGTCGTGCGGCCGGACGAGATCTCGAACGGCTCGCGCAGCGTCATCCGGATTTCCCGCAGCGTGATGCGCGACAGGCGGAGGATCATCGGTCGTCCGTTGCGGGTGAGCCTGGTGACCCACCCGCGGAAGCCGGCGTCCTGGTCACCAGGTAGTGCGAGTCGCCGGGCGCCCGGCGGTGCTCGAAGCCGGACACGCGGTACCCGTTGGCGAGGTACCAGGTGAACGCGCGGCGCTGGACCTGCTGCCACACCCGGGCGCACGCCGGGTCGGTCGCCTTCAGGCCGTCGATGTCGGCCGGCGCGGCGACGCGGATCTGCGGGTCGGTCGGTAGCGGGCCCTCCCGGCGGAGCCATTCCGCGTCTACGATCGGCGCAGTTCCTCCATCGGCCGTTGCCGGTCCGGCCCCGGCCGGCCCCGCCTCATCGAGCCGCCACTCGACGATGAAGCGGTCCGTATCCAGCCCCGCATGCAACGCGCTGCGCGTGTCGCCGTACATGTCGGCGACGAACTCCACCGGCCGGGCCCCGAGGCTGTTCAGATTCAGGTTGGCGTTGCGCGCCACGAGCGGATCGTAGGTCCAGAGCATGCGCCGGATGCCGCGCTCGAGAAGCTGCTCGCGCTGGAAGTGCTTGAGCGTCCCGCGCGCCTCGGGCCGCACCGCAAGCATGTCGGACCAGTGTACGAGCTCGCCGTCGCGGATGCCGCTGATGCCGAAGACGAAGCCGAGCAGGCGGCCGTCCGCGTCGAACGCCCCCGCCGACACGCCGCCGACCCGCTGGGAGACCATCAGGATCGTGGCCGAGGCGACGTCCACGAAGTCCTCGCCCCATGTCTCGCGCTGCAGCCGCACGCAGGCGTCGTAGTCGGCGCGGGAGGCGAACGGACGGATGGCTGCAGCGGTCGCGGGCATCGATCGGTACAGTACATCGCGTGGGTGGGGATTCCGACTGGCAGCGCATGCATGAGTCCTGTTTTCCTGGCCGCGTCCCGGTCGTTTGGAAGAGGCCCGCCAGGGTTCCTCCCCGGTTCTCAGTTCGCCGTACCAGAGTGATGTAATCTTCCGTACATCATGGTGCGTACACAGATACAGGTAACCGAAGCTCAACATCGGCGATTGACCCGCTACGCCGCGCGTCTCGGTATTTCGCTGGCGGAAGCGGTTCGGCGCTGCGTCGATGCGCAGCTCGACCATGACGAAACGCTGCCGACGCGCGATGAACGAATTCGTGCGGCGCTCGCCGTCTGCGGAAAGTACCGCGACTCGAGCGGCGAGACCCGCGTGGCTCGGGACCACGATCGGTACCTGGACGAGGCGTACCGCTCGTGAGCGTGTTCGCCGACACCTCGGGCCTGTACGCTCTGCTCGTCGGCTCTGAAGATGGCCATGCCGACATGGTGCGCGCGTTCCGCGGCCTTGTCGCTCAGCAGCGTCCGCTCCGGACGACGTCGTATGTCGTCGTCGAGACGCTCGCCCTGTTGCAGCGCCGCGTCGGATTGGAGGCGGTGCGTGACTTCGACGGCCACGTGTTTCCGTTGCTGTCCGTGGAGTGGGTGTCGGACGAGCTGCATCGCCGCGGCATGCGGCGCCTGTCGCGGGAGAATCGCCGCCGCCTCAGTCTCGTCGACTGCGTGAGCCTGGAGTTCATGCGCCAGCACGCAATCGAGGATGTGCTGGGACTCGACCGGCACTTCGAGGAATCCGGCCACGCATTGCTTCGTGGAACCGGCGGCCCGTAGCGGGCGGGTACGGCCCCGACCTTGCGTATAATCGCGGCGGCAACGCCGACATCCAAAGGGAGATCCGATGCGCCACGCACGATTCCGTTCCGCCGCCGCCGCCATCGCCGCCGTCCTGCTCGCTTTCGTCGCCGCCGCGCCGCTGGCCGCGGAGTCCGAGAACTGGCCCGCCTTCCGGGGCGCCGACGCCATGTCGACGGCTGAGGACGATCCGCGGCTGCCGCTCACGTGGAGCACGACGGAGAACGTCGTCTGGAAGACGCCGATCCCCGGGCTCGGCTGGTCGTCGCCGGTGGTCTGGGGCGACCGCATCTTCCTGACCACCGTCATCAGCGAGGGCGAGGAGGAGGAGCCGCGCATGGGGCTCTACTTCCCCTACGGCTCGCCGCAGCCGATGCCCTCCGGCGGCCGGTTCCGCGATCCGGAGCCGGGCGACCTGCTGGAGCGCTCGGTGGCGGTCCATCACTGGCTCGTGCAGGCCATCGATTTCGAGAGCGGCGACGTCCTCTGGACGTCTGAGGTGCACACCGGCCGGCCCGACTTCGACCGCCACCTGAAGAACACCTACGCCTCGTCGACGCCGGTGACCGATGGCGAGCGGGTCTACGCCTACTTCGGCAACGTCGGCGTCTACGCCCTCGACATGGAGGGCGCCATCGTCTGGGAGCGGCGCTTCGAGGCGGCGGACACGCGTCTCGGGTGGGGGCCGGCGGCCTCGCCGGTGCTGCACGACGGGACGCTCTACGTCGTCAACGACAACGACGAGCAGTCGTTCCTGGTGGCGCTCGACGCCGCGACCGGGGTGGAGCGCTGGCGGGACGACCGCGACGAGGGCACCAACTGGTCGACGCCCTTCGTCTGGGAGCACGAGGGCCGCACGGAGCTCGTGACCACGGGCAGCGACCTGGTGCGCTCGTACGACCTCGACGGCCGGGAGCTGTGGAGCTTCCGCGGGATGAACTCCATCTCGATCCCGCAGCCGTTCGCCGCCCACGGCCTGCTCTACGTCATGTCCGGCTACGTCGGCGACGCGGTGCGGCCGGTCTACGCCATCCGCCCCGGCGCCGAGGGCGACATCACCCTGCCGGACGGGGAGACCGGCAGCGACCACGTGGTCTGGTACCAGGACGCCGCCGGGCCCTACCATCCGACCCCGCTGGTCTACGGCGACTATTACTTCACGCTGCTCGACCGGGGGTTCTTCACCGTCCACGACGCGCACACCGGCGAGGAGCTGTACTTCACCGAGCAGCAGATCCAGACGCAGGAAGTGCGCCGCCGCGTGGCGCGCGGGGCGACCGGGTTCACGTCGTCGCCGTGGGCCTACAACGGGATGGTCTTCGTGCTGAGCGAGGACGGCGACACCTACGTGCTCGACAGCAACGACCGGTTCCGGCTGGTCGCCACCAACGCGCTGGAGGAGGTGGCCATGTCGACTCCGGCGATCGTCCGCGGGAGCCTGGTCATCCGGACGCGCTCGCACCTGTGGAAGCTGAGCGACCTGTCTGAATCGAGGTGAGAGAGCGACGCCCGCCGAACCCGGAGCCCGGGTCGGTCGAGGGTGCGCGTCGGACTGGCGAGATGATGATAGAGTCGCGACGTGGAGCGCAGCACAACCCTCTCGACCGTTCTGCAGGTGCTCACGCTCCTGGTCTCGCTCATCAGCGCGATCGGCGTAATGATTGTCAACAGCAAGGTCGACCGGCTGACCGGCCAGGTCCAGGCCCTGCAGGGACTGCTCGTCACGCACCTGACGAGCCCGGGCATTCACTCGGAATAGGGGCGACCCCTCCGGCCGGGCCGGAGGTGTAGCGGGCGAAACGATGCGACGGACCATTCCGCTCGCGCTGACCCTCGCGGCGGCCATCGGGCCGGGCATCGCCGATCTCGCGGCGCAGCGGGCGTCGGAGCGGCGCGTGGCCAACCCGGGAGAGACGCAGTTCGAGCTCCAGTTGTTCCGGCCGTCGGGCGGTCCCGTGGTGCCGATCTTCGAGGGGTGGTACCGGAACCCCGACGGCACCTTCGAGTTGTCGTTCGGCTACTTCAACGTGAACACCGAGGAGACGCTGGAGATCCCGCTGGGGTCCGACAACTTCATCGAGCCGGCCGAGTTCGACGGGCGCCAGCCGACGGTGTTCGAGCCGGTGCCCGAGAGCGACCGGCGCCACTGGGGCGCCTTCACCGTGACGGTGCCGGCCGACTTCGGCAGCCGCGACGTGGTCTGGACGCTGCACGTGCGCGGGCAGACGCTCTCGGTGCCGGGGCGGCTGACCAGCCCTGCCTACGAGCTGGCCGGGTGGGAGTTTCCGGGGCGATCGAGCGTGTCGCCGCTGCTGCGCTGGGCGCCGGACGGACCGGTCGGGCGTGGACCGCGCGGGATCACCGGCGCGGCGCGGCAGGCAATGGTAGGCGTGCCGCTCGATCTCGGCGCGTGGGTGGCCCGCGACGCCGAGGCCGTCGACGACGAGCGTCCGATCAACATCAAGTGGTTCAAGCACCAGGGGCCGGGCGACGTGACATTCGCCGAGCGGATCGCCGTCGTGGAGCCGAACGCCTGGGCGCAGGAGGGCGGGGCGGAGGTGGCCACCACGGCGACCTTCTCCGCGCCGGGCGAGTATCTGCTGCGCGTGCTCGCGTTCAACGTGATTCGGGAGTTCGAGTTTCAGTGTTGCTGGACCAACGGCTTCGTGCCGATCACGGTCACGCCGTAATCGGCGGTCGCGACCGTTCGGGGGGAGAAGAAGAGCATGGCCAAGGTGGACAAGTTCGTTGGCGGCCGACTGTTCGTGGCGGCCAGTCTCGGACTGGCGGTAGCGCTGCTGCTGGGGAGTGCGGGTCCGGTCCTGGCGCAGTCCGCCGTCGCGGGCGCGGTCGGGGAGGCCGACGCGGCACCCACGTTCAGCCGGGACGTCGCACCGATCCTGCAGCGCTCGTGTCAGCAGTGCCACCAGCCGGCCGGCATCGCGCCGATGTCGCTGCTCACCTACCGCGAGGCGCGTCCCTGGGCGCGCAGCATCCGGGATCGGGTGGAGCG
>JAGWAH010000157.1:0-612 GCA_021296515.1 Acidobacteriota bacterium | reverse complement strand
GAGGACGAGATCGACACCGTCGTCCGCTGGGTGGACGCGGGCGCGCCGCAGGGCGACCCGGCCGATCTGCCCCCGCCGCCGGAGTTCCCCCGCGCGGACGTCTGGGAGGTCGAGGCGCTGCTGGGCCGGCCGCCCGACTTCATCGTGCGCTCGACGCCCTACCACGTGGTCGCCAACGGGCAGGACCAGTGGTGGTCGCCGCGGATCGAGTTCGAGGGGTTCGACGTGCCCCGCTACATCCGCGCGGCCGAGTTCAAGCCGTCCTACCCCCTGGGCATCAAGGTCACGCACCACGGGCACGCGACGCTGCGGACGGCGGCGGCCGAGGGTGAAGACCCGCCGCGGACGCATCTGGTCGGCATGGGCATCGGCAAGCGGTACGACGTGCTGCCCGAGGGCGTCGGCAAGCTGCTGCCGCCGGGTCCGGGTACGGTCAACTTCAGCCTCCACTACTTCCCGGTGGGCGAGGAGGTGACCGAGGTGGCCGACGTCGGCGTGTGGCTCTATCCCGAGGGCGAGGAGCCGGACAGGGTGACCGCCGGCGAGCGGCAGTTCTACGTCGACGGCACCCACCGCGAGCGGCTGCGGGCCAGCGACATCCTCATCCCGCCG
>JAGWAH010000036.1:17971-18799 GCA_021296515.1 Acidobacteriota bacterium | reverse complement strand
ACTGCCGGCCGTCGACGGCGTAGGTGATCGGGAAGCCGGAGACCGGCGAGCCGAGGTTGATCTCCCAGAGGATCTCCCCTGTGGTGTCGTCGAAGGCGCGGAAGCGGCCGTTGACGTCGCCCCCGAACACGAGCCCGCCGCCGGTCGCGACGAGCGACATCGTCGCCGCGCGCTGCTCGTGGACCCACGAGGTGACGCCGGTCTCGGCCGAGATGGCATGCACCGCGCCGACCTGGTCGGTGCCGGGCGCGATGCGCGGACGCCACGCGATGGCGTAGATCGACGTGCTGTCCGGTCCCTCGGCCCGCATGTTCGCGCAGACGTTGCGCAGCGGGTAGTACATCATGTTGGTCAGCGGGCTGTAGGCGCCGGCCTCCCAGTCCTTGCCGCCGCTGGCGTGCGGGCAGGTCAGCATCTCCTGTCCCTCGGCGGTGAAGATGAGCTCGGGGTTCTCGGTCACCGCCCCGGTGGCGCCGTCGATGCCGCTGATCACGTTCTGCGTGATGGTCGGCCGCGCCCACAGGAACTCGCCGGTCTCGCGGTCGAGCGTGTAGACCACGCCGGTCTTGCCGGGGATGCCGGTCATGACCTTGCGGATCTCGCCCGGATTCAGGCGGGGATTGATCCACTCGACGGCGTCGGCGTCCGGTGCCACCGCGGTGTCCACGAGCAACCGTTCGAACGGATGGTCGAGGTCCCAGTGGTCGTTCATGTGCTGGTAGTACCAGGCGATTTCCCCCGTGTCGGCGTCCAGCGCCAGGGTCGAGTTGTGGTAGAGGTGCTGCAGGTCGGTCCCGCCGATCAGGAACTTCGGCGCCGGCGAGGTGA
>JAGWAH010000036.1:0-17672 GCA_021296515.1 Acidobacteriota bacterium | reverse complement strand
GGCGTCGAGCGCGAAGATGTGGTCGTCGGCGCTGGTGTCGATGATGTACGAGCCGTAGATCGCCAAGTTCCGGTTGTTCTGCCAGAGGGTGTTGAAGACGTAGTCGCCGATGTCCTCCGGGACCTCGCGGCGGTACTCCCAGCGCAGGTCGCCGGTGACCGCGTCGATCGCCTGGATGACGTCGGCCGGGTTGGGCATGTACATCACGCCGTCGTAGACCAGCGGCGTGCCCTGCTGGCGTCCCTCGGTCATCGCGCGCGACCAGACCATGCGCAGCTCGCCGACGTTGCTCCGGTCGATCCGATCCAGGGGACTGTAGCCCCAGCCGTCGAGCGTCCGCCGCCACATGAGCCATTCGGACGCGGGCGGATCCTGCAGCATCTCGTCGGTGACCGGGACGAAATCGGCCTCGGACTGGGCGTGCGCCACGATCGATCCGGCAGGCGCCAGCGCGGCTCCCAGGATTCCCACGACGAGCAGGACGAGAACCGTGCGGGCGGGACTTGGCATCTGCATCGCGATCCTCCTGGCAATCCGGGGTGAACGCCGGATCCGCATTGTATGCGTGCGGGCCGAAAAAGGGGCGCGGTCAGCGCGCCGCAGCGGTGCGCCAGCGCCGGAGCGCGGCGGCTATCTCGCCTCTCGCCGCGGAGCGCGGCCGGGTGTGGTGGTTCACGAAATAGCAGAAGACCACCGGGGCGTCCGAGTCCGGGCCGATGATGCCCGCCAGGGCGACGGTGTGGCGCAGCGTCCCGGTCTTGGCGGCGAGGGGCGGCAGGCGCGGCCACGCCCTGAGCGTGCCTTCGCCGCGTCCGGCCAGCGCGTCGATGAACTTCTCGGCCCACGGGCGCCCGGCCGCGTGGGCGAGCACCCGCACGACGGTCGCCGGCGCGATCAGGTTGGCGGCGGACAGTCCCGAGCCGTCCCGCAGCGCCGGCTCCGGCGGCACGGGCGTGCCCGGGTCCGGCAGATCCTCGACGAAGTCGGCGACGACCTCGACGCCGTCGTCGAAGCGGCCGGTCTCGGCCACCTCCAGCCCCAGCGTCAGGATCAGGGTGTCGGCGTACCAGTTGTGGCTCCTCGTCAGGATCTCCGGGAGAAGCTCCTCCACCGGGGGCGAGTGCAGCTCCGCGAGCACGGCGGCCGGGTCGGGCGCGGGCCGGGTTCGGGTCTGGAGTCGCACCGCCCCCTCCACGGCGACGCCGGCCGCGTGCAATGCATCGCGCAGGCGCCGTGCCGCGCGCAGCACGGGCGCGGGGTCGCTGGCCGGGATCGTGAAGGACGGCTCGCTGATCGGGTACTCGCCGCGGAGCAGCAGCGTGTCGGTGCCCCATACCGGCAGGAAGTCGAGGCTGCCGGCGCCGTGGCGGTCGCGGCCCACGGTCAGCGTGCGGTTGATCACGTCGACGCCGTCGGGAGCCCGCACGCGCGCCGGCGCTCCGAGCGCGGGTCCCGGTGCAACGCGTACCGTGATCGTCGCTTCGTCCACCGCAAGGCCTGACGGCGGCGCGCCGTGGCGATAGGGGAGGTCGCCGAAAGAGCGGTCCAGCGGGTGCAGGCGGCCGGGGAAGCGGCGGGCGTCGACGACGAGGTCGCCCGTGATCCGCGTGACGCCGCGCGCGCGTACCTGGCCGGCCAACGCCGCCAGCGGTTCGCCGGCGCCGTCGTCGAAGAACGCGCCCCAGGTCGGATCGGCCCCCGGCTCGACGACGAGGTCGCCGTCGAGAACGCCGTCCGCCAACGCTCCGTTGGTCGTCAGGCGGGTGCGCCAGCGGTAGTCGGGGCCGAGGTGCTCCAGGGCGGTCGCCACCGTGACGACCTTCAGCACCGACGCGGGTACGAACAGACGGCCGGCGTTCAGCTCGTCGACCACCTCGAGCGCGCCGCCGTCGACCACCCGCGCGGCGAGGTAGCCGCGGAACGCTCCGTCCGTGGCACTGGCAGGCGCCTGCGCCTCGGCCGCGCGGAGTAATGGCAATGCGGCAAGCGCCGCGCCGAGCAGCAGTAGCAGGCGAAGCAGCATCATCGTGTTCCTCGACCACCGGCCGTCACGCGGCCTCGTCGGCCCATGGCGGCGCGCATCTCCTGCCGGCGCCCGCCTTGTCAGCCGAACCGCTTCGCGTCGGCCGAAGCGTAGCTCGCCATCATGCGGTCGAGCCCGACCGTCGCCTCGAGCGTCTCCACCACCTCCGTCAGGCGTGTGCCAGGGATGACGCACGTCATTTCCTCGGAGCGCATCCCGGTCCGTGAGCGGCTGAGGGCGCAGCCGACGCTGGCCGCCACCACGTTCCGGTCCTTGGCCATGGCCACGATGTGGCACTGCGGCTTGCCTTCGATCGGCATGTCGGGGAAGGCGTCCTTCAGCGTCATCAGCCCGAGGCCGTTGATGCGCAGCAGCACCACGTCGGGGGGCCTGTCTCGCTCGGCGAGCGGTCCGTAGACCACCGACTCCGGCCGCTCGGCGACGTGCGGCAGGCTCATCACCGCCGCCTGGTCGACCCAGCCCGCCTCGAGGACGGCGCCGACGTCGTCCTTCGTGGCAGCCTCTTCCAGCGAGATGAAGCCGTGCGTGTAGCTGCCGACGCTGCAGTTGGCATGATCGGCGGCGACGGTGGCGAAGGTGTCCGTCGCCCCCTGGATCCAGAAGACGCAGCCGGCCGGGACCTGCCCGGTGCGGCCGTGCTCGTTGGGTGCCGGGTAACGCCCGTCGACGCGCGCCGCGTGCGGCGTCTCGCCGGGGCCGTGGAACGAGATCGCCAACGGCGCCGCGAACGGCTTCAGGGCAGCGACGAGGCGGTCGTTGAGCGATTTCCAGTCGGTCGTCGGTGCAGCGTCGGTCGTTGTCATGCCGCGATTATAGGGCCGCCCGATCAGGTCGGGCCGGGAAGCGCACGCGACGCACCGGGGATTGAACCCCGGCCGGTCTCCATACGTTACAGGTAGCATGATGCTCTGGCAGGATGTCCGGTACGCCCTTCGGCGTCTGATCAAGGACCGGTCGCTCAGCGTCATGGCGGTGGCGGCGCTCGGGCTGGGCATCGGCGCCAACGCCACCGTCTTCGCGATCGTGCATGCCGTGTTCGTCCGCGGCCTGCCGTTCGACGACCCCGGACGGATCATCAACGTCTCGTCACGCGACAGCGACCGCGGACAGACCGGGGGCGTCTCGCTCCCCGACTTCGAAGACTATCGCGCGGCCGCCGCCTCGTTCAGCGGACTGGCTGCCTTCACGGCCGGCGGGACCGCGAACCTGAGCGACGCCGGCCGTCCCCCCGAGCGGGTCACGGGGTCGCTGGTCACGCCGAACACGTTCCGCCTGCTCGGCCAGTCTGTGCTGCTCGGCCGGGACTTCCTGCCCGAGGAAGGGGAACGGGGCGCGGACCGGACCGTCATCCTGAGCTACCACGTGTGGCAGGACCGTTACGCAGGCGACCCCGGCGTGCTCGGCCGGGTGGTGCGGGTCAACGACGAGCCGTCGACGATCGTCGGCGTCATGCCGGAGGGCATGCGGTTTCCGTTGAACTCCGACACCTGGCGGCCCCTGCAGCCGACCGGCGCCCTGGACCGCCGCGACAACCGGATGCTGTCGACCGTCGGCCGGCTTGCTCCAGGCGTCGCTCTCGAAGCGGCGGATGCCGAGGTGCGCGCGCTGGCGGGGCGGCTCCGCCGGCAATATCCCGACACGAACGAGCACACGGACGCCGTGCTCCGGACGTTCAACGACTGGGCGAACCCCGCCGACGTCAAGCTGATCATCTCGACGTTGATGGGCGCGGTGGCGTTCGTTCTGCTCATCGCCTGCGCCAACGTCGCCAACCTGCTGATTGCGCGCTCGGCGCACAGGGCGCGCGAGGTGGCCATCCGGATCGCGCAGGGCGCCACGCGGTGGCGGATCGTCCGCCAGTTGTTGACGGAGAGCCTCGCGCTCGGCGCGGCGGGCAGCGCCGCCGGCCTCGGGCTGGCCGCAGCCGGCATTCGCCTGCTCGACGTCGCGACGGCCGACGTCGGCAAGCCGTTCTGGATGACCTTCCACCTCGACGGCCCGGTCGTCGCGTTCCTCGCCCTCGCGTGCGTCGGCTCGAGCGTGCTCTTCGGGCTCGCGCCGGCGCTGCACGTCTCGCGGACGCCGGTCGGCGAGCTGCTGCAGGAAGGGGGGCGCACCGGGGCGGGCGGGGTGCGCGCGCGCCGCCTGGCCGCGGCGATGGTGGTCGTCGAGGTGACGCTGGCGGTCGTCCTGCTGGCGGGTGCGGGCCTGATGATCCGCAGCTTTCAGGAGTTCTATCGGATCGATCTCGGGTTCGACCCCGGTCGAGTGCTGACGGGACAGGTCACGCTGGTCGCCCGGAAGTACCCCGAGCCGGAGGATCGGCTCCGGTTCGTCGAGCAGCTCCAGCGGCGCCTGGATGCGATGCCCGGGATTCGCGCGGCGAGCGTCGCCACCACCTTCCCCCTCTTCGGCGGGTTGCAGCGGTCGCTCGAGATCGACGGGCGCCCCTCGTCCGACGGCGCCCCCGCCCCCACCGTGACGATGCTGAGCGTCGGCGCCCGGTACTTCGAGTCGCTCGGCGTCTCGCTGTCGCGGGGGCGGGCGCTGACGCTGGAGGACGGCCGCGCCGGCGCGGAGCCGGTGGTGGTGAACGCGCGTTTCGCCGCCCGGTTCTATCCCGGCGACGACCCCGTCGGGCGGCGGGTCCGCCTGCAGGCGCGGGGCCAGCCGCCCGGCCCGTGGCTGACGATCGTCGGCGTGAGCCCGAGCATTCGGCAGGCCGCCCTCCGGGAGCCCGATCCCGACCCCGTCGTCTACCTGCCGTATCGGCTCTACGCCGGCGGCCCGGCCGCGCTGCAATGGTCGCTCGCCCTGCAGCTTCTCACGGCGGGCGAGCCTGCCGCGTTCGTCCCGCAGCTCCGCGCGGCGGTGCAGGCCGTCGACCCGGACCTGCCGGTGTTCGGCGCCCAGTCGCTGTCGGCCCGGCTCCGGGACGGGCGCTGGACGTACCTGCTCTTCAGCGGCCTGTTCGGCATCTTCGCGGCAATCGCGCTGGTCCTGTCGGCGGTCGGGATCTACGCGGTCACGGCGTACTCGGTGACGCAGCGGACGCAGGAGATCGGCATCCGCATGGCGCTGGGCGCCCCGCCCGGACGGGTGATCCGGGTCGTCCTGCGCCGCGGGCTCGCGCAGGTGGGGGCCGGGCTGATCGCGGGATCGGCCGGCGCGGTCGCGGTCGGCCGCCTGATTGAGAGCCTGCTGGTCCAGACGTCTCCCCGCGACCCCGTGACGCTGGCGATGGTGCTGGCGGTGCTGGCGGCGGCGACGGTCGTCGCCTGCGTGGGCCCGGCGCGCCGGGCGGCCGGGATCGATCCGGTGGAGGCGCTGCGGTCCGACTGAAGCCGGGCGCCGGCCCTCGTCAGTCCGCGACGGTGAACGCCACCGAGGCCATCCTCGTGTCCCAGATCAGCGCGAGCCGCCCGCCGGTCGCGGTCATGTCGAGAAATTGCCACGAGAGTTGATCGAAGGCGACCGGCAGGGTCTCCAGCTCCATCCGGGTGCGCAGGACGTCGCGGTCGTCCGTGTATTCGAACGCCCCGAACAGCGCGTCCCGATTCTCGTAGTCGTAGGTCTCCTGGGCCGGCCAGGTCGAGACGATGAAGGTCCAGACGTCGTCCGACAGCTCGATGAACAGCGTGTACTCGCCGGGTTCCACCCGCGTGCCCCCGATCATCAGCGGCGCCTCGGTGACCAGCCGCGTCGACTGGTTTGCCCCGGCGCGCCACACGGGAGCGCCGTCATTGAGCATGTCGGCCCAGTCCGGCGGCCCGAACAGATCGCGCCCGCGCTTGAGGGGCCGCCCGTAGTACACGTCGATCCACGCCCCGCCGAGGTAGCCGTACTGCACCGGGTCGAAGTTGCCGCCCACCTGCACCGCGGAGTGGCCGGGGGGACTGAGAATGCGCCGTTCCTGCGCGCGCGCGGAATCCGACGAGGCGGCCAGTGCGGCGAAGACGGCGCCGGTGGCGAAGATGGTCCGGATGACGAGGGTCGGGAGTCTGCGCCCGAGGAAACGGTGCCGGCGCAGACGACGCTGATCTGTGGGACGGGTGGGCATCACGCTGCTTTCCTGTCGAGCGAGTCACGGGTCCGGAGAGGATCGGCTCGAAGCCTATCACCCACGGGCCGCGCCTGCCCGGCCGTGGTCGGGTGTTCCTGGGTGAGCACCGCGTTGCACGCAGGCGACCGGCGCGCACCGGTCCGTCATCGCCTCGCGGCGCCCGCCGGTATATCGTCACGGGAGGCAGGCGTTCCGGTCCGGCGGCGACCAACCGGACGAGCGCCTCGGGTATCCGGCTCCGGCGAATGCAGGGAGGTTGACATGACCCGTCGATGGTTGGTGATGTCGGTGGCGGCGGTCGCGGTCGCGGTGCCGTGGGTGATGCCGAGTCCGGCGGCCGGTCAAGATTCCGCAGCGTCGGCGGAGCCCGCGTCGTTCCGGACGCCCTGGGGTGATCCGGACCTGCAGGGCATCTGGTCCTACGCCACGTTCACCCCTTTGCAGCGGCCGGACGATCTGGCGGGACGAGAGTTTCTGACGCCGGAAGAGATCGCGGAGCAGAACCGGGGCGATGCCACCCGCGCCGCGTCCGAACGCCGCGGCGAGCTCAGTGCCGAACGCGATCTCGCCCTCGCCTACAACCAGGTCTGGTGGGATCGGGGCGAGTCCACCGGGCGCACCTCGCTCATCGTCGACCCGCCGGACGGAAGGCTCCCGCCCCTCACCCCCGCGGCCGAGCGGCGGCAGGCGGAGCTGCGGGAGTACCGCCGCGCCCACGCCTTCGACTCCTGGGAAGACCGGCCCCTGCAGGAACGCTGCATGACCTACCAGCGCGTGCCGCCCGTGCCGTCCGGTTACAGCAACGCTTACCACATCTTTCAGTCGCCCGGGCAAGTCGTCATTCTCAACGAGATGATCCACGACGTGCGCGTCGTGCATCTGGACGGGCGCGCGCCGATCGACGGGCGCATCCGGCAGTGGAACGGCGACGGGCGCGGCCGCTGGGAGGGCGACACGCTGGTGGTCGAAACGACGCACTACCGCGACGACACGACCTGGCGCGGATTCCCCGGCACCCGCGACCTGCGCGCCGTCGAGCGGTTCACCCGGATCGACGACGACACCATCCGCTACCGCTACACGATTCACGACGAGGCGACCTACACCCGCCCCTTCACCGTCGAGCTGCCGCTCAACAGCCCGCCGGGCTACGTCATCTACGAGTACGCGTGCCACGAGGGGAACTACTCGATCGCCAACGCGCTGGCCGGCGAGCGAGCTCTGGAGGCCAGGGGATCGCGATAGGAGTTTCCGGCGCCCCGGCGAATGCGACCGGGTTGCCGGCGGTTAGCGGGCGCGGGGCGCGGCCACGCCCACCCCGTGCTCGTACACCAGCCGCCCTCCGCGTTCGGCCGTCTGGAACAGGAGCAGGACGCCGACGAGGCCTGCCGCGACGACCGGCAGCCACCGTGCGCGGGCGGTCAGGAGACCCGCCAGATCCAGACCGAGCCGGCCCAGCGCAAAGAAACCCAGGTAGACGGTGGTGCGCAGCGCCCACGTCCAGTGCTCGTCGACGACCGCGTGCGCCGGGCCGGGTATCCGCATCAGCGCGGCGTCGCTTCGGCCGGTGAAGTACGCGGCGAGCAGAGCCGCCGCGCCCGCCGCGTAGAGGCCGGTCGCAGTGGTTCGCAGCGCCGAGCGCGGGCCCGCGCCGAGCGCCGCGACGTCGATGACCGCGGCGGTCACGATCAACCCGATCGGGAAGTGCACCAGCAGGGGATGGAGCGTCACGGCGCCACTCGCCACGGCGAGACGTGCGGCCAGGCGCGCAACTCCTCCAGGGCCCACTCGTTCGTCTCGTCGGTGTGGCACGAGGTGCACGGATTGGGGACGCCGTAGCGCTCGGTGTCGGCGGGGGAGACGAAGCGGAAGGTGTGGCTGCTTACGTTGACGTCGCCGACGGTACGGGCGATGCGCGGCATGTGGCAGGCGACGCACGCGCTCCCTTCGCTGTCGGGAGCGTGCCGGGTGTGATACTCCAGCGACCCGACCGGGCCCGGCTGAAGCTGCGGCTGGTGGCACGAGGTGCAGACCGCGTTGCCGGGCGCGATCAGGTCGGCGTCGTGCGCGGTGCCGTGGACGTCGTGGCAGTCCGCGCAGGTGACGCCCTTCACGTACATCCGGCTCTGCACGTAGTCGTTGCCCTGCATCCGGTTCTTGTGCGCGGAGCCCTCCGGCCAGTGGGTGAAGGTCTCCTCACCGAGGTGTGGCGCGTCGAGCTCCCAGACGTCGCTGAGCCGGTCGCCCGGCCGGAAGCCGACCGGCCAGTCGAAGTGGCGGCCCTCGATCGGGTTGCCCAGCGGTATCCCTTGCGAATGGCACTGGATGCAGACGTCGTTGGCGCGGACCGGATCGAGATCGGCGGGGTTCACGACGGTATCCGCGATCGGGTCGAGGACGTGGGCGCGGCCGGGTCCGTGGCACGCCTCGCAGCCGACGTTCCACTCGGTGACGGTCTTCGTGCGGACGTCGTAGTTCACCGAATGGCAGCCGTCGCACAGCGGCCCGGTCGGCCGCTGCATCTGATCCGGAGGGTAGTGCTCCACCCACCACTCGGTGCCGGGCCGGGCGCCGTAGCGCCGCCATTCCCCGTTCTGCACGTCCCACTGCGCCGGGAAGACGAACAGATCATCGCCGCGCCGGGTGAAGTAGCGCTGCTTCCACTTGCTGCCGTAGGTGTAGGTCACGTCCTCGCGCCGGAAGGTGACGAGCGGATGGAGCGTCTCGAAGTCGCCGAGAATGATCTCCGGCCGTTCGCGCGGATCGACCAGTACGTTGGCCATCAGCGTTTCCCGCCAGCGGTCGTGGATCTCCAGGTGGCAGTCGCGGCAGGCGGTCGAGCCGGTGAATTCGTCCGGGAAGGCCGCGGGATCCGGCGGCGGGGGCGACCCCGAGCAACCGGCTGCGAGGACGGCCAGCAGAACCGGCAGCACGCGCGATGCGTCGCATGCCGGCGGCATTCGCCGCGGCGACGGAGCGGTCATCGACGCCAGTGTATAACTGCCGGCGTGACAGGTGAGGTTCAGCCCGGCGGCGGCCCGGGCGGCGGCGCCGAGTCGGCGGATTCGTCGGTCGCGATCCAGTTGCCGCGGCTGAGCGCGTCGATGACCGCGCGGCGGATCTCGGGGTCGTCGGTGTCCATGAGCCCGATGAGCGCCTCCATCGCCGGTTCGCCGCCGGTGCGGGCCAGCGCCTCGATCACCTCATGGAGAGCGTCGCCCGCGATCACCGTCAGGGCCGTGATCAACCCGCGCGTCGCCCGCGGGTCGCGGATCCGGCCGAGAGCCCAGGCGATCCGCTCCTGCACGGCGGCGTCGGCGTCCGCCAGGGCCGCGACCAACCCGTCCACGGCGGCTGGATTCCGCAACGTGCCAAGGGCCCAGGCCGCTCGCTCGCGGACTTCCTGGACCGGATCCCGCAGCAGACTCAGAAGACCGTCGACCGCTGCGTCGTCACGGATCCGGCCGAGGGCCCACGCGGCGCGCTTGCGCACGTCGGCGTCCTCGTCGCCGAGCGCGGTGCGCAGGACAGTCGCCGCCGCGTGCATCCGGTGTTGCCCGAGCGCTCGCGCCGCCCGGGCGCGCACGTTGGCGTCGGGATCGCTCAACGCGCCGATGAACGTCTCGGCCAGTCGCGAATCGACGGATCCGAAGGACTCCTCCCCGGGTTCCGTCGTTGGCGCCACGTTCTCGTCGCTCTCGACGGCCTGCGCGTTGCCGGCCGCCGCGCTTCCGAGGCGCCGCCGCGCCTCGGAGACGTGCCAGACCACCGTTGCGAACGCCTCTTCCGCGGCACGGTGCCAGCTCTCGAACCACCCGTCGCGCAGCGGCGCGGCCTGCGGCGGAGAGGCGGCCGGGGCGGCGCTCACCGTCGCGGCGATGGCCGGTCCCGGGAGCGTTTCGATGGTCGGCGTCACTGCGGAAACCGCCAGCACGGCCCCGGTGAGGAGAGCGGCGGCGAGGATCGCCGTGCAGCGTTCGGCCGCGCGCCGGACCGTCGGGTCCAGAATCGCGCGCATCCGGCGTTCGAGCTGCGAGGGCCGCGCCATGGCGACTGCCGCCGACGCGCTCAGGCCGGGCACGCGACACTCGCGGGCGATGTCGAGCAGGTGGTTCGCGTAGTCGGACGCACGGGTCCCCAGCCGCAGCACCTCGTCGTCGCACGCGCGCTCGCGCTCGACGCGCAGTCGGAACGCAGCGAACCAGACGACAGGGTTGAACCAGTAGACAGCGCAGGCCCATTGCGCCAGCAACTGGGTGACGACGTCGGCGCGCTTGACGTGGGCGAGCTCGTGGCGCAGCACGACCGTGCGGCGGGCGGACTGCCACTCGGAGGCCGCCGCGGGAAGCAGAATGACCGGTTGCCGCCAGCCCCAGGTCATCGGCATCGCCACACGGTCACTCTGCAGCAGCCGCACGGGGCGTTGGATATCGAGACGTGCGCACACGTCACGCAGCGGGTCGAGCCAGTCGCGCGCCGTGACCGGCGTCGCCTGCGCGACCAGCCGGCGAATGTTCCAGATACTGGCCAGGGACCAGGCGGCGAACGCTACGGCGCCGACTCCCCAAATCCCGAGCAACACGCTGTTCCAGGAAGCGGCCGGCAGGGCCGCCGGATCGAAACTCGCGGTTTCGGCCGCGCCGATCCCGGCACTTCCCCGGAGCGCAACGGCAGGAGGCGCCGTCGCCGGCCCGCTGTCGCGGGCCGCGGCGGCGGCCGGTCCGGGGGTCCACGGCATCGGCATCGGGACCGGTACCTCGGGGAGGACGGCGCCGGCCAGCGGCAGCATCAGCACGCCGACGAGAGCGAGCGCCCAGACGAAATGGCGCAGCGCCGCGGCACGGCGGCCGGCGAGCGCCGCGACCGCGGCGGTGATGCCGAGCAGCGCGGTGGCCCGCACGGCCGCGTCGGCCAGCGTCGAGATCCCGAAAGAACTCATCGCTCAGCGTCCTTCCTGCCGGGCCCGGTCGATAAGGGCCTCCAGACGATCGAGGTCGGCCCCGGACAGGCTCGACTGGTCGATCAGCGCCGCCACGGCCGCCTGCGAGGATCCGTCGAAGAACGTCTGCACCACGCGGGCGAGCGCCGAGCGTCGGGCCTTTTCGCGCGGCACGGTCGGCCGGAAGACGTAACGCGGTCCCTGGCGCCGGTGTCGGACGTGGCCCTTGTCTTCGAGCACGCGGAGCAGCGCCCGTACCGTCGAGTAGCTCGGCGGGTCGGGCAGCGCGTCGAGCACCTCGGCGGCCGTCGCCTGCCCGTACTGGTAGACGACGTCCATGATTTGACGCTCCCGGCGCGAGAGATGGCGGTGTGTCTTCGGCATCCTGGAGAATCCTCTGTTCCGGTTCCGGGAGTAGAGTGGCGCCGGCCGTGGAGGCTGCACCGAAGGTGCTTGAAATCTAGCAGCGCTACTGAGGATTAGCATCTGTGCGGAGCGTCTGTCAAAACGTGTAGACGCGGTACCGGTGGACGGAACGATGAGCACGGATCGGGCGGCAACGAATTCAGACGTTGCCGCAAATGGGGATCGGGCGAGCGGCCGGAGCCGGTTGTGGGGTATGTTGGGGCTGTGCGGCGGCTTGTCGTCGTCCGCCGGCGGCGACCGCCGCAGGCGCTGGTTCATGCGATGTCCGTGGAGGTAACACGATGAGACCTGGACTGCTGCGCGGCGGGTTGCTCTTGCTGGTGGTCGCCCTCGTCGGCTGCGGGTCCGGTGCCGACACGGCCTCCGAGCCGATGGAGGAGGCGGTCCCCGCCTGGGTGCCGCCGGACTTCACGGCCGAGTCGCGCGACCTCGACCAGGCGGACATCGAGCGGATGATGGAGGAGCTGTCGAACTGGGGCCGCTGGGGGGCCGACGATCAGCTCGGCGCCGCGAACCTGATCACGCCGCAGAAACGCCTCGAAGCCCTGGCCCTGGCCACCGAGGGCATCACCGTCTCGCTGGCCCACCGGGTGATCAAGGAAGAGGCGGAGGACGTGCCGCGGCCGTTCGGCCACAGCATGCTGGGCGTGCCGGACGCGTCGGCCGCGGAGAGCCTTTTCGGCGGGGTCAGCGACAACTACAACGTCAGCTACCACGGCTACTCCCACAGCCACATCGACTCGCTGTGCCACATCCTCTACCGGGGGCGGATGTACAACGGCGTGTCGCAGGACACGATCACCGAGGACGGCTGCTCGAACGCGTCCATCGTCAACCTGCAGGGCGGCATCGTGACGCGCGGCGTGCTGCTCGACTTCCCGCGCCTGAAGGGCGTGCCGTACCTGGAGCCGGGGACGCCGATCTACGTGGAGGACATCCAGGCCTGGGAGGAGATGGCCGGCGTGACCGTACAGCCGGGCGACGCGATCTTCGTTCGCACCGGCCGCTGGGCGCGGCGCGCCGAGATGGGTCCCTGGAACATCTCCGGCAACGCGGCCGGGCTGCACGCCTCCACCATGCCGTGGGTGAAGTCGCGCGACGTGTCGTTCATCGGCAGCGACGCCGCGCTCGACGTGGTGCCGTCGCTGGTCGAGGGCGTCAACCTGCCGGTGCACCTGATTACCATCGTCGCGCTGGGCGTCGACCTGTTCGACAACCAGGACCTGGAGGCGCTCGCCGAGACCGCCGCGTCGCTGAACCGCTGGGAGTTCACGCTGATGGCGGCCCCGCTGGCGGTGGAGAACGGCACCGGGTCGCCGATCAATGCGCTCGCGATCTTCTAGGAGTCTGTGCCGCAGAACTCACTCGGTTGCGTTCTGCGGCGCAGGCTCCTGGAGCGGGGGGGATGGGCCGAAACGCCGAGCCAGCGAGGCGTTTCGGGGCGCTGGCGCCGCGATCCTGGCGATCTGCGTGCTGTTCTGGCTGCGCGGGACGCCGCCCGCGGCGGCCGGCCAGCCCGGCGATGCCGCGCTCGGGTGTCCCGCTCTGGACCCGCGCGGGCCGGCGGCCGACCCGGACCTGTACTGCATCGAGTTGATCCACGCGCCCGACTTCCCCGGCGCGTCCGGCTACGTCGAGTTGACGCCGCCGCCCTCGCCGTTCGGCGCCGCCGTCACCGCCGACGGCCATCACCGGTTCGACCTGTCCGTTCATCTCGCCGGCCTGCCCGACCCGGTAGCGCTCGGGGACTACTCCGGCTACGTGGCCTGGGCGACCACGCCGCGGCTGCGGCCGATCGTCAACCTGGGGCCGGTCGCCAACGGGCGGACGAGGGTCGGGCCCGTCGACCTGGACAAGTTCCTGGTGATCGTCACCGCCGAATCGGACCCGAACGCGGCGGCATGGGAGGGGCGTATCGTGCTGCGCGGCACCTCGGCCGGCATGCGGATGGAACCGGAGGACCTGCTCGCGCTGACCGGAATGGTCGGCGGCGCCGCGCCCCCGCCGGCCCGCGGCTGGCGGCGCCCGCCCATGCACCCGTCGGTGGCGATGATGCCGGGCGTCGGCCGCCTCACGCCGGCGGTCGATCCCTTCCTGCCGTCGGCGGCGGCGCCGCTCCCAGCGGCGCGCCCGCGCGAGATCGTCCGCCTCGGCGACGGGGGCACGCTCGACCTGGAGGCGGGGCTCGTCCGGCGCACCATCGACGGCCGCACCTTCACCATGTACGGCTTCAACGGGCAGTACCCGGGACCTCTCATCCAGGTGCCGCAGGACGCCACGATCACGGTGAACGTCACCAACCGGCTCAGCCTGCCCACCGCCGTCCACTGGCACGGCATCCGGCTGGAGAACCGCTTCGACGGTGTCCCCGGCCTCACGCAGGACCCGATCGGGCCGGGCGAGACGTTCCAGTACCGCATCCACTTTCCGGACGCCGGCCTCTACTGGTACCACCCGCACCACCGCGAGGACGTGCAGCAGGACCTGGGGCTGTACGGCAACCTGCAGGTGGAGGCGGCCGACCCGGAGTACTTCGGTCCGGCCAACCGCGAGCAGGTGCTGATGCTCGACGACCTGCTCGTCGACGCGACGGGCCTCGCGCCGTTCGGCCGCGACCGGGCCACGCACGCGATGATGGGCCGCTTCGGGAACCTGCTGACTACCGCCTGACCGTCGACCGCGGCGAGGTGGTGCGCTTCTTCCTGACCAACGTCTCGAACACCCGCACGTTCAACGTCTCGTTCGGCGACGCCCCGATCAAGCTGGTGGCGTCCGACGTGGGGAAGTTCGAGCGGCCGGCGCGGGTCCGGAGCGTGGTCATCGCGCCGGCCGAGCGCTACGTCGTCGAGGTCCGTTTCGACGCGCCGGGCGAGGTGCCGTTCGCCAACCGCGTGCAGGCGATCGATCACGTCTACGGGAACTACTTCGCCGACGACGCGGTGCTCGGCACGGTCACCGTCACCGGCACGCCCGCCGCGCCGGACTTCGGGGAGCGCTTCCGCGAGCTGCGCAGCCACCCCGATGTCGCCGCCGACATCGAGCCGTACCGCGACGAGTTCGACCGGCCGGTCGACCACCGGCTGCTGCTGACGCTGGAGATCGGCGATCTGCCCGATCCGCTGGAGCCGCTGCTGAACCTGGACCGCGCGTTCTTCAACCCGGTGGAGTGGAGCGGCACCATGCCGCGCATGAACTGGGTCACCACCGCCGACCGCGTGCGCTGGATCCTGCGCGACCCGGACACCGGCCTGGAGAACGACGCCATCGACTGGCGCTTCCGGCGCGGCGACGTGGTGAAGATCCGCCTGCGCAACGACCGTGGCGCCGTCCACGCCATGCAGCACCCGATCCACATCCACGGGCAGCGGTTCCTCGTGCTGAGCCGCGACGGCGTGCCCAACGACAACCTGGTCTGGAAGGACACGACGCTCGTGCCGGCCGGGTCGACCGCCGACCTGCTGCTGGAGTTGTCCAACCCCGGACGCTGGATGCTACATTGCCACATCGCCGAGCACCTGGAAGCGGGCATGAAGCTGGTCTTCGACGTCGCCGCCGGCCCGCCGCCCGGGCGCCGGTGACCGTTCCGGAGGAATTCACGATGCGAAACCTGATCGCCACGCTCGCGGTTCTCGTCGCCGCGCTCCCGTGCGCGGCGCAGCCGGCGGACACGCTCTCGGACGCCGTGCGCCAGTTCGTCGAGGTCGGCGAGCCGGTGGTGGCGCTCACCGGCGCGCAGGTGGTGGACGGGACGGGCAGCCCCGCCGCCAGCGGCCGGACCATCCTGATCCGGGACGGCCGGATCGCGGCGGTCGGTCCCGACGCCGAGGTCGACGTCCCCGACGGCGCCCGCGTCCTGAACCTCGACGGGCACACCGTCGTCCCCGGCTTCGTCGGCCTGCACGACCACACCTTCTACATGACCCGCGGCCGGCGGGTGCAGCTCAACGTCAGCGCGCCGCGCCTGTACCTGGCGAGCGGGGTGACGACCATCCGCACCACCGGCGCCTTCTCGCCCTACAGCGAGCTGAACCTCAAGCGTTCGATCCAGGAAGGGCAGGAGATCGGCCCGCGGATGTTCATCACCGGGCCGTACCTGTCGGGCGCCGGCGCCATGTCGCAGATGTTCCAGGTGAGCACGCCGGAGGACGCCCGCCGCGTCGTCGCCTACTGGGCCGACGAGGGGGTCGACTGGTTCAAGGCCTATACGCGGATCGGCGACGAGGAGCTGGCCGCGGCCATCGACGAGGCGCACCGGCGCGGCGTCCGGGTCACCGGCCACCTCTGCTCGGTCTCGTTCCGAGAGGCGGTGGCGCTGGGCATCGACAACATCGAGCACGGCTTCTTCACCAACAGCGACTACGTGCCGGATAAGCAACCCGGCGTCTGCCCGCCCGGCGTGCAGCGCAGCCTGCTGGAGGTCGATCTCGAGGGCGAGGAGGTGGCGGCCACCATCCGCGAGATGGTCGAGCAGGGCGTCGCCATGACCTCCACGCTGCCCGTCTACGAGCTCGCCATTCCCAACCGGCCGCCGCTGGAGCAGCGGGTGCTGGACATGCTCGCCCCCGGCGCCCGCGACGAGTACCTGCAGTCGCGCGCCGACGTCGCCTCGCGCGACGACGCCCCGATGGCCGAGCTGTTTCCGAAGGCCCAGGCGTTCGAGCGGCTGTTCGTCGAGGCGGGCGGCCTGCTCGCGGCCGGGGTCGATCCCACGGGCATGGGCGGGGCCCTGCCCGGCTACGGCGACCAGCGCAACTACGAGCTGCTGCTGGAATCCGGATTCAGCCCGGAGCAGGTGATTCAGATCATGTCGCTCAACGGCGCCCGCGTGCTGGGCGAGGACGAGCGGTTCGGCTCCATCGAGCCGGGCAAGCTGGCCGATCTTGTCGTCATCGACGGCGACCCGGTGCGCCGGGCGGCGGAGATCCGCAACGTGACCCTGGTCTTCAAGGAAGGCGTCGGCTACGACGCGCCGGCGTTGGCCGAGTCGGTGCGGGGGCTCGTGGGGTTGCGGTAACGAGGATGAGCACCCTCCACCATAGCGAGCGGCGAGTCTGCGGGGACGAAAGTGTCACGGTTCTCCGCGAGCCCGCGCCCTGCTCGCTGGACGAGTTGCGCAGCCGCGCCGTTCCCGTGCTGCGAGCCGCCGGCGCCAGCCGGGCCGTCGTCTTCGGATCGTGGGCGCGCGGCGAAGCGGACGGCTTCTCCGACCTCGATCTCGTCGTCGTGATGGAGACCGATCGCCCTCCCCTCGAACGCGGCCTCGATCTGGCCAGGCGGCTCGACGCGGCGCTGCCCGTGGTCGTCGACCTGATCGTCTACACGCCGGCGGAGTTCGCGGCCGGCCGAACGCGGGGTCTGGCGGTGTTCGACGCCCTGTCGCGGGAGGGCGCGAGAATCCTGTGAGGCGACCGTGACCGGCTTGGAGGAGGCCCGGCGGTGGCTCCAGGCCGCCGAAGACGATCTACGCTTCGCCCGTTTCGCGGCCGACGGCGAGTTCTTCGCCCAGGCGTGCTTCTTCGCCCAGCAGGCGGCCGAGAAGGCGGTCAAGGCGGTCCACTACGCAGGTGGCGCGCGGGCGATCCTCGGCCACAGCGTCCGCGGCCTGATCGAGCGGCTCGGCAAGCGCGCGCCGGAGATCGCGGCGCTGCTCGACGACGCACGCCAGCTCGACCTCTACTACGTGCCGACCCGCTATCCGAACGGCCTGGAGGAGGGTACGCCCGCCGAAGCGTTCTCCAGGACGCAGGCCGGCAGGGCCCTCGAGAGCGCCGCGGCGATCGTCACCGCCGCCGGGAAGCAGGTCGGCGCTCGGCCTCCGGCTCCGGGATGACCGGAGCTGAAGTCCGAAGCGGCGTGCTTCGTCCGCCGGCGGCGACGTTCCCTTGTGGTCTGCGACCGGGCGCGGTGTTGACGTGTCCCGGCCGGCCCGTTCCGCGTGGCGCCCCGTGAAGACGCCGATCTACCTCGACTACGCCGCGACCACCCGACCGATCTGGACTTCTCGTTACGGCATGCACGACCGCGGATGCGGGCGCCTCTGGCTGGCCGAGCGCCGGGCGCCGACCGGAGGCCCGGACCTCAGGCGGGGGCGGTCTCGAAGGCGACGATGTTGCGGGTCTTCTGGCTGAACTCGACGCCGATGAGGTGGACGGGCCGGCCCGAGGCGCGGTACTTCGCCGCGTAATCCCGCGCGCGGAGCT